>NZ_JBFTPP010000011.1:0-160412 GCF_056398545.1 Terrabacter sp. 01T434
GGCCGTGTCTCAGTCCCAGTGTGGCCGGTCGCCCTCTCAGGCCGGCTACCCGTCGTCGCCTTGGTGAGCCACTACCTCACCAACAAGCTGATAGGCCGCGAGTCCATCCCAGACCGAAAAACTTTCCACACCATACGGATGCCCGTTGGCGTCATATCCGGTATTAGCTCCGGTTTCCCGGGGTTATCCCAGAGTCTGGGGCAGGTTACTCACGTGTTACTCACCCGTTCGCCACTGATCAAACAAGAGCAAGCTCTCATCGTCACCGTTCGACTTGCATGTGTTAAGCACGCCGCCAGCGTTCGTCCTGAGCCAGGATCAAACTCTCCGTTGATGTTCAAACACCCACCCCCGAAAAGGAGATGAGCAAACTTTGAACCCCTGAAGGGCTCGAAAACCTGACTGAAGCCGAACCACCAGCTCAAAAAAGCTAGAAGTTCGATTCAACCAAAGGATAATTCGCCCGAAACCAACCCAGACCACCCTCATGGATGAATCCGAGCCAGACCCCGGGACGAGGTAATTGGCATCGATTTTTGACACGCTGTTGAGTTCTCAAGAATCGGACACACACCATCAACCACCTCAACGAGGAGGCCTCCGGGGCAACCCTTCAAACTTACCCGCCGCACCCTGGCCAGTCAAACCGCGGTCCGCCCCATCGGGGCGACCCAGGCGACCAGCTCGGAACGAGCGGTTCCTGCACTCCGAGGCTACCCGACTCCGTCAGGCGCCTCGGACCATCTCGCCAACCCCGGGACCGGCCAACTTCGCTCGCGATGACTCGCTCCGCGGTGGCGTCCGTTCCTCCCTGTCGGGCTGACGAAGAGAACATTAACCCGGCCCTCCGGAGAAACACAAATCCGCCTTCCCCTGCACCCCGGTGACCGCGAGAAGCGGCGGAGCCCGTTGTCCTGCAACGGGATCCGCCGCTTCAGACGCCGACTTTCGCTCTACAACGGCCGTGTGCCACGTCCGGGCCGGCGCGACTCACGCACGTCGCGCGGCCGCCAGGTTGCGGCGGCCACGCTTGATGACAGCGACCGTGCCGTGCAGGAAGTCCTCCTCGCCGAGCACCCGCTCGGGATCGGTCAGCTTCACGTTGTTGAGGGACGCTCCGCCCTCGCCGATCGCACGCCTCGCGCTGTTGCGGGAGTCGACGAGTCCGACCGCCACGAGGGCATCCACGACGGACGTCCCGACGGGCACCTGGGCCCCCGGGAGCTCGGACGTCGCGTCACCGAGGGTCTCGGCGTCGAGCCCACCGAGGTCCCCCTTGCCGAACAACGCCTCCGAGGCGGCCTGGACCGACGCCGTCGCGTCGGCACCGTGCACGAGCGTGGTGACGTCGGCCGCCAAGGCCTTCTGAGCCGCCCGACGGAACGGCTCCTCGGCCACCTGCCGCTCGAGCTCGAGGATCTCCTCGCGCGTCCGGTCCGACAGCGCCTTGAGCATGCTGACGACGGAGGCATCCTCCACGTTGAGGAAGTACTGGTAGAAGACGTACGGGCTCGTCATGTCAGCGCTGAGCCAGACGGCGTTGCCCTCCGACTTGCCGAACTTGCGCCCCGTCGAGTCGACGAGCAGCGGCGTCGCGAGCGCGTGCACCGACCTGCCCTCGACCCGGTGCACCAGGTCGACGCCGGCGGTGATGTTGCCCCACTGGTCGCTGCCCCCGATCTGCAGCGTGCAGCCACGGCTCCGGTAGAGCTCGAGGTAGTCGAGCGCCTGGAGCATCTGGTAGCTGAACTCGGTGTAGGAGATGCCCTGGTCGCTCTCGAGGCGACGAGCGACGGCCTCCTTCCGGATCATCTGGTTGACGCGGAAGTGCCGGCCGACGTCGCGCAGGAAGTCGAGCGCGCTCAGCGGGGCCGTCCAGTCCAGGTTGTTGACGAGCACGGCCGCGTTGTCGCCCTCGAAGTCGAGCAGCGGCCCGACGAGCTGCTGGATGCGGCTCACTGCCGTCGCGATGGTGTCCTTGTCCTGCAGCACGCGCTCGGCATCAGGTTTCGGGTCGCCGATGAGCCCCGTCGACCCGCCCACCAGACAGATCACCCGGTGCCCGGCAGCCTGCATGCGGCGCATGACGGACAGCTGGACGAAGTTGCCGAAGTGCAGCGAGGGGGCGCTCGGGTCGAAGCCGCAATACAGCGTGATCGGCCCCTCGGCGAGTGCCTCGCGCAGCGCCGCCTCGTCGGTGGTCTGTGCCACCAGGCCACGCCACTGCAGCTCGTCGAAGATGTCGGTCACGGGTATCGGTGTCCTTTCGGTCCAGCGGGCTCCCTGCCCACCCGGACACAGCCTGCCGTATGCCGTCGCGCGCGGGCCAACGAGTACCTCCCGGTCCCGCATGGCGGGCATCACCTCCGGCGGCGCACGACTCCCGGACGGTAGGTCGACACGCTCGGCTCGCCCTCGACCCAGAAGCGCCACGGGTAGGCCGTCCCGTCACCCCCGGGTCCGCTGACACCGACCCGAGGACCGACGCGCACGCGCTCCGGCGGGGCCGGGTCGCCCTGGGACACGACGAGGTCGATGGGCTCGCCGAGCGGGGGGCGGCAGAAGTCCCGACCGGTGTGCTCCTTGGTCATGGCGAGCGCCTGCCCGAGCCGGCCCGGGCCGCGTGCCCAGTCCCTCTCACGCACGGGCCCACGACGCGCCCGGACGAGGTCGCCGCCGGCCACGACCTCTCCGGCACGCACGAGCACCGCCGAGGCCGACCCCTCCTCGCCGACGACGAGGTTGACGCACCAGTGGTGCCCGTAGGTGAAGTAGACGTAGGTGAAGCCGGGAGGCCCGAACATCGGCCGGGTCCGCGGCGTCTCCCCCCGGAAGGCGTGCGACCCGGGATCGACCTCACCGGCATACGCCTCCAGCTCGGTCAGGCGCAGCACGACCCCACCGAACGACAGGTGGCGCCCGAGCAGGTCGGGCGCGACCTCGACGGACGGGCGGGCGAAGAACTCGCGGGACAGCCGGGTCTCGACGGGGTTCACCGACGACACGCTAACCGCCCCGTCAGACAGCCGCCGACGTCCAGCCGCGGGCGGCGGCGAGACGGTCGCGGGCAGCCGCGAGCTGCTCGCTGACCCGGGCCGGGGCGGTGCCGCCGACAGCGTCCCGTGACGCCAGGGACCCTTCGACGGACAGCACGGACCGCACCTCGGGCGTCAGGTGCTCGCTGATGTGCGCGAAGTCCTCGTCGGTCAGATCCCACAGCTCGATGCCGCGCGGCTCGCACTCGCGGACGCAGGCGCCGGCGACCTCGTGGGCGACTCGGAACGGAACCCCTTGCCGCACCAGCCATTCCGCGATGTCAGTGGCGAGAGCGAAGCCCTGCGGCGCCAGCGACTCGAGCCTCTCGGTGTTGAAGGTCAGCGTGCCGACCATGCCCGAGAACGCCGGTAGGAGCACCTCGAGGGTGTCCACGGCGTCGAAGACCGGCTCCTTGTCCTCCTGGAGGTCGCGGTTGTAGGCCAGTGGCAGGGCCTTGAGCGTCGTGAGCAGACCGGCGAGGTCACCGACGAGGCGACCGGCCTTGCCACGCGCGAGCTCCGCCACGTCGGGGTTCTTCTTCTGCGGCATGATGCTCGACCCCGTCGAGTAGGAGTCGTGCAGCGTGACGAACGAGAACTCCTTCGTCGCCCACAGCACGACCTCCTCGGCGATGCGCGAGATGTCGACGGCCGTCATGGCGGACACGAACGAGAACTCCGCGACGAAGTCGCGCGAGGCGGTGCCGTCGATGGAGTTCTCCACCGCATGGGCGAAACCGAGGTCGTGCGCGACGGCCTCCGGGTCGAGACCGAGCGACGAGCCGGCAAGCGCGCCGGAGCCGTAGGGCGACGCGTTCGCGCGCTCGTCCCAGTCGCGCAGTCGGTCGACGTCGCGCAGCAGTGCCCACGCGTGGGCGAGCAGGTGGTGCGAGAGCAGGACGGGCTGCGCGTGCTGGAGGTGGGTGCGCCCCGGCATCGCGACCCCGAGGTGTCGATCTGCCTGGGCGACAAGGGCATCGACGACATCCAGCACGAGACCGCCCACGACGCGCGCGTGCTCGCGGAGGTACATCCGGAAGAGCGTCGCGACCTGGTCGTTGCGCGAGCGGCCGGCGCGCAGGCGACCGCCGAGGTCGGTGCCGACCCGCTCGATGAGGCCACGCTCGAGCGCCGTGTGGACGTCCTCGTCGTCCTCGGCGGGCGTGAACGCTCCGGAGAGGACGTCGGCCTCGAGGCGGTCGAGGCCCTCGATCATCCCAGCGAGGTGTTCCTCGGAGAGCAGGCCCGCGGCGTGGAGGACTCGGGCGTGGGCGCGCGAGCCGGCGATGTCGTGTGGTGCGAGACGCCAGTCGAAGTGGGTGCTCTTCGACAGTGCGGCAAGCGCCTGGTCGGGACCGCCGGCGAAGCGTCCGCCCCAGAGGCTCACTCGGGCGGCCGGGGCGCCCGGGGCGCCCTCGCTGCCGTCGGCGGCGCTCGTGCGGGTGGGATCGGTCATCGCGGGTTCTCCTCGTGGGTGATCAGCGTGGGTCGGCATGGTGTCCGGTGTCGGCTGCAGCGGGTGCCGCCGAGGTGGGTTCAGTCTCGCGTGCCGGCGAGGGACTGGAGACGTTCGGCCACCGCGGCCGCCTGCTCGGCGCTGCCGGCGACGAGCAGGATCGTGTCGTCGCCCGCGATGGTGCCGACCACCTCGGGGTCGCGGGCCTGGTCGATCGCCGAGGCGAGGTAGTTGGCAGCCCCCGGTGGCGTGCGCAGCACCACGACGTTGACCGCGGCGGCTGCTGACACGAGCAGCTCCTCGCACGTGCGTCGCAGCCGGGCCGAGGCTGCGTCGCCGATCGAGCCGACGGCGGCCACCTCACCGCCCTCGCCCGGGACGGCATACACGAGGGCGCGTCCGCGCCGCACCTTGACCGCGCCGAGCTCGACGAGGTCGCGCGAGAGGGTCGCCTGCGTCACCTCGGTGCCCTCGGCGACGAGCAGGTCGGAGAGCTCACCCTGGCTGTGCACCTCGTGGGACCCGAGCAGCTCGACGATGCGCCGCTGGCGCTGGGTGCGGCTCACGGCGTCGCCTCCCCCGTCGCGCGGGCAGCGTCGAGGATCGCCGGCAGCGCGTCGAGGAAGCCCTGGAGCTCTTCCTCGGTGATGACGAGCGGCGGCGCGAGACGAAGGGCTGTCGGCGTCACCGCATTGACGATGAAGCCGGCATCGCGAGCGGCCGCCATGACCACAGGAGCAGGTATGCCGTCCAGCTCGATCGCGCGCAGCAGCCCGCGACCCCGCGTGCTGACCACGCCTTCGCTGTCGACGTGGTCGAGCAGGGCGCCGACGTGCCGCGCGTGCTCGAGCAGGTGATCGCGCTCGATGGTGTCGAGGACGGCGAGCCCGGCGGCGCACGCGAGGGGGTTGCCGCCGAACGTCGTGCCGTGCTGGCCCGCGGTCAGCATGGCCGTGACGTCGGAACCGAACGTCACGAGGGCACCGATCGGGACCCCGCCGCCGAGACCCTTGGCGAGGGTCATCGCGTCCGGCACGATGCCCGAGGCCTGGTGGGCGAACCAGTCGCCGGTGCGACCGATCCCGGTCTGGATCTCGTCGACGACGAGCAGCGCGCCGTGGGCGCCCGTCAGCTCCCGGGCCAGACGCAGGTAGTCGGACGACAGCTCGCGCACGCCGGCCTCGCCCTGGATCGGCTCGACGAAGAGGGCCGCCGTCGTGTCGTCGACGGCGGCACGGAGCGCATCGGCGTCGTTCGGTGGGACGAAGACGACCTCGGGGATCAGCGGCTCGAAGGGCTCGCGGTAGGCGGCCTTGTGGGTCAGGGCGAGGGCGCCCGTGGAGCGCCCGTGGAAGGAGCCCTGCAGGGCCACGATGCGCGTGCGCCCGGTGCGCCGCGAGAGCTTGATCGCGGCCTCGGTCGCCTCCGTCCCCGAGTTGGCGAAGAAGACGCCCGACCCGCTCGGGGCCGCCGCGATCGACAACAGCCGCTCGGCGAGGGTGATCGCCGGCTCCGAGGTGAAGAAGTTGGAGACGTGGATCGCCGACTCGGCCTGCTTGGCGACCGCCTGCACGAGCGCGGGGTGACCGTGGCCGAGCGCGTTGACGGCGATGCCGGACAGCAGGTCGAGGTAGCGCTTGCCGTCGACGTCGGTGACCCAGCAGCCATGACCCGAGGCGAGGACCAGCTGCGGTGTGCCGAAGACCTGGACCATCGCGCTGGCGTAGCGCCCCAGCAGATCACTGCCCACGGTCATGGGTTCTCCTCGGGTGTCGCGGTCGGGGCGGCGGTTGGCGTGGGGGCCGGGACCGGCTTGGAACCGGTGATGTCGGGCAGCACCATGGTGCCGATCCCCTCGTCGGTGAAGATCTCCAGCAGGATCGAGTGGGGCTTGCGGCCGTCGACCACGTGCGTCTGCGGCACGCCCCCTTCGACGGCCCGGATGCACGCCTCGAGCTTGGGCACCATGCCGTGGTCGACCCGGGTGAGCAGCTCGCGGGCTGCGCTGACGGTGATCGTGGAGAGCAGGGAGCGACGATCGGGCCAGTCGGCGTAGATCCCCTCGACGTCGGTGAGCACGACGAGCTTCTCGGCGCCGAGCGCGACGGCGATCGCGGCGGCTGCGGTGTCGGCGTTGACGTTGAGGACCTGGCCGTCGACGTCGAGGTCGGGCGCGACGGTGGAGACGACCGGCACACGGCCCGCGTCGAGGATGTCGAGGATGGCCGAGGGGTTGACGCTCTCGACGTCACCGACGAGGCCGAGGTCGATCTCCTCGCCGTCGACGACGGTGCCGCGGCGCCGGGCGCCGAGCAGGGCCGCGTCCTCGCCCGACAGCCCCACGGCGATGGGCCCGTGCTGGTTGAGCAGGCCGACGAGCTCGCGCCCGACCTGGCCGGTCAGCACCATGCGCACGACGTCCATGGCCTCGGGCGTCGTCACGCGGAGCCCGCCCTTGAACTCGCTCTCGATGCCCACCCGCTCGAGCATCGCCTTGATCTGCGGGCCGCCGCCGTGCACGACGACGGGCCGCAGTCCGGCATACCGAAGGAAGGCGACGTCCTCGGCGAAGGCGGCCTTGAGGGCGTCGTCGACCATGGCGTTGCCGCCGTACTTGACGACGACGAGGGCGCCGCGAAAGCGCTCGAGCCACGGCAACGCCTCAACGAGCGTCGAGGCCTTGCCGGCGGCGACGCGGATCGCGGCCGCGTCGATGAGCCCGCGCACGTTGGCGGGTGGGTCACCGGCTGACGGGAAGGACGGGGGGAAGCCCGTCGGGGACGGTTCGGTGATGTCGCTCATGTGCTGTAGGCCGAGTTCTCGTGGACGTAGTCATGGGTCAGGTCGTTGGTCCAGACGGTGGCCGAATCCGCGCCGGCGTGCAG
Source organism: Terrabacter sp. 01T434 (assembly GCF_056398545.1). Lineage (NCBI taxonomy): Bacteria > Bacillati > Actinomycetota > Actinomycetes > Micrococcales > Intrasporangiaceae > Terrabacter > Terrabacter sp. 01T434. The sequence continues at coordinate 7,377 of NZ_JBFTPP010000011.1, forward strand.
GTCGACGAGGACGTGCACCTCTCGCGCCGTGAGGTCCACGAGGGCCCGGTCCTCGCCGACCCCGCCGGAGCGGCACACCTGGACGCCGTTCATCGTCACGTCCAGGGCTGCTGGCTCGAAGGCGGCCCGGGTCGTGCCGACGGCCGCCAGGACGCGTCCCCAGTTGGGGTCGTTGCCGAAGATCGCGCACTTGAAGAGGTTGTTGCGGGCCACGGCGCGGGCCACCTCGAGGGCGTCGTCGACGCTCGCCGCGCCGGCCACCTCGATGGCGATGTCGTGGGCGGCACCCTCCGCGTCGGCGATGAGCTGGCGCGCGAGGTCGGAGCAGACGGCGGTCAGCGCCTCCGTCAGGCCGCCCCGGTCGACGGTCACGCCGGAGGCACCTGAGGCCAGCACGACGACCGTGTCGTTGGTCGACATGCATGCGTCGGAGTCGATGCGGTCGAACGAGACGGCTGTCGCTGCCCGCAGTGCGGCAGTGAGGGCAGCCGGGTCGACGACGGCGTCCGTGGTCAGGACGACGAGCATCGTCGCGAGGGCCGGGGCGAGCATGCCCGCGCCCTTGGCCATGCCGGAGACCGACCATCCCGCGCCGGCGTGCCCGGCCACCTTGTGCACCGTGTCGGTCGTCTTGATCGCGACCGCCGCGGCCTCGTGGCCCTCCGGGGAGAGCGCTGCCGCCGCTGCGTTGACACCGGAGGTGATCTTGTCCATCGGCAGCAGCTCGCCGATGAGACCCGTCGAGCAGACGACGACGTCACCGGCCGAGACGCCGAGGACGTCGGCGACGTGCTCCGCCGTGCGGTGCGTGTCGAGGAAGCCCTGGGCTCCGGTGCAGGCGTTGGCTCCCCCGGAGTTGAGGACGACGGCGTCGACCCTGCCGTCGGCGACGACCTGGCGGGACCACGTCACCGGGGCCGCCTCGACGCGGTTGGTCGTGAAGACCGCCGCGGCATGGTGGTCGGGGCCGTCGTTGACGACGAGGGCGAGGTCGGGGGTGCCGCTCGTCTTGAGCCCGGCGGTGACGCCGGACGCCCGGAAGCCGGCGGGGAGCTGGACGGTCGGACGAGCGCTCACGGGGCGACTCCTGCGATCGGGAGGCCGAGGGTCTCCTCGAGGCCCAGGGCGAGGTTGGCGCACTGCACGGCTGCACCGGCGGTGCCCTTGGTGAGGTTGTCGATGGCCGACACGACGACGACCCGGCCGAGCCGCTCGTCGACGGCGGCCTGGAGCTGCACGTGGTTGCTCCCGACGACCGAGGCCGTCGCAGGCCACGAACCCACGGGCAGCACGTGCACGAAGGGCTCGTCGGCGTAGGCCCTCTCCCAGGCGGCGCGCACGGTCGCCGGGTCGGTGCCGGGACGCAGACGCGCCGTGCAGGTGGCAAGGATGCCGCGGGGCATCGGCGCCAGGGTCGGCGTGAACGAGACCGTGACGGGCTCCCCCGCTGCGCGCGAGAGGTTCTGCTCGATCTCGGGCGTGTGCCGGTGGCCGCCGCCGACGCCGTAGGGCGACATCGAGCCCATCACCTCGCTGCCCAGCAGGTGGGGCTTGAGGGACCTGCCCGCCCCGGACGTGCCGGAGGCTGCCACGACGACGACGTCCTGGGCCTCGAGCAGTCCGGCCGCGAAGCCGGGCGCGAGTGCGAGCGAGATGCCCGTCGGGTAGCACCCGGGCACCGCGATGCGGCGCGCGCCGGCGAGCCGCTCGCGCTGCACCGAGCCCGCCGGCCCGGGGAGCTCGGGCAGTCCGTAGGGCCACGAGCCGGCATACGCCGTGTCGTAGAAGGTGGTCCAGGCCGTCTCGGACTCGAGGCGGAAGTCGGCCCCGCAGTCGATGACGACGACCGAGTCGGGCAGCTGCGCGGCGAGCGCGCCGGAGTGCCCGTGCGGCAGGGCGAGGAAGACGACGTCGTGGCCGGCCAGGGTGTCGACGGTGGTCGGCTCGATGACGCGGTCCGCGAGCGGGACCAGGTGCGGGTGGACGCCCCCGAGTCGTTCACCCGCACTGCTGGCCGCCGTGACGGCACCGACCTCGAACTGCGGGTGGGCGAGCAGCAGCCGGAGGATCTCTCCTCCGGCGTAGCCGCTCGCCCCCGCCACTGCTGCCCTGATCACAATGCATGACTATACACGCCAATGCATATTCGTGCATTCAGGGATCAGCGCTGCACGGCCCCCGTCGCCGCTGCCGCGGCTGCCACCGCTGCGTCGCGGAAACCGTTGACCTCGTCGGTCGTCAGGGTCCGGTCCGGCGCCCGGAAGGTGAGGCGGTAGGCCAGGGACCGGTGCCCCGCCTCGATGCGCTCGCCCTCGTAGACGTCGAAGAGGACGACCGACTCGAGCGACTCCCCCGCGCCGGAGCGCAGGGCGGCCTCGACGTCGGCAGCGGCCACGTCGGACGCGACGAGCAGCGCGATGTCGGTCATCGCCGGCGGGAAGGTCGAGAACGCGCGGGCCTGGACCGGTTCCGCGCTCGCGGCGACGAGCACGTCGACGTCGAACTCCGCCGCCACGGTGCGCGGCGGCAGGTCGAGGGCCGCGACGACCTTGGGGTGCAGCTCGCCCGCGTGCCCGACGAGCGTGCCGTCGGCGAGCGTGATCCGCGCGCACCGTCCCGGGTGCCACGGGGCGTGGCCGGGGTCGTTGGCGACGACGACCGGGACCGCGAGGGCGGCGGCCACGGTCTGCACGGCGGCGACCATGTCGCTCCAGTCGGCAGCCCGGCCGGGGCCCCACCACCCGGCCTGCTCGGCCTGGCCGGTCGCGAGGATGCCGGCGCGGCGCGGCTGGGCGGGCACTGCGGCATACAGCTGCTCGAGGGTGTCGGCGTCGGGTCGAGAGGCCACGCCCGGGATCGGCGCCGTGCCGAGCGCACCGCCCGGACGGAAGACGAGACCGATCTCGTAGATCGCGACGTCCTTGTGGCCGCGCGCGACGTTGCGCCGCAGCGTGTCGACGAGGCTCGCGAGGATCGACGTGCGCAGCAGCGGCCTCTCCTCGGACAGCGGGTTGGCCAGCCGGACCGCGTGACGACGGTCGTCGTCGGCGGGCAGCATGAGCTGGTCGGCGAGATCCTCCGACACGAACGGGTAGCTGAGGACCTCGGTCAGCCCGGCCCCGGCCAGCGCGTCGGCGACGACCCGGCGCGCCTTCTGCTCGTGGGTCAGGCCGCGGCCGTCGCTCGGGGTCGGCGTGATCGACGGGATGTTGTTGTAGCCGTCGATCCGCGCGACCTCCTCGGCGTAGTCGGGCGCGTCGACGAGGTCGGGACGCCAGGACGGCGGGGTCACGAGCACGTGCGTGTCGTCGGTGCCCTCGCCGGCCTCGTCGACCCGGCAGCCGAGGTCACGCAGGATGCCGACGACGCGCTCACGGGGGTAGTCCACGCCCACGATGCGCGCGGGCTCGGTGACGTCGAGGAGGTATGCCGTGCGCTCCGTCGTCCGGTCGACGTCGGTCACGCCGTCGTCGACGGTGCCGCCACCGTGCTCGACGAGCAGGTCGACGGCGAGCTGCGCGGCGGCCGCGGTGACCTTCGGGTCGACGCCGCGCTCGAAGCGCTTGGACGCCTCCGTGATGAGGCGGTGCCGGCGCGACGAACGCGCCACGGTCGTCGGGTCGAAGTGCGCGGCCTCGATGAGGACGTCGGTCGTCGAGTCGGACACCTCCGAGGACGCACCGCCCATGACGCCGGCGATGGCGAGCGGCTGCTCGCCGCCGTCGGTGATGAGCAGGTCGTCGGGGTGCAGGGTGCGCTCGACGTCGTCGAGCGTCGTGAGCTTCTCGCCACCGCGGGCCCGTCGCACGACGATCGAGCCGGACAGCCGGTCGACGTCGAAGGCGTGGAGCGGCTGACCGAGGGCGAGCATGACGTAGTTGGTGACGTCGACGGCGAGCGAGATGGGACGCATGCCCATCTGCGTCAGGCGCTTGCTCATCCACGCCGGCGACGGCCGCGTCGGGTCGATGCCCCGCACGATCCGCGCGACGTAGCGGTCGCACCCGTCGTTGCCCTCGATCGGAGACTCGTCCTTGAGCTCGACGGCGTAGCCGTTCGTGTTGGGCTGCGGCGTCAGGATGTCGGCCGGGTCGCGGTAGCCGCCCTCGGGACTGCCTTGGGCGTGCCAGTACTCGCGGGCCAGGCCGCGGACCGAGAAGCAGTAGCCACGGTCGGGCGTCACGTTGGTCTCGACGGTCTCCTCACCGAGCCCGAGCAGGGCGATCGCGTCGTCGCCGGGCTGGACCGTGGCGGCCTTCTCGTCGCCGAGCAGGCGGCGCAGGACGATGATGCCCTCGTGGTCATGACCGAGACCGATCTCGTCCTCGGCGCAGATCATCCCGTTGGAGACGTGGCCGTACGTCTTGCGTGCGGCGATCTCGAACCCTCCGGGCAGCACGGCGCCGGGCAGGACGCAGACGACGAGGTCACCGACCTCGAAGTTGTGGGCGCCGCAGACGATCTCCTGGTGCTTGCCCTCGGTCAGCATCTGGCCGTTCTGGCCGACGTCGACGGTGCACCAGCGGATCGTCTTGCCGTTCTTCTGCGGCTCGAGCTCGAAGGACAGGACGCGGCCCACGACGAGCGGACCCGTGATGTCGCCACCGTGGAGGTCCTCCTCCTCGAGCCCCACGCGCACGAGGCTGGCGGCCACATCGGCGCCCCGGGCCCCGGGCGCGAGGTCGGTGTACTCGGCGAGCCAGCTGAGCGGCATACGCATGTCAGACCCCCATCCCGAACTGCTGCGAGAAGCGGACGTCGCCCTCGACGATCTCGTGCATCCCCTGGACCCCGTGGCGCAGCTGGAGCGCCCGCTCGATGCCGAGCCCGAACGCGAAACCGGAGTAGACGTCGGGGTCGATGCCGCACGTGCGCAGCACCTTGCGGTTGACCATGCCGGAGCCTCCGAGCTCGATCCAGCCCGAGCCGCCGCACGTGCGGCACGGCTCGGCGCTCCCCCAGGTCTCCTCGCCGTGGCAGGCGAAGCAGAGGAAGTCGGTCTCCATGCTCGGCTCGGTGAACGGGAAGTAGTTGGCCCGGACGCGGGTGCGCGTCTCCTCGCCGAACATGATGCGGACGAACGCGTCGAGCGCGCCGCGCAGGTGGGCCATCGTCAGGCCCTTGTCGATGGCGAGGCACTCGATCTGGTGGAAGACCGGGGTGTGCGTCGCGTCGAGGTCGTCGGTGCGGAAGACCTTGCCCGGCGCCACGATGTAGATCGGCGGCTCCTTCTCGAGCATCGTCCGGATCTGGACCGGCGAGGTCTGCGTGCGCAGCACGAGGCCCGAGTCGACGGGGTCGAGGAAGAAGGTGTCCTGCATCTGCCGCGCAGGATGGTCGGGCCCCAGGTTGAGCGCGTCGAAGTTGAGCCACTCGCTCTCGAGCTCCGGACCCTCCGCGACCTCCCAGCCCATCCCGACGAAGGCGTCGACGAGGCGCTGCGCGACCAGCTCGATGGGGTGGCGGGCGCCGAGCTGACGACGCAGCGCCGGGACGGTGACGTCGACGCGCTCCTCGACGAGGATGCGCTCGTCGCGCTCGGCCTCGAGCTCGGCCTGGCGAGCCGTCAGGGCCTGCCCGACGCGGCCACGCGCTTGGCCGACGCGCTTGCCGGCCTCGGCCTTGGCGCTCGGCGGCAGCGCACCGATCTCACGGTTCGCGAGGGCCAGCGGGCTCTTCTCCCCCTGGTGCGCGATGCGGACGGCCTTGAGGTCGTCGAGGGACGCCGCTGCGGCGATCGCCGTGAGCGCGTCCTGCACCGCTGCGTCGACGTTCGCCGGGTCGAGCGCGGAGACCTCGACGGGGTCGTAGTTCGTGTTGGGTCCGGACATCGGCGTGCGTTCGCTGCTCTCGCTCGGTTTCTCGGTGGCTGTCGGGGTGGCTGTCGGGGTGGCTGTCGTGCGGTTGCCCAGTCTAGGGGCGGCAGCGAAACGGGCCGCCGACCGTCCCGTGGATGGGTCAGCTGCCGACGACATCCGGCAGGCCGGCGGGCAGGGTCACGACGAAGCGCGCGCCGCCCCCGTCGCGGTCGGTGACGAGCACCGTGCCCCCGTGGGCCTCGACGAGCCCCCGGACGACGTAGAGGCCCAGACCCGTGCTCGCGTTCGAGGGACCGTGCCAGAAGCGGCCGAAGATCTTCTCGCGGTCGGAGGGGGGTATGCCGTCACCCTCGTCGTCGATCTCCACAACCACCGACTCGGGCGCGTCACCGAGGGCGCCACCGCGGTCGAGCGTCACCGTGACCTTGCCGGCGCCGTGCAGCAGACCGTTCTCGATGAGGTTGAAGAAGATCTGCTCGAGCCGGTCGGTGTCGGCCCACATCTGCGGCAGTCCCCGCTCGCGGGCCGCCTCCCCCAGCCGCAGGTCGACCGTGCCTGTCGAGCGACCCAGCTCGTAGCGGACGACGTGCGTCGTCAGCAGGGCATGCAGGTCGACGGGACCCAGCCGGAGGTTGAGGCTGTCCGAGTCGAGGCGCGAGATGTCGAGCAGCTCGGTGATCAGGCGCGTCAGGCGCGTCGCGTCGGCCTCGATGGTCTCGATCATGAGGCGCTTCTGTTCGTCGCTGAAGCGGTCCCAGCGCCGGAGCAGGCTGCTCGTGAAACCCGTGACCGACGTCAGGGGGGCCCGCAGCTCGTGCGCCACCGTCGACAGCACCGTCGCCTGGTCGCGCTCGGCACGCTGCCGGGCCTCGGCGTCGCGCAGCCCGAGGATGACCCGTTCGACGGTGTGGTCACCGTCGGCCCGGACGTAGCGGGCGGTGACCAGGACGTCCTGCCCCTTCGGCGCCACCAGGAGCTTCTCGCGGTGACCGGGGCGGCTGGCCAGACCGTTCCACGGGTCCGTGTGCGCCCACCAGTCGCGGCCGTACTTGTCGGTGAGCGGAAGGCCCTCGGACAGGGCCCGGCCCACGAGGTCCGACTCGTCGCAGTCGAGGATGCGCAGGGCCTCCGCGTTGGCGAAGTGGATCCGCCGGTCACGCCCGACGATGACGAGTCCGTCGGGCAGCAGCTCGCCCGTCAGGGCGAAGGGCTCGGCCACCGATGCCGAAACGGGCCGCGGTGCACCGGTCCCGTCCACGGAGGTCATGGCCGAAGAATAGTCATGAGCGCCGGGAGAGCGCTGTCAGCGGCTCGTGCGGCGGGCCTCTGCCGAGGCGTAGAGACAGATCGTCGCCGCCATGGCGAGGTTGAGCGACTCGGCGTGACCGTGGATGGGGACCCGGACGACGTCGTCGCAGAGGTCACGCACCTCCAGCGGCAGGCCCCATGCCTCGTTGCCCATCACCCAGGCGTGAGCCCCGGTGAGGTCGGCGTCAGGCAGGAGCGTGGTGCCGGCGCCGTCGGCCGCGAGCAGCCGCACCCCGCGCTCGCGCAGTGCCTGGAGGATCTCCGGCACGCTGGTGCCGACGACAAGGGGCACGTGCCACAGCGATCCGACCGTCGAGCGGACGACCTTGCTGTTGTAGACGTCGACGCTCGCATCGCTGACGATGACCGCGTCGGCGCCAGCCGCGTCGGCGCCGCGGATGACCGTGCCGGCGTTGCCCGGGTCGCGGACGTTCGTCAGGACGCACACGAGCGCATCGGTCGGCAGGTCCGCGAGGACGTCGTGCAGGGGACGGTCCAGCACCCGGCATACGGCCGCGATGCCCTGCGGCGACTCGGTGTCGCTCATGGCGGCCAGGACGTCGGACGTCACCTCGTGCACCCAGAGGTCGGCCTCGCGGGCGGCCGTGACGATGGTCGCGTGACGCCCTGCCGCCTCGGTGGTGACGTAGATGTCGCGGACGAGGTCGGGCCGGAAGGCGACCGCCTCGCGGACGGCCTGGGGCCCCTCCGCGAGGAACTCACCGGTGCGAGCACGCACCGAGCGCCGGGACAGCGACCGCACTGCCTTGACCCGATCGGATCGGGGGTTGGTCAGCACGGGGCGTCCCGGCGCTCGAGGGGTGTGATGTGCGTTCGGGCGACGCTCAGGCGGCGTCGCCGGCGACCTTCGCCGCTGCCTGGGCAGGGACGTTGGCGCGGGAGAGCTCGACGAGCGTGGCGAAGGCCGGCGCGTCGTTGACGGCGAGGTCCGCGAGGATCTTGCGGTCGACCTCGACCCCGGCAGCCTTGAGGCCCTGCATGAACCGGTTGTAGGTCATGCCGTTGGCGCGGGCCGCAGCGTTGATGCGCTGGATCCAGAGGCGACGGAAGTCGCCCTTCTTGGCGCGGCGGTCACGGTAGGCGTAACCCAGCGAGTGGGTGACCTGCTCCTTGGCCTTGCGGTACAGACGCGAACGCTGACCGCGGTAACCGCTGGCGCGCTCGAGAACGACGCGACGCTTCTTCTGGGCGTTGACCGCCCGCTTCACGCGTGCCACGTGAATACTCCTTCTCTGCTTGACGCAGTGCTTGCTGCTGCTGGCCTACCGGGGTCCCGGCTGCTCAGCGAAGTGCTGATGGGTGGGGGTCCCGGCTCACTTGCCGAGGAGCTTCTTGGCCTTCTTGGCGTCCGGCTTGGCGAGCTCGACGTCGTTCGCGATGGAACGCATCTTCTTGCTCGACTTGTGCTCGAGCAGGTGGCGACCGCCGGCCTGCTCGCGCATGACCTTGCCGGTGCCCGTGAGGCGGAAACGCTTCTTCGCACCGCTGTGCGTCTTCATCTTCGGCATGGGGGCCGATCTCCTTCGTGTTGCGCGCGTCAGTGGACGCACGTGGTCTGTCGTGCCGGGGGCTCGCGCCTCCGGCGGGTCACTGCCGGCCGATCACTCGGCGGCGGCGGTGGCCTCGTCGGTCTGCGGGGCCTGGGCGTGCGCCTCGGGCTGCTCGTCGGCCGGGGCCGTCTGGTCGGCCGCGTGCTGCTCGCGCTGCTCGCGCCGCTCGTGCTGCTCGTGCTGCTCGTGCTGGTCGTGCTGCTCGCGGGAGCGACGCTGCTCGGCCTTGGCCTCGGCCTTCTTCTTGGTCGGGCCGATCACCATGATCATGTTGCGGCCGTCCTGCTTCGGGGCCGACTCGACGAAGCCGAGCTCGGCGATGTCCTCGGCGAGGCGCTCGAGCAGACGACGACCCAGCTCGGGACGGCTCTGCTCGCGGCCACGGAACATGATCGTCACCTTGACCTTGTCACCGGCCTTGAGGAACCGCTCGACGTGGCCCTTCTTGGTGCCGTAGTCGTGCGGGTCGATCTTCGGACGGAGCTTGATCTCCTTGATGACGGTGTTGACCTGGTTCTTGCGCGCTTCCCGTGCCTTCATGGCGGCTTCGTACTTGAACTTGCCGAAGTCCATGAGCTTGGCGACCGGCGGCTTGGCCATGGGGGCCACCTCGACGAGGTCGAGGTTCGCCTCCTCGGCCAGACGCAGCGCGTCCTCGACGCGGACGATGCCGACCTGCTCGCCGTTGGGGCCAACCAAGCGCACTTCCGGGACCCGGATGCGCTCGTTGATGCGAGGCTCGCTGATGTGGTGCTCCTAAGTTTCGAGAAATGGGTGACCAGACGGGGTGTTGTCCGTCCTGCTGCGACCACAACGAGAAAAGGGCTCCCCGTGTGTGCACGAGGAGCCCAAGGGTCACGTATGCCGGACGGTCGCCGTCGCGTCACACGGCTCGACACGTGTGCCGCGAACGGCATCCGGTCGAGCAGACCTTGACCCGGCAACCGTGAGGTTGACGCGGGTGGAAGCGAGCTTCTCTTGCACGTCGCCACCGGGCCTTCGCCGGAGCGGGAGCCTGGTGACGGCTGGTCAGTGCTCCATGTTAGCAGCCGTGACCCCGTGCTCCGAATCGGTGGCGGCGGTCCGGCCGACCCGGCGCCGGCCCACGCGCGAGCCGACGAGGCCCGCCCCCGCGATGACGACGCCGAGCGCGGACACGACGACGAACCCCGACTGCCAGCCGCCGTGGTCGATGGCGAAACCCGCGATCGGAGCCCCCACCGCCGAGCCGGCGGTCATCGCCGATCCGTGCCAGCCCAGCATCTCCCCGCGGAACCGTTCGGGCACCTGGCGGCTCAGCTGCTCGACGGTGGCCGTGATCGTCGGGGCGCAGAGGAACCCCGACACCGTGATGAGCACGGCGAAGCTCGGCACCCCGACGGCGAGGGCGACGGGGGCAGTGGTGGCGGCTAGGCCGCCCAGCAGCCAGAAGACCGAGAAGGACCGGTGCCACGCGCCGTAGAGCAGGCCACCGACGAGCGAACCCGCGCCCCAGAGGGCGAGGACCCACCCGATCGAGCCGGTCGCCTCGAAGGAGCGCAGGGCCGCCACGATCGAGACGTCGGTTCCGCTGAGGACGAGCGTGGAGCAGGCGGCGGCAAGATAGACCGCCGCGACCGGGAACGTGATGAAGCCGCGGATCGCGCGGCCCGGGGCGACGTCGTCGGCACCGACACCGTTGGTGCTCGCGGCGATGGCCTCGGCCCGCGCCGCCTCGCCCGGCTCGTCACCGGCAACCTGCTCCCCGGTCGTGTCGCGAGCGGGCTCGCTCTCGGCGGACTCGGAGGTGAGCGGCGGGTTGACCAGCCACAGCACGAACCCCGCCGCGACGGAGGTCAGCTCGCACACGAGCAGGGCCCAGCCGGTGTCCCACGAGGTGGCCAGCCACACGCCGATGGCCGGACCCGCCATGAAGGACAGCTCGGTCGCCGACGAGTCGAGCGAGAGCGCCGTGCGGCGCTGGTCGCTCGGCACCGAGCGGATGATGACCTGCCGCAGGATCGAGAAGGTCGGGACGACGAAGAGCCCGGCGAGCGCCGCGAAGCCGATGAGCGGGGCGTAACCCACCCACGGGGCGATCGACCAGCACACGACCTGGACGACGAGCGAGGGCCCGACGGTGCGACGCAGGCCGATGCGGTCGAGCAGCCGGCCGCGCCACGGGCCGGAGACGGCGACCGCCACGGTGGACGCAGCCGTGACGAGGCCGGCCTCGCCGTAGCTGCGCCCGAGCGACGCCACGACGTGCAGCGTGAGGATCACCGCACCCGCCCACATGGGAACGCGGATGAGGAACCCGAGCAGCAGCGCCTGGCGAGTGTCGCGGTTGGCCAGCACCGGCCGGTAGGCCCCCAGATCCATGTCTCCAGCCTGTCACCCGCCACCGACGGTCCGCATCCGCATTCGCGGGCCGGACGGTCGTCCGATGCACGGCCCGATGCACACCCCACAGGCGCACGCTGACGGTGGCGGTGGCATACGCCAGAGGTCTTGTGACGGCCGTGCGACAGGAGAATTGTGGGGGGCATGGCAAAGACGCCCGGCAGATCAGACCTTCCTGCGGCCCCCAACCCCGCCTCGCCGCAGGACATCCGCAACGTCGTGCTGGTCGGACCCGGCGGGGCCGGCAAGACCGCACTCTTCGAGGCACTCATCGCGGCCCGCGTGCCCGGACAGCGCACCGGCAGCGGCGACCACGTCCGCACGACGACCCTCACCGCCGCCTCGTTCCCGTCCGGACCGGTCACCCTCAACCTCCTCGACACCCCCGGCTACCCCGACTTCGTCGGTGACCTCAGAGCCGGGCTGCGCGCCGCCGACGCCGCGATCTTCGTCGTCTCGGGCGCCGACGACATCGACCGGCCCGTGTCGCTGCTCTGGCGTGAGTGCGCAGCCGTCGGCATGCCCCGCGCCGTCGTCGTGACCCATCTGGACCAGCCCCGCGCCGACTTCGCCACGACCGTCGAGACGTGTCGTCGCACGTTCGGTGACGCCCGGGCCACGCACTGGCCCGTCGTCGAGGGCGGCTCGGTCACGGGAGTCGTCGGCCTGCTGACGGGCGAGACCGCCGGGGAGCACGAGGACGCCCGGGCGGCGCTCATCGAGTCCGTCATCGAGGAGTCCGAGGACGCGACCCTGCTCGACCGCTACCTCGAGGGCGAGAGCATCGACACCGAGTCGTTGCTCGCCGACCTGCGCACGGCCATCGCGCACGGCACGTTCTTCCCCATCGTCCCCGTCTCGCCGCTGACCGGCACGGGTGTCGAGGAGCTGCTCGGGATCGTCGAGCGGGCCTTCCCCGACCCAACCATCCACCCGCTCCCCGCGGTCACCTCGCCCGTGGGCGGTTCCGTCAACGGCGTCACGTGCGACCCGTCGCAGCCGCTCGTCGCCGAGGTCGTGCGCACGACGACGGACCCCTACGTCGGTCGCCTGTCACTCGTGCGCGTGTTCTCCGGCACCCTGCGCGTCGACGAGCCCGTGCACGTGTCGGGACACCTCGGCGACTTCGTCGGGCACGAGGTCGCCGGCCACCCGGCGCACGACGACGACGAACGCGTCGGACCGCTCGCATCGCCGTTCGTCGACACGCACCGGCCTCGTGGCACCGCCATCGCCGGTGACATCGCCCTCGTGTCGAAGCTGACCCGGGCCGAGACGTCGGACACCCTCTCCTCGCCGGAGCGGCCCGCGGTCGTCGCACCGTGGCTGCTGCCGGAGCCCCAGCTGCCCGTCGCGATCCGGGCTGCGACGAAGTCCGACGACGACAAGCTCGGGGCCGCGCTCCAGCGCCTCGTCGCCGAGGACGTGACGATGCGGATGGAGCACTCGAGCGAGACCGACCAGGTCGTGCTGTGGACCATGGGCCAGGCCCACGTCGACGACCTCATCGGCCGCCTGGCGGACCGCTACGGCGTGACCGTGGTGGCCGAGCCCTATCGCACCGCGCTCCGGGAGACGTTCGTCCGGCGCTGCTCGGTGCAGGGCCGCCACGTCAAGCAGTCGGGCGGTCACGGGCAGTATGCCGTGTGCTCGATCGAGATCGAACCCCTGCCGCGCGGGGGCGGCTTCGAGTTCGTCGACAAGGTCGTCGGGGGCGCCGTGCCGCGCCAGTTCATCCCGTCGGTGGAGAAGGGAACCCGGCTCCAGCTCGAGAAGGGCCTGCTCACGGGCCACCCGGTCGTCGACGTCCGCGTCACACTCACCGACGGCAAGGCGCACTCGGTCGACTCCTCCGACGTCGCCTTCCAGACCGCTGCAGCCCTCGCGCTCAAGGAGGCCGCCAACGCCTCGACGATGGCGCTGCTCGAGCCCATCGACCGCGTCGACATCACCATCGCCGACGAGTACCTCGGTGCCGTCATGTCGGACCTGCGCGGTCGGCGCGGCCAGGTGCTCGGCACGGAGCCGGCGGACGGGATGGGCCCGGACGGAGCGTGGACCGTCGTGCACGCCGAGGTGCCGTCGGCGGAGCTGTCGCGCTACCCCATCGACCTGCGGTCGGTGTCGCACGGCACCGGGTCCTTCGTGCGCGAACCGCTGCGGCACGACCTGCTCCCCGCCGACAAGGCCAAGGACCTGCTGGGCACCTGACGCGATCGACAGAGCGATCCGTCCGCACTCACTGGAAAGAGCGATCCGTCCGCAAGGTGCGCGGACGGATCGCTCTTTCGATCAGGAGGAAGCGGACGGAGTGCTCTTTCGAGCCGTCAGAGGCGGACGAGCATCTTGCCGACGTTCTCGCCGCGCAGGACCCCGAGGAAGGCGTCGACGGCGTGGTCGATCCCGTCGCTGAACGTCTCGCGCGAGGTCAGGGTGCCGTCGGCGATCCAGCCGGCCGCGCGCTGGGCGTACTCGCCCGCGAGGTCCCAGTGGTCCCCGACGAGGAAGCCCGTGATGGTGCCGCGGGTCTGGATGAGGCGCGCGAGGTTGCGCGGCCCGGGCGCCGGCTCGGTGTTGTTGTAGACCGAGATCGCGCCGCAGATCGCGATGCGCCCGCCGAGGCGGAGCGAACCGATCGCGGCCTCGAGGTGGTCGCCGCCGACGTTGTCGAAGTAGACGTCGATGCCGTCAGGAGCGGTTTCGCGGAGCAGGTCGGAGACGCGCCCGTCCTTGTAGTTGAAGGCCGCGTCGAAGCCGAGGTCGTTCAGGAGGTGGTCGACCTTCTCCTGCGATCCGGCGCTGCCGATGACGCGGCTCGCGCCCAAGGCCTTGGCGACCTGACCGACGACGCTGCCGACGGCGCCGGCGGCGCCGGACACGAAGACGACGTCGCCCTCCTTGAGTCCCGCGACGCGGGTCAGGCCGGCGTATGCCGTGAGGCCGGTCATGCCGAGCACGCCGAGGTAGGCGGACGCCGGGGCCACCGACGTGTCGACCACGCGGACGCCTGTACCGTCGACGACGGCCTCCTCGCGCCAGCCGAGACCGTGCAGCACGTGGTCGCCCACGGCGACCCCCTCGGCGTTCGACTCGGTGACGACGCCCACGGCGCCGCCGTTCATGGCCTCGCCGAGCGCATACGGCTCGGCGTACGACTTGGCGTCGCTCATCCGGCCGCGCATGTAGGGGTCGACCGACATGACCTCGTTTCGGACGCGGACCTGGCCGTCGGCGAGGTCGACGTGGGCGCTCTCCACGAGCTCGAAGTCGTCGGGGGTGGGCCAGCCGACGGGGCGGCTCTTGAGCTGGACCTCACGGGGGTTGGTCATCGGGTCTCCTTGCGTGTCAGGGGGTTTCGGAATCGTGGGTGGACGCGAGAGCGCGTGGGTCAGTCGACGACGATCTCGACCGGGATGTTGCCGCGCGTCGCGTTGGAGTAGGGGCACACCTGGTGCGCGGTGTCGACGAGCTCGCGGCCGAGCTGCGGGTCGATGCCCTCGGGCAGCTCGACGTGCAGGACGACGCCGAGACCGAACCCGGTGCTCGAGGACCCGGAGAGGCTGACGTCGGCGGTCACCGCGACGTCGAAGTCCTCGACCCGGCGCTTGCGGGCGACCAGGCCGAGGGCGCTCGCGAAGCACGCCGCATACCCGGCGGCGAAGAGCTGCTCGGGGTTCGTGCCCTCGCCGCTGCCACCGAGCTCGCGCGGGGCGGCGAGCGTGACGTCGAGCCGGCCGTCGGAGGTGACGGCGCGACCCTCACGCCCGGAGGCGGTGGCCGAGGCGACGTACTGGGCGGTCTGGGTGGTGGTGCTCATCAGGCTCCTCAAATTGCTGACAATTAAGTTGTGCGCAATTTGATAGTACGCTTGGGTCATGAGCCCGTCCAATCCCGCCGCCGCAGCCCCGAGCCCCCTCAGCCTCGAGCAGCAGATCTGCTACGCGATGCACACGACCGTGCGCGCTTTCGACGGCGTCTACCGCGAGCTGCTGGCGGAGCACGGGCTCTCCTACCCGCAGTACATCGCGCTCATGGGTGTCGTCGAGCACGGCCCGCTGACCGTGAGCCGACTCGGCGAGCTGATGCGGCTCGACTCCGGCACGCTCTCGCCGCTGCTCAAGCGGATGGAGTCGGCCGGCCTCGTGGGGCGGGCCCGCGACTCCGAGGACGAGCGCCGCGTCCTCGTCTCGGCCACGGCCGCAGGCCGGGAGCGCCTCGCCGGCCTCGGCGACCTGCCGCACCAGATCGCGGTGCGCAGCGGCCTGACACGCCAGGAGCTGCTCGACCTGCACCGGACGCTGCGGCAGGTGACCGAGCGGCTCGACGCCCACGGCTGACGGGCGACGCGTACGCCGCGAGCCGGGGCTCAGCTCGGGAGCAGGATCGAGACGGCGTGGATGAGCATGCCGATGAGGCCGCCGACCAGGGTGCCGTTGATGCGGATGAACTGCAGGTCGCGGCCGACCTGGAGCTCCACCCGCTCGGCGGTCTCCTTGCCGTCCCAGCGGTCGACGGTGTCACTGATGATGCGCGTCAGCTCGGTGCCGTAGCGGTCGATGGCATAGATCGTCGCGTCGCAGATGCGGGTGTCGATGCGCGCACGGAGCGCGGCGTCGGCGAGCAGTCGTTCGGCGAGTGCCGTCACCTCGCGGACGGCTCGGGCCCGGACCGGCCCACCCTCGTCCTCGAGTGCGGCGATGACGACGGCCCGGAACGACGCCCACAGCGACATCGCCGTGTCGGCCACCTGCGGGTGCGCGAGCACGCGCTCCTTGAGCCGCTCGGCCTTGGCCTGGGTGACGGGGTCGTGCTGCAGGTCGTCGGCCAGGTCGATGAGCAGCTTGTCGAGCGCGAGGCGCACGTCGTGCCGCGGGTCGTTGCGGATGTCGGCCAGCCACTTCAGCGCCTCGACATGGATCTTGCGCGCCACGAGGTCGTTGATCGCGGCGGGCACCCACGCCGGCGCCCGCTGCGTGATGAGCGACTCGAAGAGGTCCTCGTTGTCGACGAGCCAGCCGCGGACCTCGTCGAGCGCGAGGTCGACGAGGCCGACGTGCGCCTCGTCGCGGACCACCTGGTCGAGCAGCCCTCCAGCCAGCGAGCTGATCGGCTCCTGGGCGAGACGTGGCAGCACGGCCTGCTCGATGATCGCGCGGACGTCCTCGTCCGGGATGCGGTGCAGTGCGTGGACGGTGACCGTGGCCACCTCGTCGACGAGTCGCTTCGCGTGGCCCGGCGCGAGGGCCCACTCGGCGGCCCGTCGCGTGGGCTCGGCGTCGAGCACCCGCTCGCGGATGATGTCCTCGCGCATGAAGTTCTCGCTGACGAACTCCTCCAGGCTGCGCCCGATCATCTCCTTCTTGCGTGGGATGAGGGCCGTGTGCGGGATCGGCAGACCGAGCGGGTGCCGGAAGATGGCCGTGACGGCGAACCAGTCGGCACAGGCACCGACCATCGAGGCCTCGGCGCCCGCGTTGACGAAACCGAGGACGCCGTCGTCGTGCCCGCGCGTCAGGACGTAGACGATGGCGGCGAACACGAGCAGCCCGGTCGCCACGAGACGCATCTGCCGCAGGTCCCGGCGGCGCTGCGCGTCGAGGGCCGGGTCGACGATGAAGCCGAGGGGGCCACTGGGCGCGCCCGAACCGGTCCTCCGTCCGTGCCGGGCAGGCGTGCCAGCGACGGCACCTGCTGCAGCGGGCGCCTCGGGATCGTGCTCCCGGGTCGCCTGGGGTGTGGTGTCCACGTCCGGCACCTCCGCTCGTGATGTGCTCAGCGCGCCGCTTCGAGCGCGAAGGTCAGAGCATCGATCCTCGCACGGGTCTCGCCGTCGGTCGCGATGCGCTCCCCGATCCGAGTGGCGATGGCCCCGACCTGGTCGGCGTCGAGGCCGGGCTCGAGCGCCAGCACGACGCGCAGGACCCCGGCGCCGACGGGTTCGCCGGCCTCGACGCGATGCGCCGACACCAGGGGCTCGGACTCGACGGCGGCGCGTACGGCAGCTGCGACGTGGGGGTCACGGTGGCTCGGCTCCCACGCGCGCTCCTGGGCGAGTGCCCACAGCATGCTCGGACGCAGCACCGTCGCGTGGTTCGACGCGACGTCGACGACCAGCACCTGGCACTCCTCGCTGATCGCCGCCTGCGCCGCGGCTGCCGCACGGACTGGAACCGGCCTGGCCGTCGGGTCCCACGCGGCAAGGCTCGCCAGGGAGGTGAACATCGGCAGGGCCCGGGAGCCATCCGGGGACGTCAGGGTCACGGCGGCCATGTCGCTGCGGGTGTCGACGGTGTGCGGTCCGGACTCGTCGACCTCCGCGGCGACCGCGACGACGGGGACGAGCCAGCGCGCCTGGGCCGTGTGCTCCATCACGGCGACCTCTGCGTCGTCGCCCGGGCTCTCGTGCGCCGCCGCGAGAGCGGCGAGGAGTGCGTCGTCAGCCGCTCCGGTGTCGCCCGAGAAGCCGTGCGAGGGGATCGACTTGCCCTGCCACGCCTGACCGGCGGAGTCCGCGGGACGGCCCTGCCCGTCGTGGTGGCCTGACTGTCCAGCGTGACCGGAGGCGGGTGCGGTCACGATCCTGGCCGCCCGGCGACGTCGAGGGCCTCGGGCAGGGTGAACGCGCCGCGGTAGAGCGCCGAGCCGACGATGGCCCCCTCGACACCGACGCCGACGAGCCCGCGGATCGTGGCGATGTCCTCGAGCGTGGAGACGCCGCCGCTCGCGACGACCGGGCGGTCGGTGCGCGCGCACACGTCACGGAGCAGGTCGACGTTGGCCCCCTGGAGCATGCCGTCCTTGTTGACGTCGGTGACGACGTACCGAGCGCAGCCCTCGGCGTCGAGACGCTCGAGGGTCTCCCACAGGTCGCCACCCTCGCGGGTCCAGCCGCGCGCCGCGAGCGTGGTGCCGCGGACGTCGAGACCGATGGCGACGCGGTCGCCGTGGTCGGCGATGATCGAGGCCGTCCAGTCGGGGTCCTCGAGGGCGGCGGTGCCGATGTTGACCCGGCGGCAGCCGGTCGCGAGCGCCGCGTCGAGCGACTCGGTGTCACGGATCCCGCCCGAGAGCTCGACCTGCAGGTCCAGACGGCCGACGATCGAGGCGATGAGGTCGCGGTTGCTGCCGCGCCCGAAGGCTGCGTCCAGGTCGACGAGGTGGATCCACTCGGCACCCTGCTCCTGCCAGCGCAGCGCCGCCTCCCACGGGTCACCGAACTCCCCGCCGCTCCCGGCGACGCCCTGGACCAGCTGCACGGCGCGACCGCCCGCGATGTCGACGGCGGGCAGCAGCTCGAGGCGAGGCTGGTCGGTCATGAGTCGTGCGCTCCTCGGGGTCGGGACCTGGCCACTCGAGTATGCCGTGGGCCCGGGGACCACGGCCCGGTGGCCCACGCCGTGGGCCGGGAGGCGCACTCGACTCCCCGCCCGGTCGAGTGCTCAGTTCGCGACGGGGCCTGCCGGGGTGCCTTCAGCAGCGGTGGGGGCCTCGGCGGCTGCGATCTCGCCACGGTGGCGCCACAGGACGTAGGCCAGCCCCACGACGAGGACGACGGCGAGGAGCGCGATGCGCAACGGCCAGGACAGGTCGAGCAGGGTCGTCACGACGAGTGCGCCGAGCGCCGTGCCCACCGTCGTCGGGAGTCCGGGCCGGCTGCGCCGCCGCCGCGGGTAGAGGGCGCCGGACGAGGTGCGGCTCGTGGTGCGGCTCGTGGTGCGGCTCGTGGTGCGGCTCCGCCGCTTCGTGCTGGAGCTGGCAGCCGGCTTCCTCGTCGCCACGGGTCCCCTCCTCGTCGAGGCCGACACCCCTTCAGCCCAGGCGGGCAGGGGGCGGCACGGTCACAGGCCGCGGACCCAGTTCTCGAGCAGCTGCAGCCCGGCGTCGCCGGACTTCTCGGGGTGGAACTGGGTCGCGCTCAGGGGGCCATTCTCGACCGCGGCGACGAACTTCGCACCGTGACGCGCCCACGTGACCCGCGGGGCGACCCGCGCG
This sequence comes from Terrabacter sp. 01T434, assembly GCF_056398545.1. Lineage (NCBI taxonomy): Bacteria > Bacillati > Actinomycetota > Actinomycetes > Micrococcales > Intrasporangiaceae > Terrabacter > Terrabacter sp. 01T434. Next base: position 26,449 of record NZ_JBFTPP010000011.1, read on the forward strand.
AAGGCGCCGGTCGCCTCGAGGGTCCACTGCTGCACGGCATACGAGTGGACGAAGTAGAAGCGCTCGTGCTCGACGCCGGCGAACAGGCGTGACCCGTCGGCGGCCTCGACCTCCGACCAGCCCATGTGCGGCACGACGTCGGCCGGGAGACGCTCCACCGTCCCCGGCCACTCGGCGAGCCCCTCGAGCGGGTGCTCGGACGGCTCGGTCGAGCCGTCGAAGAGCACCTGCATGCCGACGCAGACGCCGAGCACCGCCCGGCCGCCGCTGATGCGCCGGCCGATGATGCGAGGTCCGTGCGCTGCCGCCAGACCAGCCATGCAGGCGTGGAAGTTGCCGACGCCGGGGACGAAGAGCCCGTCGCACTCGAGGGCACGGTGTGGGTCGGAGGTCAGGGTCACCGTCGCGCCGACGCGCTCCAGTGCGCGCACGGCCGAGCGGACGTTGCCGCTGCCGTAGTCGAGGACGACGACGTCGGCACTCATCGAGGGCCCACCATCGTCAGAGCGCTCCCTTGGCGCTCGGGATCCCGACGACCCGGGGGTCGGGAGCGACGGCGGACCGCAGCGCCCGCGCCACCGCCTTGAACTGGGCCTCGACGATGTGGTGCGGGTCCCGGCCGGCGAGCACGCGGACGTGGAGGCACAGCCCGGCGTTGTAGGCGAAGGACTCGAGCACGTGGCGGGTCATCGAACCGGTGAAGTGACCGCCGATGAGGGCGTACTGCTGCCCTTCAGGCTCCCCCTCGTGCACGACGTAGGGCCGTCCGGCCACGTCGACGACGGCGTGGCACAGGGCCTCGTCGAGGGGCACCGTGGCGTCACCGAAGCGGGAGATGCCTGACTTGTCGCCCAGGGCTTCACGGAGCGCCTGCCCGAGCACGATCGCGGTGTCCTCGACCGTGTGGTGCACGTCGACGTCGACGTCGCCGGTCGCCTTGACCGTGAGGTCGATGAGCGAGTGCTTGCTCAACGAGTGGAGCATGTGGTCGTAGAACGGGACGCCGGTCGAGATGTCGGACGTGCCGGTGCCGTCCAGGTCGAGCCAGAGCTCGACGGACGACTCGGACGTGGCGCGGGTGATCTTCGCGGTGCGGCTCATGCGGGGGACTCCTGCTGGTCGGCGCGGGGGGCGAGCACGTGCGTGGGGGCGAGACGGGCCATGGCCGTAAGGAACGCGGTCGTCTCGTCGGGGTCGCCCGCCGTGACCCGCAGGTGGTGGGCGATACCCATGTCGCGGACCAGTACGCCCTCGTCGAGCAGGGCCTGCCAGGTGGCCTTCTCGTCGCGGAGGCCACCGAAGAGGACGAAGTTGCTGTCGCTGGCGACGGGGCGTGCGCCGAGCTCGGTGAGCCGCTCGACGATGCGGTCGCGCTGGTGCTTGATGACCTCGACGGTGCCCAGCATGACGTCGGCGTGCTCGAGGGCGATGCGGGCGATCGTCTGGGTCGGGCTGCTCAGGTGGTAGGGCAGCCGGACGAGGCGCAGCGCGTCGACGAGCTCGGGTGCCGCGACGAGGTAGCCGAGCCGCCCTCCGGCGAAGGCGAAGGCCTTGCTCATGGTCCGCGTCACCACGAGACGTGGGTGCTCGGCCAGGAGCGTCAGCGCGGATCGAGTTCCGGGCCGGGCGAACTCGGCGTAGGCCTCGTCGACGACGACGATCGCGTTCGGCGCCGCGTCGAGGACCGCACCGATGACCTCGAACGGCAACGCGGTGCCGGTCGGGTTGTTCGGGGAGCAGAGGAAGACGATCGACGGGTGGTGCTCGCGTGCCTGCTCAGCGGCCGACTCGGGCGTCAGGTCGAACGCGTCAGGTTCGGTCGCGGCGGAACGGAGTCCATCGACCCACGTCGTGCCGTTCGTCTCGGTGATGATCGGGTGCATCGAGTAGCTCGGGGTGAACCCGAGGGCGACACGACCGTGCCCACCGAAGGCCTGGACGACGTGCGAGAGCACCTCGTTGGAGCCGTTGCCCGCCCACACCTGCTCGGGCGTGACCGTGACCCCGGACTGCTTCTCGATGTATGCCGTCAACGCCTTGCGCAGGTCGGTGAACTCGCGGTCGGGGTAGCGGTTGAGCGAGGCCACGTCGTCGGCGAGCGCCGCGACGACGGCGTCGACGACGACCGGCGGCACCGGGTAGGAGTTCTCGTTGGTGTTGAGGCGCACCGGCACGTCGAGCTGCGGCGCGCCGTACGGCGTGCGGCCGCGCAGGTCGGGACGCAGCAGGCGCTGGACCTCTGACGCGGCCGAGACTCCCCCGGTCACCGGGGGACCTCGTCGCCGAAGCGCGCCGTCACGGCCTCGCCGTGCGCCGGGAGGTCCTCTGCCTGCGCGAGCGTCACGACGTGGCGGGCGACACCGCGCAGCGCGGGCTCGTCGTAGTCGACGACGTGGATGCCGCGGAGGAAGGACTGCACCGACAGGCCGCTGCTGTGGCACGCGCACCCTGCGGTGGGCAGCACGTGGTTGGAGCCGGCGGCATAGTCGCCGAGGCTGACCGGGCTGTGCGGACCGACGAAGACGGCACCCGCGTTGCGCACGCGGGCGGCGACGTCGGACGCGTCGCGGGTCTGGATCTCGAGGTGCTCGGCGGCATACGCGTTGACGACGTCGAGGCCCGCGTCGACGTCGTCGACGAGGACGATGCGCGACTGCGTGCCCTCGAGGGCCTCGGTGACGCGTTCGGAGTGCTTCGTGGCCGGGACGCGTCGCGCGAGCGACCGTCGGGTGGCCTCGGCGAGCTCCTCGCTGTCGGTGACGAGCACCGATGCGGCGAGCGGGTCGTGCTCGGCCTGGCTGACGAGGTCGGCCGCGACGTGGTCAGGGTCGGCGGAGTCGTCGGCGAGGATGGCGATCTCGGTGGGTCCGGCCTCGGCGTCGATGCCGATGAGCCCCTTGAGGAGGCGCTTGGCGGCGACGACCCAGATGTTGCCGGGCCCGGTGACGAGCGACACGGGGTCGCACACGACCGTCTCCCCGTCGACCTCGCCCCACTGGGGGTCGTCGTCGACGAAGCCGTGCGCGAACATGGCCACCGCCTGGGCCCCGCCCACGGCATACACCTCGTCGACGCCGAGCAGGGCGCACGCCGCAAGGATGGTCGGGTTGGGGTAGCCCGCGAACTCACCGACGTTCTCGCGCTGCGGCGGCGACGCCACGGCGAGCGAGCCGACCTCGGCGAGCTGGGCGGGGACGACGTTCATGATGACGCTGCTCGGGTAGACGGCCAGGCCGCCGGGCACGTAGAGGCCGACGCGGTCGACGGGCACCCACCGCTCGGTCACGGTGCCGCCGGGGACGACCTGCGTCGTCGTGTCGGTGCGGCCCTGGTCGGCGTGCACGATGCGGGCACGACGGATGGACTCCTCGAGCGCGGCGCGGAGGTCGGGGTCGAGCTGGTCGAGGGCGGACTGCAGCAGCGCGCGCGGCACCCGCAGATGGGTCGGTCGCACGCCGTCGAAGCGCTCTCCGAGATCACGCAGCGCGGCGGCACCGCGATGCTCGACGTCCTCGCAGATCGGCCGCACCTGCTCGAGGGCGGCCGTGACGTCGAACTCGGCTCGGGGAAGGGCCCGGCGCAGGAAGCGCACGTCGAGCGTGCGGCCGCGCAGGTCGAGGGAGGACATCATGGGTCACCAGTCTAGAAGGCGCCGTGTGCGGCCCGGACCACGGTCTCAGCGTGCGGAGGCCGCGACGGCTCGCCCGCGACTCGTCTGGCGACTCCCCCGGTGACCGCCTGCCGAATCTTGGCGCCCCGCAGACAAAGGTGAGACCAACGACTGACCCGGCGTCGACGGCCGGTCCGCCACGCTCGTGGAGCCGCCGCCCGCCGCGGGCGGTGGGTGCGTGACCACACCCGACTCCCCCGCCCCCACAGGAGCACCCGTGCCCGTCGTCGTCCCCCGGCGCCGCATCGCCGCCGTCCTCACCGGACTGGCCGTCGCCCTCGTCCCGCCGAGCCTCGCGCTCACCAGCGCAGCCGGGTCCCCGGCCGGATCACTGCCGCTGCCTCGCGCGGCCGCCGCACCGGCGCCCGCGCTCGCCGCCGCACCCCTCACCGTCTCGCAGGCGGTCGCCTCCCAGACGGGGCAGAGCACCACCGTCCGCGGCTACGTCGTCGGCCAGCCCACCGCCACGAGCACCGTGGTGCGCTCCGGCTTCCCCAGCGACTACGCCCTCGCCATCGCCGACTCGGCTGCAGAGACGTCGACGAGCAGGATGCTCTACGTCCAGATCCCCTCGACGTTCCGATCCGCGTGGGGCCTGAAGAGCAATCCCTCGCTCATGGGCCGCCAGCTGGACGTCACCGGAGCCCTGTCGGCGTACTTCTCCCACCCCGGCATGACGTCGACGAGCGCCTTCGCCTTCAGCAGCGGGACGTCGACGAGCACCCCGCCGCCGACGAGCACGACGCCCGCCCCGACCGGCACCACCGGTCCGTACGACTCGACCTACTACGCCTCCGCCATCGGCAAGACGGGACCGGCGCTGCACACGGAGCTGCACCGGATCATCTCCAGCGGTGTCACGACCCTCACCTACGACCAGGTCTGGACCGCCCTCAAGGACACCGACCAGGACCCGGGCAACAGCAACGACGTCATCGAGGTCTACTCGGGCCGCTCGATCGCCAAGTCCGACAACGGCGGCGGCGTCGACCAGTGGAACCGCGAGCACGTCTGGGCCAAGAGCCACGGCGACTTCGGCACCGTCAACGGGCCCGGGACGGACGTGCACCACCTGCGTCCCGAGGACGTCACCGTCAACAGCACCCGCGGCAACCTCGACTTCGACAACGGCGGCTCGGCGGTGGCCCAGTGCGCCGGCTGCCTCAGCGACGGCGACTCGTTCGAACCTCGGGATGCCGTCAAGGGCGACGTCGCCCGGATGATCTTCTACATGGCGGTGCGCTGGGACGGCGGCGACGGGTTCGCCGACCTCGAGCCAGACGACCACGTCGGCAACGGCACCGCGCCCGCCATCGGCAAGATGTCGGTGCTCAAGCAGTGGAACCTCCAGGACCCCCCGGACGCCTTCGAGAAGCGCCGCAACCAGGTCATCTTCGACACGTGGCAGCACAACCGGAACCCCTTCATCGACCACCCGGAGTGGGTCAGCGCGATCTACGGCCCCTGATCCGGCTGCAGGCTTGACGGGACGGCCGGCTCACGACGTCTGGTCGATGAGCACGGCCGTCTCCCAGGCCCATTGGCGCCACAGGTCGTAGCGACCCGACCGGCCTCCGTGTCCGGCGGCCATCTCGGTGCGGAAGAGGATCTGGGCCGCCCCGTCCACCTCGAGGTCGGCATGCCGCAGCGCCGCGACCCACTTGGCCGGCTCGGTGACGTAGACCCGCGTGTCGTCGAGCCCGGCCGTGACGAGCAGGCTCGGGTGCCGGGTCGGACGCACGTTCTCGTAGGGCGCGTAGGACTTCATGAGGGCGTAGGCCGCCGGGTCCTCGAGCGGGTTGCCCCACTCCTCCCACTCGACGACCGTGAGCGGCAGGCTCGGGTCGAGCACCGTCGTCAGGGCATCGACGAAGGGCACCTGCGCGTGGACGAAGCGGAAGCGCTCCGGCGCGAGGTTGACCACGGCCCCCATGAGCAGGCCCCCTGCCGACCCACCTTCTGCTGCAAGGCGGTTCGGCGCGACGACGCCCGTCTCGACGAGGTGGTCGGCGCAGGCGATGAAGTCGGTGAAGGTGTTGGGCTTGGCCTCGAGCTTGCCGTCGTCGTACCACGAGCGTCCCATCTCGGACCCGCCCCGGACGTGCGCGATGGCGAAGACCCACCCCCGGTCGAGCAGCGAGAGCCGCAGCACGGAGAACCAGGGGTCGCTCGAGATGCCGTAGGCGCCGTACGCGTTGAGCAGGCCGGGCGCGGTGCCGTCCGCCGTCACGTCGTGGCGGTGCACGACGGAGATCGGGATCCGGGTGCCGTCGGCCGCCGTGGCCCACTCGCGGCGCTGGCGGTACTGCGTCAGGTCGACGTCGCCCCGCACGTGCTGCTGCTTGAGCAGGGTGAAGGCGCGCGAGCGGACGTCGTAGTCCTCGACGGTCCGCGGAGTGACGAGTGACTCGTGGACGATCTGCAGCGTCGACGTGGACGCCTCGGGGTTGACGCCGACGTGCAGGGTGCCGATCGGCTCCCCGACGGCGATGTCGTGCGCCTGCCCCAAGCCGTTCGGTGCGGCCGGGTCGCGCAGCACGACACGCACGCCGGTGCCGCCCTCACGTCGCAGCGACACCGCGATGAAGTCGTCGAATCCCTCTGCCCCCGTGACGTACTCGTCTTCGCTCGTGACACCCAGTGGCACCCAGTCGTCGGCCGTCGTGCTCGTCACTGCCGCCACCGCGAGCTCGAAGTTGACCCGGTTGGCGTTGTGGGTGACGAGCATCTGGTCCCCGAACGGCTCGATGTCGTACTCGACGCCCTGCCGCCGCTCGGCCACGACACGCGGCGTGCCCAGCGGGTCGTCGGCATCGAGCAGGCGGAACTCGCTCGTGGTCTTGGACCCGATCGCGATGAGGATGAGGCGGTCGTCTCGCGAGCTGCCCACCCCCACGAAGAAGCGCTCGTCGGTCTCCTCGTGGACGAGCGCGTCGTCCTCGGCCGGAGTGCCGACCTCATGACGCCACACCTGGTGGGGTCGCCAGGCGTCGTCGACGCGTGTGTAGAAGAGGTGTCGGGCATCGACGGACCACGCGAGGGATCCCCCGGTCTGGCGCACGGTGTCATCGAGCACGACGCCGTCCTCGATGCGGCGCACGCGCACGTCGTAGCGTTCGTCGCCGACGACGTCGACGGCATACGCGAGCAGGTCACCGGTCGGTGACACCTCGCTCGCGCCGACGGCGAAGAACTCGTGGTCGCGCCCCTCCTCGTTGTGGTCGAGGATCACCTGCTCTCCCGCGGGCGGACGTCCTCCGCTGAGGGCCGGGCGCTCGGGATGATCAGCGACCAGCACCCGCGCCTCCACGGCGTACTGCTCCCCCTCGATGGTGCGCGAGTAGTACCACCAGCGGTCGTGCCGCACAGGCACCGAGAGGTCGGTCTCCTCGATGCGCGAGCGGAACTCCTCGAAGACCTGGTCGGCCATCGGACGCAGGTGCTCGGTGCGCTCGGTGGCGTAGGCGTTCTCGGCGGCCAGGAGCTCACGCAGCTCGTCCGAGTCGCGGTCGGCCATCCACGCGTAGTGGTCGTCGAAGCGGTCGCCGTGGTGCTCGCGGGTGGTCGGCTCGCGCCGGGCAATCGGGGGTTGCTGCATTCCGCGCAGTCTACGGACCCGATCCGCGACCACGCGGGCGGACGCGACGCGACGAACCGACTCTCGGACCTGACACGGACCGACGTCCGGTGGGATCCTCCCCCACCGGACGCCGGTCCGTCGTGCTGGTCAGCTGCAGGTCACTGACACGTCAGTGGAGCTTGACCTGGCCCTGGACGCGCTGGGTGCCGCTGTCGTAGACGACGGCGCCGGACGCGTCGCGCACGACGACGCGCATCGTGTCGGTCGCAGCGTCGGTGGCCGTCGCCTCGAACCGGTAGCCGGGCGCACCGCCGACGGTGGCGGGCCCCGCGAGGCGGGCGGTGTCACCGGTGACGACGAGCCAGTCGAGCCCCGAGGACGCGAGCGTCAGGCCCGGCGTCGACAGGGTCAGCGAACCGTCCGGGCGGCTCGCACCTGCCGCGTACTTGGCCGACACGGAGAACTGCGCCTTGCCGTTCGCCGACGGATCGCCGGCCACCGCTCCCGCGGGAGAGACGAACCAGCCTCCGCCCGTGAGGAACCCGCCAGCACGGTCGAAGACAACCACGGTCGTCGTGCCGGTGCCGGTGTTGCCCCACTGGTCGGTGACCGTCACGGTGACGGTGTAGACGCCTGAAGCGGTGTAGACGTGGTCGCCGCTGACGGTGTTCCCGGTCACGGTTCCGCCCGAGGTCCTGCCGTCACCCCACGAGATCGACGCCGTGTGGGTGTCGAGCGGGTCGGCATCGGTGAACGGTGCGCTCACCGTGACCGGCGAGCCCACCGAGGTGGCCCTCGACGGTCCGGTGACCTCGCCGACGACCGGGGCGGCGTTCGTCAGGTTCAGCCCGACGACCACCGGGTCGTGATCCGAGATGCGGAACTGGTCGGGCGCGTAGAGGCTCGAGACCTGCGCCGGCGTCTTGAACTCGGTGTTGTAGTCGAGGATCGACGGCTCGTCGGCGTTGACGTGCCAGTCGCCGACCCCCGTCACCTGGCTGCTGATCGACGCCGAGCCGAGCGCGTGGTCGAGGTAGCCCCACTGCCCGTCGAACGCGTAGGAGTATGCCTCGCGCCCGTTGCGCTGCTCGATGAGGTTGGCGAAGCCGGCCGTCTCGAGCGTCGTGATCGGGTCCTCCTTGGCGTAGGAGTTCATGTCGCCGAGGATGAGGACGTCGGGGTCACCCGTGCCCGTGGGGTCGCTCGCCAGCCAGCTCGCGAGGAGCTTCGCCGACCGGACCCGGACCGCGTTGCAGTTGCCCTGGCCGTCACCGGCGTCGGGGGCGTCGCAGGCGCTGCCCTTGCTCTTGAGGTGGTTGGCCACGGCGATGAACGTGCCACCGCTCGAGTTGTCGCGGAACGCCTGCGCGAGAGAGGGACGGTTGCGCGGGCCCGAGTCCCCACCGTTGACGAAGTCGAGGGTGTTGAGGGCCGCGGTCGTGCCGACCGGCGTCACGGCGCCCGGCTTGTAGAGCATGCCGACCTTGATCGCGTCGTTGCCCATCGCATCGGGGTGGCCGGTGCGGGCGTCGGCGTCGATGAACGCCCACGTGCCCGCGCCGTCCTTCTCGTTGAGCTTGCCGACGAGGAACTGCTCTGCGCTGTCGGCCCCGTAGCCGTCGTTCTCCATCTCCATGAACGCGACGACGTCGGCCTGCGTGCCCGAGACCGCTGCGACCGTCTTGCGCCACTGGCGGTCGAACTCTGCGGCGGTGTTGGCACCGCGGCAGTCCATGACCGCGCCGGTGAGCCCGCCCCGGCAGTTGTTGCCGGTCGTGTCGAGCGTGTTGAAGAAGTTGAGCAGGTTCATCCCAACGACGCGCGTGTCACCTCCGACTGCGGGCGGCCCGCCGGCCGCGGGTTGGTCGGCTGGAAGTCGACCGTGGCAGCAGGTGAGACCGGGCGGATGCGGTAGGCGTTGGCGCTGGAGGCGTTGCCGCCCCACGTGTAGTTGAGGACACCCGTCAGACCGGTGACGGTGTCGCCGCCACGCAGGGTGTTGGACGCCGTGAGCGGCTGACCGCCCCGCCCGAAGACGATCGGGTCGACGTTCTGGGCCTGCGTGGTGTCGTCGAGGATGATCTTGCGCAGGTTGTTCGATGTCTGGAGCGCTGCCGCATCGGCGCCCGGGGCGACGACGTTCGTGGGCTGCTCGAGCCGGCCGCCCTGCGAGAGCGTGACCTGGCCGAAGCGGCCGAGCTGGAAGTGCTCGGTCACCGACATGGCCTGCGGGAGCGTCACGAGCATGCCCTCGTAGCGTTCGAGGGCTGTGCCGCTGGCGACGGGAAAGCGCACCTCGGTCGGGGCGACCGTGCCGGTGCCGCAGACCGTGATGGTGCGGGCGCTGACCTGGGTCTGGCCCTGGTTCTCGCCGGCGTTGCCCGTCACCGTGACGAGGTCACCGAGCTCGACGCTGTCGGCGTTGCTCCCCTCGAAGACGAAGATGCCGTCGGAGGTCGCGGGGTCGTTGTCGCCCTTCGGGTCCTGGATGAAGAAGCCGCGCAACGCCGGCGACGGACCCTCGTAGTCGCCGACGACGACACCGCGTGTCGTGACGGAGCCCGTGACGGCGGCGGTGTCGCCGCTGCCCTGGATGGCAGGCACGGGGGTGGCGCTGGCCTCGCAGGGGTTGGTCGCGGGGACCGAGAAGCGCACGGTGACGTCGCTCGCGGGATGGTCCGGCGGGTCGATGGCGTCCTGGTCGGTGACGGCAGCAGCCGACACGGTGAGGGTGCAGGCGTCGCCGAGGGCGAAGTCAGCGGACGGGTCGAGCGTGAAGGTCGTGGGACCCTCGGTGACGGCGAGGGTCTTGGCTCCGGAGATCGAGCACGAGAGCGAGAACGCCCCGGCTGCGGCGTTGACCGGCTCCGAGAAGGTGACGGTCGGGTTCGCGTCGACGGCGACGTTCGAGGCGCCGTCGGCCGGCGTGGTCGAGGTGACGCTGGGGGCGACGTCCGTCGCCGGGCCGCCGTCGATCGTGTGGCTGCCCAGACCGTCGAACGTGTCGATGGCGAAGCCGTCCCACTGGACGGCGGGGTCGAAGGCGTCGGCTCCGTTCGCGTCACCTGCCGTGACGGACGGCTTGCGCCTGATCGTGTTGTCGCTCGTGTTCGTGGGGTCCGTGCCCCAGCCGGCGGCGCCGGGGTCGTTGCCCACCTGGCCCACGACGTCGAGGACGGTCGAGCCCTTGCGGAGCACGACGGCGTCGTTGCCGTTCCAGTTGGCGTTCCCGCTCGCCTGGTCGGTGGCGGCCTTGATCGCCGCGCCCGCCGAGCTGTTCGCGTAGACGAAGACGTCGCCGGACGCGACCGAGCCGGTGAGGTTCGTCGTGCTCGAGGTGGTCTGGCCGTTGGCGAAGACCTGGATGTTGTAGCCGGCTGCGCCGAGGTCGACGGTCGCTCCGGTGCCGTTGTAGATCTCGAGCGCCTTGTTGTTGCTCGAGCCCTCGACGTACTCGCTGACGAACAGCTCCGTCGGGGTCGCCGCCGAGGCCGGTGCGGCCGCGACGAAGGGGGTGACGCCCACGGCGAGCGCGGCGGTGGTGACCGCGGCGACCCGACGCAGGGCAGGACGAGATTGACGCATGAGTTCCTCCCTGGGACCGGCTCCTCCGCGCGGTCTGCGCGTCACCCTAGACCGCGGTCGTCGTCCTCGCGCGTCGAGAACGCCACACCTTCCTGAACGCTGGGTGACCGCCGGCTGTCCACGGCCTGGGTCGACCCGACGAGCCGTTGCAGGGGGTCAGATCCCGGGCAAGGGGCCGGGCCACCCGGAGAGGCGGCGCCGCGTGACGAAGCGGCGCGGCCGCCCGTCGATCGGGTCGTCGAAGGCGAGGACGGCCGCGAGCAGCTGCAGGGGCGCGCTGAAGTCGTCGAGGGGCACGTCGCGCTCCACGGGGTAGAGCGGGTCGTCGAGGATGGGGATGCCGAGCCCGTCCAGCTGGCACCTCAGCTGGTGGGTGCGCCCTGTCCTCGGAGTGAGCCGGTAGAGCCCGAGGGTCTCCCCCGCGGCCCCACGGCCGGTCACGGTCTCGAGCAGCTCCACGAGCGTCTCGGCATTGGGTTCGCCGCCCTCGACCTCGTGGGCCTGGTGCGTGCCGTGCTCCTTGACGAGGTGCGTGCGCCGCACGAGCGGCAGGTCCAGCCCAGCCCTGACCGGCGCGACCGCGAGGTACTCCTTGTGCGCGAGCCCGTCGGCGAAGACGCGCTGGTATGCCCCGCGCCACCGCTGCTCGGTCGTGAACATCAGCACCCCCGCCGTCGGGCGGTCGAGGCGGTGCGCCGGAGTGAGCCGGTGCTCGCCCGTCAGCACACGCGTGCGAGCCAGCGCGCTCTGCACGACGTGCCGCCCGCGTGGCATCGTCGCCATGTCGTGCGGCTTGTCGACGACGACGATTCGCTCGTCGCGGTGCAGCACGACGGGCTCCTCCGGATGCGCCACCTCACCGGGGAGGTCACGGTGCGCCCAGACGGCCGACTGCGCCACGAACGGCGCGTCCGGACGCACGGGCGTGCCCGAAGCATCGACGAACTCGCCGGCCCGGAGCATACGGTCGACGTCGTCGGCGTCGAGGCCGGGTGAGAGCCGCTCGACGAGGTGGTCCCGCAGCGACGTCCAGGGGCCGGCCTGCGGCATACGGAAGCGCTGGGCGTCCACGCCGTGGCGTGGTGGGAGCGGCGAGGGCGGGATGGGTCCGCGAGCCACTCAGCCGCTCCCACCGGCAGGACCGAGGCGGACGACCTCGGCTTCGGTGCCGAGAAAGGCGCCGTAGTTCGCGGCGGCCGCTTCGACCTCGCGCCAGCGGCGGGTCGACAGCTCGGCGAAGGGCGACACCTCGACGACGACGTGCTCGCGCTTCTGGACGCGGCGCCACGTGCCCGCGACCTCGCCGTCGACGACGAGGGTCGGCTTGAAGACCATGTTGCGACCCGGCACGACCTTGACGAAGTGCTCCCCCGGCAGGGTCACGTCGCGCGACTTGTAGCCGAGGAGGAACTCGTCCCACTGCGGTAGCAGGTGCACGCCGCCGGGACCGGCAGGGACGTCTCGGGCGTCGACGTGCGTCAGCCACGTCTGCCCGTCGAGCTCCTCGCGCAGGATCCGGTCGTCGACGAGCGCGAGCGCCTCACGAGTCAGCCCGAGCGGCTTCAGCAGCCAGCCGGCGAGGTCCTTCTCGGTGACGGGCCCGTGGCTGCGGACGTAGCGCTCGGCCATCGTCGCCAGGCCCTCCTCGCGGGAAGGGTTGCGGGAGTGGGGAACCCACGTGTCCATGAGAACGAAGCTCGGCTGCTTGGCGATGATCGGACCTTGGCAGAGGAGACCACTCATGCAGTGGTAGCCGATGAGGTGGTAGTTGCGCTGGCCGGTCGGGTCGATGCCGTGCTCCACGAGCAGGGCCGCCACGTCGGGCCGCCTCATGGGCTCGCGCAGGTGCTCCTCGAAGACCCGGCCGGACAGATCGACGTCAGCCTCGGAGATGCCGAGCTGGGCGAACCGGGTGGCGAGCGTCGTGCTGCGCGGCGCCGCGAGCAGCTCACACATCCAGCGGGCGTCCTCGGCCGGCACCCAGTGGATCGTGCCGCGCATCGGCCACGTGCGCACCACCTCCCGGTCGTGCACGGCTTGCTCGACCTGGGCGAGGGTCAGCCCCGAGCGCAACCCCAGGGACCACGCGCCGCTCGCGTAGTCCTGGGCCTGCAGGGCCCCGAGTCTGCGGGCGACCGCGAGCGCCGACACGGGGGACGAAGGGGAGCCGAGGGTCGGCGTCAGGCCGAGCGCGGCCATCCGCGCCCGGCGCATCCGCCGGCGGTCCGCCTCGCGCATCAGCTGAGGCAGGCCGGACCGAGCAGGGCCTTGAGGTCGCCGAAGAGGGCGGAGGTGGCGGTGACGCGGAGCGAGTCGTCGAGGGACATGAGCACGGACCGCCCGGGCTGGGTCAGCTTCACCTGCACCTCGGTCGCGCCTGGGTGCTCGCCGAGCACGCGCTTGAGGCTCTCGGCCACGGCAGGCGTCGCGCGACCGAGCGGCAGCGTCAGCACGACCGGGCCGCGTGGCCCCTCCTTGATGTCAGGGATCGTCAGCTCCTGGGCGAAGATCGAGATCGAGTCGTCGCGGGCGGAGATGCGACCCTTCACGGCGCACACGGTGTCCTGCGCGAGCATCGTCGAGTAGGTCATGTAGGCCGACGGGAAGAAGAGGCACTCGATGGCGCCGTCGAGGTCCTCGACGGTCGCGATGGCCCAGAGGTCGCCCTTCTTGGTCCGCTTGAGCTGCAGGCTCGTGATGAGCCCGGCCACGGTGACCGGCGTGCCGTCCGCCTTGGGGTCATCGCCCATGAGCGAGGCGATCGAGGTGTCGGCGTGCGTGGCGAGGATGTGCTCGATGCCGAACAGTGGGTGGTCGCTGACGTAGAGGCCGAGCATCTCGCGCTCGAACGAGAGCAGGCTGGCCTTGTCCCACTCCAGCGTCGGCACCGGGGGCAGGCCGTCGAAGGCGCCCGGCCCGTCCTGGCTGCCGCCGTCCGTGTCGTCGCCGAAGCTGCCGAACAGGCTGTCCTGGCCGATGGCCTCCTGCTTCTTGACCTCGACGAGTGCGTCGATGTAGCGCTCGTGGACCTCGACCATGCCGCGGCGGCTCTCGCCGAGCGAGTCGAACGCGCCACCCTTGATGAGCGACTCGATGGTGCGCTTGTTGCAGACGACCGCGGGCACCTTGGAGAGGAAGTCCTTGAAGGAGGCGAAGGCGCCCTTCTCCTCGCGGGCCTTGATGATGGCCTGGACGACGGGCAGGCCGACGTTGCGGATGGCGGCGAGGCCGAAGCGGATGTCGGTGCCGACGGCCGCGAAGTTGGCGATCGACTCGTTGACGTCGGGGGGCAGCACCTTGATGCCCATGTGCCGGCACTCGTTGAGGTAGAGCGCGGACTTGTCCTTGTCGTCGCGCACGCTCGTCAGCAGCGCCGCCATGTACTCGGCCGGGTAGTTGGCCTTGAGGTAGCCCGTCCAGTACGACACGAGGCCGTATGCCGCCGTGTGCGCCTTGTTGAACGCGTAGTCCGAGAAGGGGACGAGGACGCCCCACAGCGCCGCGATCGAGGCCTCGTTGAAGCCCTGGGACTTCATGCCCTCGGAGAAGGGGACGTACTCGGCGTCGAGGACCTCCTTCTTCTTCTTGCCCATGGCCCGTCGGAGCAGGTCGGCGTTGCCGAGCGTGTAGCCGGCGAGCTTCTGGGCGATCTCCATGACCTGCTCCTGGTAGATGACCAGGCCGTAGGTCATCCCGAGGATCGGGTCGAGCGCGTCGATCATCTCCTGCTGGAGCTTCCCCTTCAGCTGGGGGTCGAGCGGGACGACCTCCTGCTTGCCGTTCTTGCGCAGCGCGAAGTTCGTGTGCGCGTTGACGCCCATCGGTCCGGGCCGGTAGAGCGCGAGGGCGGCCGAGATGTCCTCGAAGTTGTCCGGCTGCATGAGGCGCAGCAGCGAGCGCATGCCGCCGCCGTCGAGCTGGAAGACGCCGAGGGTGTCGCCACGGCCGAGCAGGTCGTAGGTGGCGCGGTCGTCGAGGGTCTTGGACAGCTCGTCGAGGTCGATGTCCTCGTCGCGGTTGAGCTTGATGTTCTCGATGGCGTCGTCGAGGATCGTCAGGTTGCGCAGGCCGAGGAAGTCCATCTTGACCAGGCCCAGCGACTCGCAGCTGGGGTAGTCGAACTGCGTGATGATCTGGCCGTCCTGCAGGCGGCGCATGATCGGGATGACGTCGACGAGCGGCTCGCTGCTCATGATGACGCCGGCGGCGTGCACGCCCCACTGCCGCTTCAGGCCCTCGAGGCCGAGGGCCGTCGCGACGACCTCCTGGGCCTGCGGGTCCTCGTCGTGGACGACGCGGAAGTCGCCGGCCTCGTTGTAGCGCTTGGAGTCCGGCTTGAAGACGTCGGCGAGCGGCATGCCCTTGCCCATGACGTCGGGCGGCATCGCCTTGGTGAGCTTCTCACCCATCGCGAACGGGTGCCCGAGCACGCGGCTGGCGTCCTTGAGGGCCTGCTTCGCCTTGATCGTGCCGTAGGTGACGATCTGGGCGACGCGCTCCTCGCCGTACTTCTCGGTGACGTAGCGGATCACCTCACCGCGCCGGCGCTCGTCGAAGTCGACGTCGAAGTCGGGCATCGACATGCGCTCGGGGTTGAGGAAGCGCTCGAAGATCAGACCGTGCGGCACCGGGTCGAGGTCGGTGATGCCCATGGCGTAGGCGCACATCGAGCCGGCGCCCGAGCCACGGCCGGGGCCGACCCGGATGCCGTTGCGCTTGGCCCAGTTGATGAAGTCGGCGACGACGAGGAAGTAGCCGGGGTAGCCCTTGGAGACGATGACGTCCTCCTCGAAGGCCGCCTGCTTGCGGGCGTAGTCCGGCACCCCGTCAGGGAACCGGCGCGAGAGGCCCGTCTCGACCTCCTTGATGAACCACGACGTCTCGTCCTCGCCCTCGGGGCAGGGGAAACGGGGCATGTAGCGCCCCTCCCCCTCCGTGAAGGACACCTCGCACCGCTCGGCGATGAGCAGGGTGTTGTCGCAGGCTTCGGGCAGCTCGCGCCACAGGTGGCGCATCTCGGCCGCGGACTTGAGGTAGAAGTCGTCGGCGTCGAACTTGAACCGGTTGGGGTCCATCAGCGTCGAGCCGGACTGGACGCAGAGCAGCGCCGCGTGCGCCTTGGCGTCCTCGGCGCGGGTGTAGTGCAGGTCGTTCGTCGCGACGAGCGGCAGCTTGAGGTCGCGGGCCAGCCGGATGAGGTCCTTCTGGGTCCGGCGCTCGATGTCGAGGCCGTGGTCCATGAGCTCGACGTAGACGTTCTCGTTGCCGAAGATGTCGCGCAGCTCGGCGGCCACCTCGCGCGCCTCGTCGTACATCCCGAACCGGAGCTTGGTCTGGATCTCGCTCGAGGGGCAGCCGGTCGTGACGATGAGGCCCTTGCCATACGCCCCGAGCAGGTCGCGGTCGATGCGCGGCCACTTCGTGTAGACCTGGTCGAGGCTCGCGATGGAGCTCATCCGGAAGAGGTTGTGCATGCCCTGGTTGTTCTGGGCGAGCATCGTCATGTGGGTGTAGGCGCCGCTGCCGGAGACGTCGTCACGGCCACCGTCGCCCCAGCTGACCTTCGTGCGGTCGGTGCGGTGCGTGCCCGGCGTGATGTAGGCCTCGACGCCGATGATCGGCTTGACGCCGGTGCCCTGCGCCTTCTTCCAGAACTCGTAGGCGCCGAAGACGTAGCCGTGGTCGGTCGTCGCGAGGGCCGGCATGCCCATCCGCGCCGCCTCGCTGAAGAGGTCGCCGATGCGGGCGGCCCCGTCCAGCATGGAGTACTCCGTGTGCACGTGGAGGTGCACGAAGTTCGGATCGTTTCGCGGGGCGGCTTCGGTCGACATCGTGGACGAGTCTAAGCCTCCGCGCGGACACTCCTCGCGTGTCGGGGCCGGGTGTCACCGACCCCGGGCGTCCGCCGCACACGGGGCCCTCGAGCCGACCGGACGGCATACGTCGTCAGGCTTCACCCTCAGGTCGAAGGTGCAGGTCTCAGAACGTCGCGACGATGTCGAGAGCGCGCTGGAGATCCTCCGGGTAGCGGCTCTCGAAGTGGACGTACTCACCCGTGCCGGGGTGCTCGAACCCGAGCCCGACGGCGTGCAGCCACTGGCGGTCGAGCTTCAGTCGTGCCGCGAGCTTCGGGTCGGCCCCGTAGGTGAGGTCACCACAGCACGGGTGGTGCAACGCCGCGAAGTGCACGCGGATCTGGTGGGTCCGGCCCGTCTCCAGGTGGATGTCGAGCAGGCTGGCGTGCCGGAAGGCCTCGATGACCTCGTAGTGCGTGACCGACGGCTTGCCGCTCTTCATCACGGCGAACTTGTAGTCGTGGCCGGGGTGGCGCCCGATGGGGGCGTCGACGGTGCCGACGACGGGGTCGGGGAGCCCCTGCACGAGGGCGTGGTACGTCTTGTCGACCGTGCGGCTTCGGAACGCCTCCTTGAGCCGGGAGTATGCGTACTCGCTCTTCGCCACGACCATGAGTCCCGAGGTGCCGACGTCGAGTCGGCTCACGACGCCCTGGCGCTCCGGGGCCCCGGAGGTCGAGATGCGGTAGCCGGCAGCCGCGAGCCCGGACACGACGTCGGGCCCGCTCCACCCCACACTCGGGTGGGCTGCGACGCCGACGGGCTTGTCGACGATGACGATGTCGTCGTCGTCGTGGACGATGGACATGCCGGGCACGGGCTCGGCGATGATCTGCAGGCTCGGGCTCTCCTCGGGGCGGGGCAGCGAGACCTCGAGCATCGAGCCGGCGGAGAGCCGCTCGGACTTGACCACGGACTTGCCGTCGAGCACGACGTGGCCGTCTGCGGCCAGGTCGGCGGCCTTGGTGCGCGAGACCCCGAAGAGCCGGGCGACACCGGCGTCGACACGCTCGCCCTCGAGGCCGTCGGGCACGAGCACGGTGCGCACGTCAGGCACGGTGGCCCTCCTGGTCATCGGTCTGGTCGGTCATGTCGTGGGTGGTCTCGTCGTGGGTGGCGTCGGGTGAGGCACCACGGCCGTGGTCGCGACGGCCGTCGACCCCGATCCCCAGCAGCGCGAGGATGATGATGAGCCCAGCTGCCGAGACGATCCAGATGTCAGCCACGTTGCCGATGAACCAGCGGTTGTAGTCGATGAAGTCGACGACGTGCCCCTGACCGCCGCCCGGCGGGCGGACGAACCTGTCGGTGAGGTTGCCGATCGCGGCACCGAGCAGCAGACCGAGCGCGACCGCCCAGGCTCGGGACCCCAGCTGGCGCGCCACGACGACGATCGCAACGAGAACCGCGAGCGCGATTCCCGTCATGACCCACGTGTTGCTCGCACCGAGCGACAGGGCGGCCCCGGGGTTGCCGATGAGCTTGAAGCGGATGAGCTCCCCGACGAAAGGTCGTGGTTCACCGTCGGCGAGCACGTCGAGGGCGACGATCTTGCTCAGCTGGTCGGTGAGGTAGGCGAGGACCGCGACGACGCCGAGGACGACGAACAGGCGCCCCCGCCGGTCAGGCCTCGGGCGATTCTCCTCGGCGGTTCTCGAGCTCACGGTCCCGGTGGTCGTATCGGTCGTATCGGTCGTAGTGGTGGACACGCCGTCGACCCCCGCTCGGGAGGTCGACGTGGCGTGGTCGGGCGTCAGTGGCGGTCCTGCTTCTCCTGGCATGTCATGCACAGGGTCGCACGAGGACGGGCCTGAAGTCGAAGCTTGCCGATCGGGTTGCCACAGTTCTCGCAGATGCCGTACGTCCCGGCATCCAGCTGCTCGAGCGCGTGCTCGGCCTGGCGCAGGCTCGCGCGGGCGTTCGCGGCCACGGAGATCTCGTGCTCGCGCTCGGCCGTCTTGGCGCCCGCGTCAGCCTGGTCGTCGCCCGAGCCGTCGCCCGAGGCGCGCAGGAGGTCGTCGAGCTCGTCCTCGGCGAGCTTGAGCTCGACCCGGTGCTGCTCGATCTCCTCGAGGAGGACACCGCGAACCTCGCCGATCTCCTCCACGCTCCACGGGCTCTCGTCGTCCTTGACCCGGAGACGTTCGGCGATCTTGCTGGCACTGGCTCTGGTCGTGCTGCCCGCGGCCTTCTTCGTCGCCGCGCGGGGTCCTGCGGTGGAGCTCGTCGTCACAGCTGCCCTCTTGGTTCGTGTCGCAGGCGCCTTGGCGGCGGACTTCGCGCTCGCGGCACCTGCTCGGGTGGTGGTGGAGGTGGTCTTCTTCGTCGCCGGCGCCTTCGTCGCCGCCGTCGCCTTCTTCGTCGCCGGTGATGCCGTCTTGGCAGGCGCCGTCTTCTTCGTCGCCGGCGTCGCCGTCTTGGCAGGCGCCGTCTTGGCAGGCGCCGTCTTGGCAGGCGCCGACTTCTTCGTCGGCGGCGTCGTCTTCTTCGCGGGTGACGCCTTCTTGGTGGCTGCCGCCTTCGTCGCGGACGTCACCTTCTTGGCCGGTGCAACCTTTGTCGGGGTTGCCGTCCTGGTCGTCGGCGTCGTCTTCTTCGCAGGTGTGGCCTGCTTCGCCGGTGCGGCCTTCGTCGTCGGCGGCGTCTTCCTTGCGGTTGACGCCTTCTTCGCCGGGGCGGCCTTCGTCACGGACGTCGTCCTCGCGGGTGACCGCTGGGCCGCGGCGGTTGCCGCTGCCATCTTCTTCGCCGCCATCAGACCCTCCGTCGTTCATGCCGTCGACGCTGACAAGTGGGGCTGACAATAAGCCCCGCACGAGTCGTGCACAAACGCGAAACGCTCACGTGGGCGAAGTGTTCCTCGCCCACGGACGACGCAGGCCGTCCGGGAGGGCTCCCGGACGGCCTGCGCACGTCTGTTCGAGGTGGGCCTCAGCCCTGGTGGCCGTCTCCGGCCTCGGCATGGGCCGGCTCCTGGGCGCTGGAGTCGAGGTCGTGCAGCTGCCCCTCGATGTAGGACTTGAGGTTCGACCGGTAGTTCTTCTCGAACCCGCGCAGCTCGGCGATCTTGCGATCGAGCAGACCCTTCTGCTTGTCGAGCTCCTCGAGGACGGCGGCCTTCCGCTGCTGGGCCTCCGCGACCATGCCGGTGGCGCGCTCGCGCGCCTCGGTGAGCATCTCGTCGCGCTTGTGGGTGGCCTCGGCCAGCATCTCGTCGCGCTGCGCCGTGGCCTCGGCGATCATGTGGTCGCGCTGCGAGGTCGCCTCGGCGATCATCTGGTCGCGCTGGGCGGCGGCGGCGGCCGAGATCTGCTCCGCCTGCTGGGACGCCTCGTCGTGGCGGTTCTGACCGATGCTGATCAGCTCGTCGTGCCGGGCCTGGGCCGCAGCGATCATCTCGCGGTGGCGGCCCTCGGCCTCGGAGATGAGCTCGTCGCGGCGGCTCTCACCAGCAGCCACGTGCTCGTCGTGGAGGCGCTGCGCGAGGGCGATGACCCCGGCAGCGTCGAGGTTGCCCGACGCGGCGGCGGGGGCCGCTGCCGCCGCGACAGCAGCTGCAGCGGGGGCCTGTGCGCCCTTGGCGGCCTCGTCACGGAGGCGTGCTGCCTCAGCCGCGGCCGCGTCCGCGTCGGCCTGCGCCTTTGCGGCACGCTCCTCGGAGGCGCGGGCGTTCTCCTGGGCCTTGGTGAGCTTGGCCTCGGCGTCGGCCACCTGGGAGTTGAGGCCGTTGAGCTTGGCCTGCGCGTCGTCCAGGGCCTGCGAGTCCACGGCGGACTTGGCCGCGACCTCGGCACGCTCGGCCTCCGCCTTGGCGCGCTCGATGCGCTCCTTGGCGGCCCGCTCGGCGTTCTCGGCGTCGGCCTTGGCCTTGGCAGCTCGATCCGCCGCGGCCTTGAAGGCGCGCTCGGCATCCTGGATCTTGGCGGTCAGGCCGCCGAGCTTGGCCTCGTCGCCGGGCCGGCCCACGGCGGGCATGGCCGCGGTCGCGCCGTCAGCACGGACCGCCGACTGGTTCTTGCTCGCGCGGCAGTCGTTGAGCTGCTTCAGGTAGTCGTCACGCTGCTCGATGAGCGACCGCATCTCCGCCACGATCTCATCGAGGAAGTCGTCGACGTCCCGCTCCTCGTAGCCACGACGGAACTGCGTGGTCTGGAAATGCTTGTTGAGCACCTGTTCAGGCGTAAGCGCCATGTGTCACCTCGATGCAGACGTAATGGTTCGGGTCAACGCTATCCAACGTTCCGGGCGCGAACCAAAGCCAGGCTCACCGGTGGGGCTGTCGGCACCTGCGCCCGCGCAGCGGGCACGAGGTGACCACCTGCCGGTCAGAAGAAGCTCGGCACGTTGAGAGCGAGAGAGGTCAGCAACATCAGGACGAGGAAGCTGAGATCAAGTCGGACGCCGCCGAGGTTCGGCGACGGGATCACCTTGCGCAGGGCGCGCAAGGGCGGGTCGGTCACGGTGTAGACAGCCTCGGCCACGACGAGGACGACCCCGGAGGGGCGCCAGGACCGAGCCAGCACCTGCACCCAGTCGATGACGAAGCGACCGATGAGGGCGATGAAGAAGGTGAAGACCACCACCCCGTAGATGGTCCAGAACGCGTCCATGTCCGTCAGTGTCCCTGATCTAGCGGCAGGAGTGATAACCGGGGTGCACGTCGACGTCAGGACGACCCGGCCGAACGCTCCTGGTGGGGACCGGGAGCTCAGCTCTGGTTGAAGAAACCGCGGTTGGCGACCGCGGGGGTCTCAGCCTCGTCGGCGGAGATCTCGACGTGAGCCGGCGACAGGAGGAACACCTTGGAGGTGACGCGCTCGATCGTGCCGTGGAGGCCGAAGACCAACCCGGCCGCGAAGTCGACGAGACGCTTGGCGTCGGCGTCGTCCATGTCACTGAGGTTCATGATGACCGGCACCTGGTCGCGGAACCACTCGCCGATGTTCTTGGCCTCGTTGTAGGTCCGCGGGTGGATCGTCGTGATGCGGTTGAGCGAGCCGACCTCGACGTCGCGCACGACCGCGGCCACGGGTCGCTTGGTGGGCAGCTGGGTCACCGCTGCGGTGTGCTCGGTGTCGTCGTAGCGGTCGGAGTCGTCATAGGCGTCGTACTCGTCGTAACGCTCATGACGCTGGTCCTCCTCGCTCAGTCCGAGGTACACCATCGTCTTGCGCAGTGCCCCTGCCATGGCCAGCTCCCAAACGTCGAATTGTGATCGTGGCCGACGTTACAGAACTGACGGGCGCGAACCGAGGATTGCCGTCCCGACACGCAGGTGTGTCGCGCCGTGGCGCAAAGCCGCCTCGAGGTCGGCGCTCATGCCGGCGGAGATCCAGTCCGCCCGCGGGTGCCGAGCACGTATGCCGTCCGCGATGTCGTGCAGGCGGGCGAAAGCCTCGTCGGGGTCGGCGCCGAGCGGTGCGACGGCCATGACGCCGCGCAGCTCGAGGGCCCCCGCGGCCGCAACGGCGTCCGCGAGGGTGTCGGCGTCGTGCGAGAGCGCGCCGCCGCGTGAGGTCGCGCCATCGAGGCTCACCTGGACGAGCACCTCCAGGCGCCGCTCCGCGGCGTGCGCGCCCTTGGCAAGGGGGGACACGAGCTTGGCTCGATCGACGGACTCGACGACATCGGCGTAGCCGGCGACGTGGGCGGCCTTGTTGCTCTGGAGCTGCCCGATGAAGTGCAGTGTGAGGTCATCCCCGCCGGCCTCCGAGAGCGCGCGCCGCACCTCGCGGAACTTCTCGCTCGCCTCCTGGTCGCGGTTCTCGCCGAAGTGGCGGACTCCCAGCTGGTGGAGGAGGAGGACGTCGGAGGCCGGGAAGTACTTCGTGACGACGACAAGGGTCACGTCCTCGGAGTCGCGGCCCGCCTCCTCACAGCCGCGGGCGATGCGGTCGTGGACGCCTGCGAGGTTGTCACGCAACTGTTCCAGTCGCGGTTGCGCGCCAGCCGTCATGCGGAGACCGCGCGCCGCACGGCCACGCCCGCGAAGCGGCCGGTCCGGCCGTCTCGCCGGTAGGAGTAGAGGTCACCGCTCTCCCGCGTGCAGCCCGGGACCCATTGCACCGCAACGTCGGCCGCGGCCAGCTGTTCGACCACTCCGGCGGCGACGTCGATCGCGGGAGTCCCGGTCCACGAGCGCGCCGCAGACGCCGGCGCCGTCTGCGCCGCGGCGCGGGCCATGGCGGCCGGGACCTCGTAGCAGCGCCCGCAGACCGACGGCCCCACCGTCGCGGACAGGGAGGTCGCACCCAGGTCGCGCATCGCGGTCACGGCGCGCCCGACGATGCCACCCACCATGCCGGGGCGACCCGCGTGGACGGCGCCGACCACCCCGGCCCGGACGTCGTGCAGCAGGACGGGGACGCAGTCGGCCACCAGCACGGCGAGAGCAAGGTCCGTGGCACGAGTGACGATCCCGTCGACAGCCGGCGCCTCACCGTCCCACGGTGCGTCGACCTCGGCGATGTCGCTGCCGTGCACCTGGTTCATGAAGACGAGCCGCTCGCGCGCAAGGTCGACCTCGTGCGCCAGGGCCTCACGGTTGGCCTCGACGTCAGCGACAGCGTCACCGACGTGGCCGCCGAGGTTCAGGCCGGCATACGCCCCGCCGCCGCGACCAGCCGACCGGCCGGTGAAGGCCATCTCGACGGCGTCGGCGGGGCGGTCGTCCTGATCCGTCTCGACGGTCGTGCGCCAGTAGAACACGAGCCGACCCTACGACGGCCTACTTGAGGAAGTCAGGGACGTCGAGGTCGTCGCCCTCGTCGAAGGTCACCTGGCGGGGCGGCTGCTGCACCGGCGGCGCTGCCGAGACCGGAGCGTGGTGCTGCGGCTGCTGCTGGGCGGCCTGCTGGGTGGACTGCTGCGTGGGCAGCTGGTGCGCCGGCTGCTGAGCCTGCTGGGAGACGGGCTGCGCAGCACCGTTGGAGTGGGCCGGCTGCGGCTGCTGGGGCGCCGGCGAGGCCGCCCGCTGCTGCTGGGCCTGCTGCGGGCGTCCCATGACCTGTCCGAGCGCACGGTCGTCGTGACGCTGGGTGGGACCGCCGCTGTCGAACCCGGCCGCGATGACCGTGACGCGGACCTCGTCGCCGAGCGCGTCGTCGATGACCGCCCCGAAGATGATGTTGGCCTCGGGGTGCGCGGCCTCCTGGACGAGACGCGCCGCCTCGTTGATCTCGAAGAGACCGAGGTCGGATCCACCCTGGATCGACAGGAGCACGCCGTGGGCACCGTCGATGGATGCCTCGAGCAGCGGGCTGCTGATGGCCAGCTCGGCGGCCTGGACGGCACGGTCCTCGCCGCGGGCGGAGCCGATGCCCATGAGGGCCGAGCCGGCGCCCTGCATGACCGACTTGACGTCGGCGAAGTCGAGGTTGATCAGGCCCGGCGTCGTGATGAGGTCGGTGATGCCCTGGACACCGGAGAGCAGGACCTGGTCGGCCGAGCGGAAGGCGTCCATCATCGAGACGTTGCGGTCGCTGATCGAGAGCAGCCGGTCGTTGGGGATGACGATCAGGGTGTCGACCTCCTCACGGAGGCTCCCGATTCCCGACTCGGCCTGGTTGGCTCGGCGGCGGCCCTCGAAGGTGAACGGACGCGTGACGACACCGATGGTCAGGGCGCCGAGCTGACGGGCGATGCGTGCCACGACGGGCGCGCCACCGGTTCCGGTGCCACCACCCTCGCCAGCGGTGACGAAGACCATGTCGGCCCCCTTGAGGACCTCCTCGATCTCCTCCGCGTGGTCCTCGGCCGCCTTCTTGCCGACCTCCGGGTCGGCGCCTGCGCCGAGGCCCCGGGTGAGCTCGCGGCCGACGTCGAGCTTGACGTCGGCGTCACTCATGAGCAGCGCCTGGGCGTCTGTGTTGATGGCGATGAACTCGACGCCCTTGAGGCCGACCTCGATCATGCGATTGATGGCATTGACGCCGCCGCCGCCGATGCCGACGACCTTGATGACGGCCAAGTAGTTCTGCGGTGCTGCTGCCACGAGAGTGGGCCTTCCTGACTGGTGATGCCGTGCTGCCGGGTGGTCTGGGGATGGGACGTGCGTGGTGGGTCCGGTTCGACTGGAGCCTTTTACCCCTCAACCCTCAACGTGAAGATAAAGGTTACGGTTTGGTCACGAACTGGTGCCCCGACGGTATGACGAGCCACAGGGTCGTTCAACCCACGGGACGGCGTGTCGCCGCGGGGATTCCCCCAATTCCAGGAACGGGGCCCCACGCGTCACACCAGCACCACCGGACACGACGTCCGGACCACCGGGGACCACTCTCCCACGCGCCGGCCCGCGCCCGAGAATCCGGGTCCCGGCCCGACTGCGACGGGTCAGCGCGTCACGGGTGACGACGGGACGCTGACATCGATCGTCGACCCCGGCTCCCCCATCAGGATCTTCACGAGCTGCGCCTTGCGCTTACCGTCGCCGGCGCCGCCCCAGACGACGGTCTTGGGTGCGCCCCCCTTCGCCGTGACGGTGAAGGAGACCTGGTCGGCGGTCGACACGGACACCCCGGAGACGTCGGCCCGCAGCGACGGCTCGAGCGACCCGAGGGCCCCCAGCGCCGCGTCCACACCCGCCTTGGTCACCTGGGCGGCTCCCGAGCTGACGAGCGGCACGTCCGCTGGTGCGCTGCCGACGGTCCGGAAGGTGAATCCGTCGCGATCCACGACGTCAACCTCACCTCGAGGGTTGCGCACCGCGAGCACCGCGACGCGCGGGGTGACCGTGATGACGACGGTGTCGGGAAGGCTCCGGCTCACCGCGACGCTGCTCCAGGCCCGGTCCGCGAGCAGCCGCGCGGTGACGGCGTCGGTGTCGACCCGCATGAGCGGTCCACCGAGGGGCACCTTGGCCACGGTGCGCACCCGAACCGACGCGGGGGCACCGACCCCGTGGACCTCGACCTTCGAGGCCGTCAGGACACCGCTGAACCATCCGAGCCAGGCGACGAGGCCTCCGAGGAGCAGCACGGCCACGAGGACGCCGGCGACCAGGCGGGGCCGCCGCCGTGCTGCCGCAGCACGGCGCTCGAAGCGCGTGCGTGCGGAGGCGAGTCCGGTGCCAGCGACACGGCGGCGGGACGAGCCGCGCTCGAGCATCACGGCGACCCACCACCGAGGACCCGCAGCACCTCCGGGCCGACCATCGTCACGTCGCCCGCGCCGACCGTCAGCACGAGGTCACCGGGTCGGGCGAGGGCCGCCACCGTCGCGGCGACGGCCGACCACGAGGGCACGTAGTGGACGTCCACCTCTGGCCGGGCGACTGTGACCGCGTCGGCGACGAGCCGGCCGGACACCCCTGGCAGGGGGTCTTCCCGGGCGGCGTAGACGTCCATGACCACCACGACGTCCGCGGGTGCGAGACCCGTCCCCAGCTCGGCGGCGAAGTCACGCGTCCGACTGTAGAGATGCGGTTGGAAGACGACGACGAGGCGCCCGCTGTCCCCGACGAGGTCCTTGGCGGTCTCGACGACCGCAGCGACCTTGCCGGCGTTGTGGGCGTAGTCGTCGACGACGACGACTCCCCCCGCTTCGCCCTTCGGCTCGAACCGTCGTCGCGTGCCGGTGAAGGACGCCAGGCCGGCGATGACGCGGTCGGGATCCTGGCCGAGTCCGTGGACGGCCGCGGCATAGGCGGCCGCGGCGTTGAGCGCGTTGTGGCGACCGGGGACGCCGAGCGTCATCCGGCGCTCGACGCCCGCGTCGCGCAGGGTGGCCGAGGAGGTGACGCCGTCCTGACGGTGGTCGTCCAGCACGACGTCGGACGACGGGTCGAAGCCATAGGTGAGCACACGCGTGCCGGCTGCCCGGGCTCGCTGCGCCAGTGCCACGGCGCCGGCGTCGTCCGCGCACGTGACGAGCAGCCCACCCGGGCGGATCGTGGCGACGAACGCGTCGTAGGCAGCCTGCACAACCTTGAAGTTCGAGTAGAAGTCGAGGTGATCTGGCTGGACGTTCGTGACGATCGCGACCTCGGGGCCGTAGACCACGAACGATCCGTCGCTCTCGTCGGCCTCCACGACGAAGATGTCGTCGGCGCCGTCGTGGGCATTCGTGCCGTGCTTGGCCAGCTCGCCGCCGACCGCGAAGGACGGGTCGAGGCCGCAGCCCTGCAGCGCCACGGTGAGCATCGACGTCGTCGTCGTCTTGCCGTTGGCTCCCGCCACGGCGACCGGCCGCCGGCCCTGCATGAGTGCCGCGAGGCCCTGGGCCCGGTGGAGCACCGGCACTCCCCGCTCGCGGGCGGCGACGAGCTCCACGTTGTCGTCACGGATCGAGCTGCTCATGACGATGGCGTCGGCTCGCTGCTGGTGTGCCTCGTGGAACCCGACCCAGACGCCGGCGCCCTCGCTCTCGAGGGCCTTGAGGACGGGCACGTCCTTGGCGTCGCTACCGGTGACCTGGATGCCGCGGGCCAGCATGATGCGTGCCACGC
The DNA here is from genome assembly GCF_056398545.1 of Terrabacter sp. 01T434. Classification (NCBI taxonomy): domain Bacteria; kingdom Bacillati; phylum Actinomycetota; class Actinomycetes; order Micrococcales; family Intrasporangiaceae; genus Terrabacter; species Terrabacter sp. 01T434. The sequence continues at coordinate 53,586 of NZ_JBFTPP010000011.1, forward strand.
CCGACATCCCGGCCCCCCCGATGGCGAGGAAGTGCACGCGGCCCAGCTCGGCGGCACTCGGCACGGGCGCCCGGAAGTCGAAGCGCGCCGCGGCGAACGGGTCGTCGACGGTGGGGGTGCGCGGTGTCTCGTTCACAGACTCTTCCTGCCTCGTGCTGCTTCGTCGACCAGGTCGGCCAGGGCCTCGTCGGCGGCCGGCTCACCGAGCGCACGGGCGGCAGCAGCCATGGCGCCGAGACGCGCGGTGTCCGCCGCCAGGGGCAGCAGCTGGGCATCGACCCAGTCAGGCGTGAAGGCCGCGTCGTCGACGAGGAGACCGCCTCCGGCCGCGACGACCTCGGAGGCGTTGAGCCGCTGCTCACCGTTGCCGACGGGGAGCGGGACGTACACGGCAGGAAGACCCACGGCCGTCAGCTCGCAGACCGTGTTGGCGCCCGCGCGGGCGACGACGAGGTCGGACGCGGCATACGCCAGCTCCATGCGGTCGGCGTAGGGGACGACGACGTACGGCGCCCCGCCGGCGGGCGTCTCGACCGGGAACTCCTTGCCGAGGCCGGTCACGTGGAGCACCTGTACCCCGGCCCGGCTCAAGGCCTCGACGCGCGCCCGCAGGGTGTCGTTGAGGCGTTGGGCTCCGAGGGAGCCGCCGGTGACGAGCAGCGTCGGCCGCGAGAGCTCGAGCCCGAAGTGCGCCAGAGCTTCGTCCCGACGCGCGGCCCGGTCCAGGGTGGCAACCTCGTGCCGCAGCGGCATCCCGATGCGCCGGGCTCCTCGCAGCGACGTGCTCGCGAACGTCGTCGCGACCGCCGTGGCCCAGCGGGACCCGAGGCGATTGGCGAGGCCGGCCGTCGTGTTCTGCTCGTGGATGACGATCGGCACGCGGCGGCGCCGGGCGGCGAGGTAGGCGGGCGTGCTGACGTAGCCACCGAAGCCGACGACCACCTCGGCGCCCGACTCGTCGATGGCGGCGCCGGCGGCGTCGACCGCGGCCTTGAGCCGACCCGGCAGGCGCAGCAGGTCCAGGCTCGGACGCCGCGGAAGGGGCACCTTCGGCACGAACCTCAGGTCATAGCCACGCGCCGGCACCAGGCGCGCCTCCAGCCCCTCCTTCGTGCCGAGCGCCGTCACCCGGAGGTCGGGGTGACGTCGACGCAGGGCGTCGGCGAGGGCCAGCAGTGGGGACACATGACCGGCACTGCCTCCCCCGGCGAGCAGGACGGAGGTGGGCGAGGACAGCGGGATCACCGGCTTCTACGACGTTGCGGGACGGATCGGACGCGGGACGGCAGCACCGCGAGGGAACGACGGACGAGGTTCGGGCGGGCGTCGAGCAGCGCCCTGCAACCGGGTTCGTTGCGCGCGAAGGACAGCAGGATGCCGAGGCCGACCAAGGTCGTGACGAGGGACGATCCTCCGGCCGAGACGAGCGGAAGCGGCACCCCGATGACGGGGAAGAGACCGATGACCGCGCCGATGTTGATGATGGCCTGCCCGAGCAGCCACGTCATGATGCCGGCGCCGGCGACACGGACGAAGCGGTCCTGGGTGCGGCTGACGAGTCGGAAGCAGGCCCACGCGAGGATGCCGAAGAGCACCAGGATCATCAGGGTGCCGGGCAGGCCGAGCTCCTCACCGATGATGGCGAAGATGAAGTCGTTGTGGGCCTCGGAGAGCCAGGCCCACTTCTCCTTGGAGGCGCCGAGCCCGACGCCCCACCAGCCGCCGTCGGCCAGCGCGTAGAGGCCGTGCACCGACTGCCCGCACCACCCGTCGGGGTTGGTGTTGCACGTCGGGTCGAGGAAGTCCGTGATGCGGCTCGTGCGGTTGCTGCTGCCCGTCACGAGCAGGCCGACCCCGACGGCGGCCAGCGCGCCTCCCGCGGCGAAGACACGCATGGGAGCGCCGGCGACCAGCAGGACCGCGGCGATGATGACGATCACGACCATGGCCGTGCCGAGGTCTTTCCCCGCAAGGATCAGGCCGACGACGAAGGCGCTGATCGGCACGAGGAAGGGCAGGGCGACGTGCACGACACTCGTGATGCGCGCCGACTTGTTGGCGAAGACCACTGCCCCGACCAGGATGAGTCCCAGTTTCGCGAACTCCGACGGCTGGAACTGGATCGGCCCGATCGCGAGCCAGTTCTGGTTGCCGTTGACGCTGCGACCGAACGGGATGACGGCCGCGAGCAGCAGGATCGACAGGGCGACCATCGGGAAGGCGAGGCGCTTCCACCACCGCACGTCCAGGCGACTGGCGAAACCGGCCGCGACCGCGCCGACGACGGCGAAGAGGAGCTGGCGGAGGAAGACCGTGTAGGACGCCTCGTCGGCGAGGAGCGCCTCGACGCTGGAGGCCGAGAACACCATGATCAGGCCGAAGACGACGAGCGTCGAGGTGGCCCCGAGGATGAGGTAGTAGGTCGTCAGCGGCGACTCGAGCTTGCCGATGACGGGAAGGGACCGGGACCCCGCCCCGGTGCTCGACGTCCCCGCCTTGTCGCCAGCGGTCGTCGTGCTCACTCCAGCCCCCCGTGTGCCTCCAGATGCCGCCGGACCGCCTCCTCGAAGGCGTCTCCGCGTGCTCCGTAGTTCGTGAACATGTCCATGGACGCGGCAGCGGGCGCCAGCAGCACGACGTCGCCCGGCTGGGCGAGACGCGCGGCCTCCCTGACGACTCGGTCCATGACTCCAGTGTCCGTCTCGGACAGGTCCACGACCGGGACATCCGGCGCGTGTCGGGAAAGGGCCTGGGCGATCTGGTCGCGGTCGGCCCCGATGAGGACGACGCCGCGCAGACGCGAGGCCATCTCCTCGACGAGGCTGTCGACGTCGGCGCCCTTGAGCAGGCCTCCAGCGACCCACACGACCGAGTCGAACGAGCGGATCGCCGCTGCGGCTGCGTGCGGGTTGGTGGCCTTGGAGTCGTTGACGAACCGGACCCCCTTGACCGTCGCGATCTCGGCGATGCGGTGCCGGTCCGGACGGAAGGCGCGCAGGCCGTCCCGGACCGCGAGGGGCCCGACGCCGTACGCGCGGGCCAGGGCCGCGGCCGCGAGCGCGTTGGCGACGTAGTGCGGCGCCACCGACGGCGCGTCGCCCCGCAGGTCGGCCAGGGTGCACAGCTCGGCAGCCGAGCGCTGGCGCTGCTCGATGAACGCGCGGTCGGCGAGCACGTCCTCGACGACGCCGACCATCGACGGCGCCGGGATGCCGGTCGTGAATCCGATGGCCCGGCAGCCCTCGACGACGTTGGCCTCCATGACGAGCTGCTCGGTCTGGATGTCGTCGACGTTGTAGACGCAGGCCAGGTGGGTGTTCTCGTAGATCTTGCCCTTGGCCCTGAGGTACTCGGCGTAGCTGCCGTGCCAGTCGAGGTGGTCGGGCGCGACGTTGAGGACGGCGGAGGCGACGGCCGAGATCGACCGCTGCCAGTGCAGCTGGAAGCTCGAGAGCTCGACGGCGAGGACGTCGTACGGCTCGGGGTGGAGCACCGCCTCGAGGAGCGGGGTGCCGACGTTGCCCGCCGAGGTGGCGCGCAGCCCCGCGTGGCGCAGGATCGAGGCGAGCATGTTGACGGTCGTCGTCTTGCCGTTCGTGCCGGTGACGGTGAGCCACGGGGCGGCACCCTCGCGGGCCCGCATGCGCCAGGCGAGCTCGACCTCTCCCCACACGGGTATGCCGGCCGTCGCCGCTGCGAGCATGAGCGGGTCGTGCGGCGGGACCCCGGGAGAGGTGACGACGAGCTCGGTCCCCGCCGGGGGTTCGACCACGTGCTCCGGACCGAGACGGACGTCGACGTCGAGGATCTCGAGGATCGTCGCGCGCTCGCGGATCGCCTCGGTCTCGTCGCGGGAGACCGCGACGACGTGCGCGCCGCGGTCGGCCAGGGCGTCGGCGGCCGCGAAGCCGGACACGCCGAGGCCGACGACGAGGACGTGGATGCCCGACCAGTCCGCGTCGCGGTGGGTCAGCCCCTCGCGGGGTTCGTAGAGCGGGTCGAAGCTCACTGGGACCCCACCACCCATTCCGCGTAGAAGACACCGAGGCCGAAGGCGGCGAAGAGTCCGGCGATGATCCAGAAGCGGACCACGACCGTCACCTCGTTCCACCCGACCATCTCGAAGTGGTGGTGGAGCGGCGCCATCCTCAGCACCCGTCTGCCCGTGGTCTTGAACGAGGCGACCTGCGCGACGACAGACAGCGTCTCGAGGACGAACATCCCGCCGAGGATGATGAGGAGGAGCTCGGTGTGGGTGGTGATCGCGAGACCCGCCAGGGCGCCACCGAGCGCGAGCGAGCCGGTGTCGCCCATGAAGATCTTGGCCGGCGTGGCGTTCCACCAGAGGAACCCGAAGCAGGCACCCATCCCGGCCGCCGCGACGAGAGCGAGGTCGTGCGAGTCGCGCACCTCGTAGCACTTGATCCCCGGGTTGGTCTGGCAGTTCTGGTTGTACGTCCAGATGCTGATGAGGACGTACGCGCCGAAGACCATCGTGGAGACACCGGTCGCGAGCCCGTCTAGACCGTCGGTGAGGTTCACCCCGTTCGACGCGCCGGCGATCATGACGTTGGCGAAGATGACGAAGAGGATCACGCCGACGACGGTGCTGCCCCCGAGGGCGAGGCTGATGTTCGTGTCGCGCACGAACGACACGAGCAGGGACGCGGGCGTGCGGTACTGCTCGTTGGGGAACTGCAGGGCCAGCCCGGCGAAGATGATGCCGACGAGGGCCTGACCGACGAGCTTCTGCTTCGACCGGAGCCCGAGGCTGCGCTGCTTGCTGATCTTGATGAAGTCGTCGAGGAAGCCGACGAAGCCCAGGCCGGCGGCGAGGAAGAGCACGAGGAGCCCGCTCGCCGTCGGGGGGTTGAGCGTGAAGAGGTGCGAGAAGAAGTAGGCACCCAGCATGGCCGCGAGGATGATGGCGCCGCCCATCGTCGGCGTGCCTCGCTTCGTGTGGTGCGAGGTCGGTCCGTCGTCGCGGATGAACTGGCCGTAGCCGCGCTTGACGAGGAACTTGATGAACAGCGGGGTGCCGAACAAGGAGATGAGCAGCGAGAACGACGCTGCCAGCAGGACGCCCTTCACCGAGCGGCCGCCTCTCCGGTGGTGGCGGCGACCGGTGTCGAAGCAAGATCGCCGCCCTCGGACGCGAGCCGGTCGCCGAGCCAGCGCAGCCCGCTGTCCCGGCTCGACTTGAGCAGGACGACGTCGCCCGCGCGCAGTCGCGGCGCGAGCAGGTCGTGGGCCGCGTCGGTGTCGGGCACCCACTGCGAACCGGGGAACGCGTCGGCGAGCGGCCGGGCACCCTCGCCGACGGCCACGACGTGGTCGAAGGCGAGCGACGCGGCATACGACCCGACGGCCGCGTGCTCGGCGTCGCCGTCGGGGCCGAGCTCGAGCATGGAGCCGAGCACCGCCCAGCGCTCCCCCGTCACGCGCATCGCGGCGACGGCGTCGAGCGCTGCACGCATGGACTCGGGGTTCGCGTTGTAGGCGTCGTTGACGACGACCACCCCGTCGGGGCGGTCGGTGATCTCCATGCGCCAGCGGCTCACCGCCACGGCTGCCCCCAGACCCGCGACCACCTGGTCGAGCGACAGACCGAGCTCGAGGGAGGCGGCAGCGACGGCAAGCGAGTTGCCGACGTGGTGGGCGCCGCTCTGCTGCAGCGAGACTCGCGCCGTCCCTTGCGGGCACACGAGGGTGTATGCGGCCCTGCCGCGCTCATCGAGGGAGACGTCCACGGCGCGCACGTCCGCCTCGGGCGCGAGCCCGAAGAGCTGCACCCTGGAGGCGAGGCCCGAGGCCATGGGGGCGACGACGGGGTCGTCGGCGTTGAGGATGGACAGGCCCTCGGCCGGGACGGCACGGGGCAGCTCTGACTTGGCGCGGGCGATGTTCTCGCGAGAGCCGAACTCACCGACATGGGCACTGCCGACGTTGAGCACGATGGCGACCTGGGGAGGCGCGATCCGGGTCAGGTAGTCGATGTGGCCGATGCCGCGGGCGCCCATCTCGGCGACGAGGAAGCGGGTCGTCGGGGTGACGCGGCAGACGGTGAGCGGCACACCGATCTCGCCGTTGAGCGAGTTGACGGGCGCCACGGTCTCGGCGACCGACGACAGCACCGACGCGAGGAGGTCCTTGACGCTCGTCTTGCCCGACGACCCGGTGACGCCCACGATGCGAAGCTCGGGCGCGCGGTCGACGACGGCTCGCGCGACGCGGCCGAAGGCGGTCTGGACGTCGTCGACGAGCACGCACGGGACCCCTTCGACGGGACGCGACGCGAGCGCCGCCACGGCGCCGGCGGAGACCGCCGACGCGACGAAGTCGTGGCCGTCGGCGGTCTCGCCGACCCGCGCGACGTAGAGGCTGCCCGGGCCGCAGTCCCGCGAGTCGGTCGTGACCGGGCCGTCGATGACCACGGTCTCGGGCACCTCGGTGCCGTGGACCACCCCACCTGTGAGATCTCGAATCTCGCTGAGGGACAAGGCGATCACGGCGTCACCCCCGACGAGCTGACGGCTGCGAGGGCGGCGCGCACGGCGTCGCGGTCGTCGAACGGGTGCTTCACTCCGTGGATCTCCTGACCCTTCTCGTGTCCCTTGCCGAGCACCACGACGGTGTCGACAGGGCGGTCCTCCCCCGTGCCGACCACCGCGAGCGCGATGGCCTCGGCGATGGCGCTCGAACGCGGCCCACCGTCGATGATCTCGGTCACCGGCGGCGCGTCGTCGCGGACCGCCTCTCGTGCCCCTGCGATGACCGCCGACCGGATCTCGGCCGGGTCCTCGGAGCGGGGGTTGTCATCCGTGACCACCACGACGTCGGCCTGGCGCGCTGCGGCGGCGCCCATCGCGGGACGCTTGCCGCGGTCCCTGTCGCCCCCGGCGCCGAGGACGGCGATGAGCCGGCCTGCGGTCGAGCCGCGGAGGGCTGCGAGGGCAGCGTCGACGGCGTCGGGCGTGTGGGCGAAGTCGACGACGCACCGCGGTCCCTCGGGACCGCCGGGTGCGACGACCTCCATCCGGCCCGGCACGTCGGGGGCCACAGACATCGCGGCCTCGACCTCGGACGGCGCGAGCCCGATGTGCAGCAGCGCCAGGGCGGCGAGCGCGGTGTTGGCGACGTTGAAGTGGCCCGGCAGGTGCGAGACGAGCCGCAGCGTCCGACCGGTCGCGCGCTCGAGGAGCGTGAACGCACCGGCGCCGCCGGCGTCGCCCTGGGCGGCCGCCGCGGCTACCCAGTCCGCCCCGTCTGCGCCGTCTGCGCCGGCGGACGTCGTGGCGAGCGTGGTCGTCGGCACAGAGGCCTCGGCTGCGAGACGGCGACCCCAGGCGTCGTCGACGCACACGACCGCCGTGCGGGAGCGCTGCGGCGTGAAGAGGGACGCCTTGGCGCCGAAGTAGTCCTCCATCGAGGCGTGGAAGTCGAGGTGGTCCTGGGAGAGGTTGGTGAAGAGGGCCACGTCGTAGACGACGCCGTCGACGCGGTGCAGGGCGAGGGCATGACTCGACACCTCCATGACGCACGCGTCGAGGCCACGGTCGTGCATGAGGCCGAGCAGCGCGTGCAGGTCGGTCGCCTCCGGGGTCGTCCGCACCGACTCGATGCGCTCATCGCCGATCCGCGTCTCGACGGTGCCGATCAGCCCGGTCCGCTGCCCGTGGGCGCGCAGCGCTGACTCGACGAGGTAGGCGGTCGTCGTCTTCCCGTTGGTGCCGGTGATGCCGATCATCGTCAGGCCCTCGGACGGGTGCCCGTAGACCTCGGCCGCGACCGCTCCGAGGACACCGCGGGGGTCGTCGGCCACGAGGACCGGGACGTCCGCTGCCAGCTCCGCCAGCTCCGCCAAGCCGGTGTCGTCGGTGAGGACCGCAACGGCGCCGGCAGCGACGGCGTCCGCGACGAAGCGGGCTCCGTGCACGTTGAAACCGGGCAGGGCGGCGTACACGTCGCCGGGGACCACGGCCCGGCTGTCGAGCGTCACGCCGGTGACCAACAGGTCGCCGGCGTCAGGGCCTGACGTGCGCAGGGGCGATCCGGTCCCGATCCGGGCCGTCAGGTCGCGCAGGAGCACGCCGGACGCGGCGGGTCGAAGGGGGGTAGGTGACACGTCATCCCAACTTACAGGCCATCCCGCTTCGCCCGTGCATCGCTGATGACCGTCGGGTCGTCCGCCGACAGGGGCTTGTCGGCCCACACGTGGTAGTTCAGGGGCGACTTCGGGCTGGGCGGAGCGGCGGTGCGCTCGAGCAGGTAGGACATGACCTGGTTGAAGACGGGTCCGGCCAGGGCGCCGCCGAACATGCCGGCGCTCGGCTTCTGGATGAAGACGGCGACGACGTACTTCGGGGCTTCGGCCGGCGCGAAACCGATGAAGGATGCCGTGAAGCCGTTGTAGCGCTTGAGCTTGTCGTCGTAGCGGTCGGCAGTTCCGGTCTTGCCGGCGACGCGGTAGCCCTTGATGCGGGCCGCGCTGGCGGTGCCGTCCTTGCCGGTGACCTCTTCCATCATGCGCGACACCTTCGTCGCGGTGTCCTCGCTCACGACCCGGAGCGGCGTCGTGGGCGTCGACGGGATCAGCGTCCCGCTGTCGTTGACGGTGCCCTCGACGAGGGACGGCGGCACGCGTACGCCCTTGTTGGCGATGGTCTGGAAGACGCCCGCCTGCTGGATGGCCGTGACGGAGTAGCCCTGCCCGAAGAGGATCGTGTAGCGGCGCGTGGACACCCAGTCCTTCGCACCGGCCAGCAGGCCGGCCGACTCGCCGGGGAAGCCGACGGGCGTCTTCGAGCCGATGCCGAACTTGCGGTAGTAGCCCTCCATGACGGCGGGCGGGACCCGCTCACCGATCATGATGGTGCCCATGTTGGACGACTTGGCGAGCACGCCCGTGGCCGTCATGTTCTCGACGCCGTGCGGCTCGTTGTCCTTGAACGGCGTTCCGGCGCGAGGCAGCCGAGGGGGCACGATGACACCGGTGTCGGGGGTGATGACCTTCTGCTCGAGGGCGGCCGACATCGTCATGAGCTTGCCGGTCGAGCCGGGCTCGAAGGCGTCGTTGAAGGCGTAGTTGCCCAGGGCTGCCTGCTTGGCTGCGGCGAGGTCGTTGGGGTCGAACGTCGGGTAGCTGGCGGCCGCCCGGATCTTCCCGGTGGCCACCTCCATGACGACGGCCGTGCCCGACTCCGCGCCGACCGCGGTGACCTGCTTGGCGAGGGCGTTCTGGGCGTACCACTGCAGGTCGGCGTCGATGGTCAGCTTGACGTCCCGGCCGTTGGCGACCGGGGTGTCGACGCGCTGGGAGCCCGGGATGATGTAGCCGTCGCGGGCCCGCTCGGCGACGCTGACCCCGGGAGTGCCACTCAGCTCCTTGTCGAGCATCTGCTCGATGCCGCCCGCGCCGCTCTGGTCACCCGGCCGGACGAAGCCGACGAGCTGGCCCAGGGCCATCGACGTGGGGTAGATCCGCTGGGCGGTGCGCTCGCCGCTGATGCCGGGAATGCCGAGGGCCCGGATCTCGCGGTAGATCGCCGGGTTGACCTCCTTCTTGATCACGACGTAGCGGGTGCCCGAGCGGGTGAAGAGCGCGGTCAGGTCCGCCGGCGACATCTGGAGCAGGGGTGCGAGGTCGGCCGCGGCACGGGTGACGCCGACCTTGGTCCGCACGCCGTCGACCTTCACGGCGTACTCGGGGATGACCGTCGGGTCGGCCGCGATGGTGAAGCGCTCGACCGAGTCGGCCAGGACCTGGCCGTTCGTGTCGAGGATCTGGCCGCGCATGGCCGGCGTGACGGTCCTCACGGACCGCTTGAAGAGCGCGGCCTGCTGCGTCGCCGACGCGTCGAAGGCCTGGATGCGCAGCAGCTGCCCGGCGAAGATGGTGAAGACGAAGAGGATGGCGACGAACATGACCCGCGCGCGACGGCGCGGGTTGGCTCGCGAGAGCGTGAGCGGACGCCCGGGTCCCCGAGGTCCCCGCGGCCCTCGGGGTCCGACCGGACCCCGGCGAGCGGCGGCCTGCTTCGGCGCCGGTCCCCGCCCCCGCGACGGCGCCGCATTGGTCCGTGCAGAACTGCTCCGTGCAGAACCGGTCCGTGCCGAGCCGGTGCGCGTGTTGGTGCGTGCGCCGGCGCTGCCACCGGTTCGCTCACGCCCACCGCTGCCAGCTGGAGCGGGGCCCCGTCGGGTGGCGCTCGCGCGCGCCGTGGAGTCGGGCTTGGGGCTCGCCGCACGCGCAGGAGCGCCCTGCCGGGCCTGACCTGCCCGGCCGGCGCGAGCCTGTCCTCCTCGGGCCGTGCCCGCGGAGGACTCGCGGCGGGTCTCTCGTGCGGGCGCAGGTCCCCGACCGGTCCGTTGTGGATCGGTCCCTCGGGTCTGCGTCACGAAGTCACCTCACCGTCGTCTGCTGGGCCTGCCCGCCAGGGTTCGACGCGGCGCCGCCCGTGGCCTGCCCCGTCGACGCGCCGGGCGTCGTACCCAGTGTGGGTGCTGCGGGGGTCGCGACGCCGGTACCGGACTCCGTCGGCGTGGCGGCCTGTGCGGGCGCGGCCTGTGCGGGCGCGGACGACGCGGACGACGCGGCCGCCCCCACCTGGGCGGCCGAGGAGAGCACCTTCTTGACCGTGGCCGTGACCGCGGGCGGCGTCGGGCTCGTGACGATCGGGAAGGCGTTGTTCTGCGTCGCCGGCTCGGGCGCACCCGAGACGGTGCCCTTGGACAGGTCGATGTAGCCCCGCGTGTTCATCCGCACCATCCCGATCTCGGCCGCACTGCGGGCGAGCGAGCCGGTCGCCGAGGCCCGGTCGATCTCCTCCTGGAGGTTGCCGGCGGTGTCGCTGAGGCGCGCCGACTCGCGCTGCAGGTCTCCGAGCGCGAGGGAGCCCTGCGCCAGGGCGGTGTTGAGCAGCAGCAGGGCGATGAGGCCCGCGATGAGCAGCCCGATGCACGTCGTGGCGAAGGTGCCCGTGCCGGTGCGGGTGATGCTGCTCGGGATGACCCGTAGTGGTGTCGGGGAGGGCCCGCGCCGCGGCGCGCGGAGCGGCCGGGCCGTGGCGGTCATCTGGCTCATCGGGGGGTTCCCTTCCTGGTCCTGCTGTCGGTGGTGCTGTCCGTGCTGCTGGCGCTGCTGGTGCTGCTGTGGGTGTCGCGAACGCGCTCGGCCACGCGGAGGCGGGCCGAAGCTGCCCGCGGGTTGGCCGTGACCTCCGCGTCGTCCGGCATCTCGGCGCCCCGGGTGACGAGGGAGAGGTATGCCGCGTGCTCGGGGAGCTCGACGGGAAGTCCGGGCGGGGTGCTCGACGTCGCCCCCGCGGCGAACGCGCGTTTCGTGGCGCGGTCCTCGAGGGAGTGGTACGACAGGACCGCGATCCGTCCACCGACGGCGAGGACGTCGATCGCCTCGTCGATGGCGCGGCGCCAGACCTCGAGCTCGTCGTTGACCTCGATGCGCAGGGCCTGGAAGGTCCGCTTGGCCGGGTGGCCGCTCTGGCGCTGCGAGGCGGCCGGAATGACACGGCGCAGCATGTCGACGAGCCGGCCGGACGAGGTGTAGGGCTCGACGGCTCGGTCGTGCACGACGGCCTTGGCGATCTTCCGGGCGAAGCGCTCCTCGCCGTAGTCGCGCAGGATCCGCGTCAGGTCGTCCACGGAGTAGGTGTTGAGGACGTCCGCCGCCGTCTGGCCCGTCGACTGGTCCATCCGCATGTCGAGCGGAGCATCGACGCGGTAGGCGAAGCCGCGGTCCGCCTCGTCGAGCTGGAGGGAGCTGACCCCCAGGTCGAAGAGGATGCCGTCCACGGCAGGCAGGTGGAGGTCGGCGACGACGTCCTTGATCTCGTCGTACACCGCGTGGACGGGTCGGAAACGGTCGCCGAACCGCGCCAGGCGCTCCCCCGCCAGCGCCAGGGCCTCGCGGTCGCGGTCGATGCCGACGACGGTGCTCTCCGGGAACCGCTCCAGCACGCCTTCGGCATGACCACCCATCCCCAGGGTGGCGTCGACGTGGACTGCCCCGGGCTGCTCGAGGGCAGGAGCGAGCAGGTCGAGGATCCGATCGCGCATCACGGGGACGTGTCGTCCCTGCGCCGGTCCTCGGTCGGTCATGCTGCGTCCTTCGTGCTCGGGTGGTGCTGGGGTGGGGCCGGGGCCGTTGGTGGTGCTGCGTCACCTGGGGGCTGGTCCCCATCCGCTACGTCGCCCGGGACGGGGGAAGTCGTCCCGGGAGCGAAGCGGCTGGAGGCCGGCGCTCAGGTGGTGCTGGAGGTGCTGGGTCGTGCTGGGTGGTGCGGGTCGGTCAGAACAGGCCGGGAATGACCTCCTCGGCCGTGTCGGCGAAGCTCTGCTCGGTCTGCTCGAGGTAGGTGTTCCACACCGCGCTGTCCCAGACCTCGAGGCGCGAGCCGGCACCGATGACCGTGACCTCGCGGTCGAGGCCGGCGTACTGGCGCAGGTTGGCGGGGATGGTGAAGCGGCCCTGCTTGTCGGGGATCTCGTCCGAGGCGCCGGAGAGGAAGACGCGCATGTAGTCACGGGCGACCTTGCTCGTCGTGGGGGCCTGACGCATCTGGTCGGCGACCCGGACGAACTCGTCCATGGGGTAGATGAACAGGCTGCGCTCCTGGCCGCGGGTGACGACCAGGCCGCCGGCCATCCGCTCGCGGTACTTCGCAGGCAGGAACAGCCGACCCTTCTCGTCGAGCCGGGGTGTGTGCGTCCCGAGAAACATGGTCCGCCACCTCCCCTTTGTCGACCCTCGAGCGCACCCATTCACTACCTTGATGCACCACGATACTCCACTCTCCTCCACCGTCAATCATGTTTGGGCTATTTGTCGCCGGCGAGTCTCGCGTTTGCGCAGGTCAGCGACGGTGGAGGGAAGTGGAGGGCATCGACCCGGCGAGACGGCATACGCAAGCCCGACTGGGCCGGGGGAACCGGCCCCAACCGTCGTGAACCGCTCCGAACGAACCGAACGACTCCCCCGGACGTCGCAGGTGGAGGAAAGTGGTGCTGAGGCCGCAGGGTCCAGGACCCTGGCTCGCGACGGGTCTCCATCCGGTCACGAGTGAGGCGCCCCTACCGTGAAGAGGGTCCATGGGAGAAGATCACGGAACGGGTGGCTCATCCCGCGACGTGCGGGCGGGCCACGACATGGGGACGACAGACGGAGGACAGTGTGACCACGACGGACACGGGGATCGAGACCACGGCATCCGCCGGCTCACTCGCGGGCGCCAGCGGTGACGGCGCCGACCTCGGCCTCATCCACGAGGTCGCCGAGCGCCTCATCGGGGCGATGACCAGCGTCATCGAGGGCAAGGCAGACGTCGTCCGCACCACCGTGACCGTCCTCTTCGCCGGAGGGCACCTGCTCATCGAGGACGTCCCCGGCGTCGGCAAGACGATGCTCGCCAAGACGCTGGCGCGCTCCATCGACGCCACCGTGCGGCGGATCCAGTTCACTCCGGACCTGCTGCCGAGCGACGTCACCGGCGTCAGCATCTTCAACCAGGACGCCCGCCGCTTCGAGTTCCGGCCGGGCGCCATCTTCGCCAACGTCGTCGTGGGCGACGAGATCAACCGCGCGTCGCCCAAGACGCAGTCGGCGCTGCTCGAGTCCATGGAGGAGCGCCAGGTCACCGTCGACGGGACGACCTACACGCTGCAGGCCCCGTTCATCGTCATGGCCACCCAGAACCCCATCGAGATGGAGGGCACCTACCCTCTGCCCGAGGCCCAGCGGGACCGGTTCATGGCCCGCATCTCGATGGGATACCCCGCGCCGCGTGCGGAGCTCGACCTGCTCGCGACCCATGGCTCGAGCTCGCCGCTCGACGCCCTGACCCCCGTCACCGATGCGGAGACCATCAACCGGGTCGTGCAGTCGGTCAGCCGAGTCCACGCCAGCCCGGCGGTGGGCCAGTACATCGTCGACCTCGTGACGCGGTCGCGGGCGACCCCGGCGCTGCGTCTCGGAGCCTCTCCCCGGGCGGCCCTGCACCTGCTCCGGGCGTCGAGAGCCTACGCCGCGCTCGAGGGTCGCGACCACGTGATCCCGGACGACGTGCAGATGCTGGCCGGGCCCGTCCTCGCGCACCGTCTCATGCCGTCGAGCGAGACCCAGCTCGCCCGGCGCACCACCGCTGAGGTGGTCACCGACCTGCTGCACCAGGTGCCGGTGCCGCCCGCAGCCCGCTGAGCGGCGGCGCGTCCATGCGCTCGCTGCGCAGCGTCCTGACGACGAGGGGCCGGGCCTTCATCGGCTCGGGGACCGTCCTCGTGCTCGCCGGTGTCATCTTCGGCTTCCGCGACCTCACCCGCTTCGGCGTTCTCCTCGTCGCCCTCCCGCTCATCTCGGCCGTGCTCGTGCGCACCCGCAAGACCCGGATGCGCATCGAGCGACACACCCACCCCGAGCGGATCAGCGTCGGCCAGGACGCCCACGTCACGCTGTCGTTCGAGAACGTCTCGACCGCGACGACCCCGATCTTCCTCGCCGAGGAGCGCCTCGCGTACGTCCTCGGCGACCGGCCGCGGTTCGTCGTCGGCCGCATCCCCTCGGGACGCGTGCGCTCGATCGACTATGCCGTCCGCTCCCACCTGCGCGGACGCCACCACCTCGGCCCCCTCGGGGTGCAGGTGCAAGACCCTTTCGGCCTCGCCAACCGCAACGCCGTGCTGGAGGGGACCGCAGACCTCGTCGTGCTGCCCCAGGTGCACCCGCTCTCGTCGAACCGCCGTCCCAGCGCGGGCGTGGGATCGGAGGGCGAGCAGGCCCAGCTCATCGCCCTGCACGGCGAGGACGACGTGACGATCCGTGAGTACCGCGACGGCGACGACCTGCGCCGCATCCACTGGCCGGCAACGGCCCGCACCGGTGACCTCATGGTGCGCCAGGAGGACCGCCCCGCCCAGCGACGTGCGGTGGTGCTCATCGACCCCCGCCCGTCGGCGCACGGCGGCTCGGGCGCGAGCAGCTCGTTCGAGTGGGCGGTGACCGCTGCCGCGTCAGTGGCGGTCCACCTCTGCGACTCGGGGTATGCCGTCCACCTCGTCTGCGCCGAGACGGTCGAGACCACACGCGCGGCCGAGACCATGACGCCTGACGAGATCCTCGACGTGCTCGCCGTGGCGACCCTGCGCGAGGACACCGGGGAGGACGAGATCCTCCGCGCCGCGCAGGCGCTCGCCGCTGCGGGCGGGTTCCTCGTGGCCATCGTCGGGCCGTCGGGCCGTGACGTCACCTCCCGGGTCGCCAGCCTGCGCCAGCCCGGGACGACGGGGCTGGCTCTCGTCCTCGAGGCACGCAGCTTCGGCACGAGCGACGCCGAGGCGGCCGAGCCGCACGTCGACGCCCTTCGTCTCGCCGGATGGCGCGCCGTCGCCGTCCAGCGCGATGAGGACATCGCGCAGGTCTGGGCCCTGCTGACGGCCGCGACCGTGGGAGGCAGCCGATGACCCGTCGTCGCTGGAGGATCACTGTGCTCGGCGCGCTCGCGACGCTGAGCGCCATCTACCCCATCACCAGCCTCTTCATGGAGACGACGTGGCTGCCGCAGGCGTTCTTCGTCATCATCCTCGTGGCCGGGCTCGGTCTCGTCGGGCGGGGACTCACCCGCTCGCGCGGACTCGTCGTCCTGACCCAGGTGCTCGTCACCGCCTACGTCATCCTCGCCCGCTCGACCGGGGCGACCTTCGCGCTGCTCGTGCCCACGCCGGCGACCCTCGATGCCGCCAACTCCCTCGCTGTGCAGGCGCTCGAGACGATCAACCGCTACTCCGCGCCGGCCCCGCTCAACGAGGGGATCACCTTCTGCCTCCTCGTGCTGGTCGGGCTCGTCGCGATCGCCGTCGACGCCCTGGCGGCCACCTGGCGCAGCCCGGCGGCTGCCGGGTTGCCGCTGCTCACCGCCTACCTCATCACGGCCGCCAACGGTGACACGGCACTGGCCCTGCGGTACTTCGTCGTGCCGGTCGCCGTGTGGCTGGTCATGCTGCACACCACGGCGCGCGCCCAGTTCGGCCGTTGGGGCACGGCCAACCCGACCGGGGACACCGAGGTCGAGGTGGCCGAGCACGACCGGGACGCCCTGCGCTCCTTCACGGCCGGTGCGCTCAAGCTCGGCGCCATCGCCGTCGTCGTCGCCGTCGTCGTCCCCGCCGTCATCCCGCACTTCCCTCCGCGCTACCTCACCGAGGGCCTCGGGCGAAGCGGCGACGGCGGCGGCGAGGGCTCGGTCGGCTTCAACGACACGCTCGACCTGTCGCGAAGCCTGAACAACCAGGACCAGACGCCCATCCTCACCTACACGACGACGGCGTTCACGCGCGCTCCGCTCCGCGTGCTCGCCACGTCGTACTACTCGCGGGGTCTGTGGACCGTCGCCAGCACGACCGGCCCCCGGCCGGACAGCCCGGCGCCCCTGCCGCCGCAGGACAAGCGACGCGACTACGTCATCACCGTCTCGGACAACACCCTGGCCGCGCCGCGCATCGCTGCGCCCTACCCCGTCGTCGCCGTGGCGATGGATGGCACGCCGTGGACGATCGACCCCGTCACCCGCGACGTTCGCGTCGGACGTGCCGTGAGCAGCTACCGCATCACCTATGCCGACCTCGCCCCGTCGCCGCCGCAGCTGCGTGAGGCCGGCCCCCCGGACTCCCCTGACATCACCGACGACGACCTGACCCTCCCGGACCGCTCACGCGACCTCGTGCAACGTTGGTCCGACGAGGTCACCCGGGGCCAGACCAACGAGCTCGACAAGGCCATCGCCATCCAGGACCACCTGCGCGACACGAGCCGCTACACCTACACGCTCGACCTCGGCGAGCCGCTGCGGGACAGCCAGGGACGCCTGCTCGAGCCGATCCAGAACTTCTACGAGACCCGACGCGGGTACTGCGTGCAGTTCGCGACGGCGATGATCATGATGGCGCGGGCGCAGGGCATCCCGGCCCGCATGGCCATCGGCTTCCTGCCCGGGCAGCTCTCGGGCGAGCACTACGTCGTCCGCGCCAGCGACGCCCACGCGTGGCCCGAGCTCTACTTCCAGGGCTACGGGTGGCTGCGGTTCGAGCCGACACCGGGTGCCCGGGCAGGCACCCCGCCGCCGTATGCCGTGCTCGGCGCCGGCTCCGGCGCCACCGGGGGCGGCCGCCAGGTCACCGAGTCGGGTTCACGAGGCGCCTCGACGGGACGGCCGGTCCCGACGACGACCGAGGCAACCGCCGCGCCGGTGCCGCAGCAGCAGGGCTTCCTCGCCTCGCTCGGCGCGCTGTTCACCCTGCGCAACGTCGTCCTCGTCGTCGCGGTGCTGGTCGGCCTGCTCGCAGCCTTCGCCATGCCGATCACGGCCTGGCTCCGGCGTTGGCGACGGCGACGGCGAGCCGTGACCCAACGGGACCTCATCGAGGTCGAGTGGGACGACCTCACCTCGCACCTCGGCGACCTGGGCATCGGCACACCGGAAGGGGTGACGCTGCGCCAGCTGCGCGAGCGTTACGTCGTGAGTGGCCATCTCGACGAGGCGAATGCCACCGCGATGCGGCGAGTCACGGCGACCCTCGAGAAGTCGCGCTACGACCGGCCCGAGCGAACGACGCCGCAGGAGGCATCCCAGCTGCACGATGACATCCGGTCGATCCGGCGTCAGGTGGGGCGCACCCGTGCGTGGCAGGCCCGAGCGCGGTCCTTCTTCTGGCCCGAGGCCGGCGTCTCGTTCTGGCGCTCGCTTCCCGGTCGCCGCCTCCCCCGCCGCCGCTGACGTTGCGGGAAGGTCGGACGCGGTACGCCCACGCGAGTTAGCCTACGAAAGCGGCGAGCGCTTCCGTGGACCGCAACCGCTGACGCGACGCGAGTCGTGCAGGAGGCCGGCGATGAGCAAGAAGAAGGCCAAGAAGGCGAGCGCAACCGAGGACTCCCCGGTCGGTGCAGCAGGGACGTGGGACGAGCCCTCGGACTGCTCGAAGCTACGTCGCAAGACCTACGAGGCGGAGCTCGAACCCCTGCAGGCAGAGCTCGTGGCCATGCAGGAGTGGGTGAAGTCGTCCGGGGCCAAGGTCTGCGTGGTCTTCGAGGGGCGGGACACGGCAGGCAAGGGCGGCACGATCAAGCGAATCGTCGAGCGCGTCAGCCCGCGGGTGTTCCGAGTGGTCGCGTTGCCGGCACCGACCGATCGGGAGAGGTCGCAGATGTACATCCAGCGGTACATCAGCCACTTCCCGGCCGCCGGTGAGGTGGTGATCTTCGACCGCAGCTGGTACAACCGCACCGGGGTCGAGCGGGTGATGGGCTTCTGCACGCCAGCCCAGACCGAGCACTTCCTCGAGCAGGTCGCCGGTGTCGAGAAGGCCATGGTCGACTCGGGGATCATCCTGGTCAAGTACTGGCTCGAGGTCGGCCCCGACGAGCAGACGCGCCGGATCGAGAACCGGATCCACGACCCCCGGAAGGTGTGGAAGCTCTCGGACATGGACCTGGAGTCCTACAGCCGCTGGTACGACTACTCCCGTGCCCGAGACGCGATGTTCGCGGCCTCCGACACCCCGTGGGCCCCGTGGTTCGTCGCGCACACCGACAGCAAGAGGCGCGGCCGGCTGAACATCATCAGTCACCTGCTGAGCCAGGTGCCCTACGAACCGCTGAAGGTCAGGGACGTCGAGCTGCCCTCGCGTCAGGCTCCCGAGGGCTACCAGTCCCCGACCCTGCCTCCGCACTTCATCCCCACTCCGTTCTGAAGGCGAGACCTCTTCACGGCTGACCGCGTCTCCCAGGGAGGACACCATGTCCCAGAAGGTCACCGCTCCGACCGAGACTGCTCGGCGGGAGCACGCCGTCGCGTGGTGGGCCCTCCCGGTGGACGAGGTGACCACGCGGCTGGCTGTCGATCCGGTCAGGGGCCTGACCGAGCTGGAGGCGGAGCGGCGGCTCGGGGCGTCAGGTCCGAACGCGATAGCCGAGGAGGCGCCGGAACCGGTCTGGAAGCAGTTCCTGAAGCACTACCGCGACTACATGCAGATCGTGCTCGTCGTCGCGGCGATCGTCAGCCTGCTGATCGGTGAATGGGGGACGGCGGTCGGACTGGCGCTGCTCACCCTGTTCAACGCCTGGTTGGGGTACCACCAGGAGGGCAAGGCCCACGCGGCAGCGGCGGCCCTCGGGGCGATGCTGGAGGCGGTCGCCAAGGTGCGGCGCGACGGCTCGATCCTCGAGATCCCCGCGACGGAGATCGTGCCCGGTGACATCGTCCTCGTCGACGCCGGTGACCGGGTGCCTGCCGATGGCCGGGTCATCGTCGCCGCCACGCTCCAGGTCGAAGAAGGCGCTCTGACCGGCGAGAGCGTCGCAGTCGAGAAGACGACCGAGCCGCTCGGCACGACTGACGTGGCGATCGGCGATCGGACGTGCATGGCGTTCATGAACACCAACGTCACGCGTGGCCACGGGGAGATCCTCGTGACGACGACGGGGATGGGCTCCGAGGTCGGGCACATCGCGCACCTGCTCGCCGGGCAGAAGGTGGAGAAGACTCCCCTGACCAAGCAGGTCGACCGGCTCACGGTCTTCATCATCGGCGCCGCCCTCTTCGCCTTCATCGCCATCCTGATCATGGGTCTCGCCCAGGGTGAGTCCTTCACCGTCCTCTTCGGCATCGGTGTCGCCCTGGCCGTCGGCTCCATCCCGGACGCCCTCCCGGCAGTCGTGACCACGATCCTGTCGGTGGGCTCGGTCAACATGGCCAAGAAGAACGCGATCATGAAGGTCCTCCCCGCCGTGGAGACGCTGGGCTCGACCTCGGCGATCAACTCCGATAAGACCGGCACCCTCACCCTGAACCAGATGACCGTCCGGGAGTTCACGACCGTGGCTCATCACTACACCGTCAGCGGTGAGGGCTACAGCTTCGACGGCCAGGTGCAACGGACGACGGGTGAACCCGAGGCCGACCTGGACTACGTCTTCTTCCCGTGCGCGCTCTGCGACGACGCCGACATCCAGGACGGCGCCGTCGTCGGCGACCCGACGGAGGGGGCGCTCTACGTGCTCGCCCAGAAGGGCGGCATCGACGTCCGGCAGTTCCGCCTGAACCACCCGCGCATCGCAGCGGTGCCCTTCGACTCCGACTACAAGTTCATGGCCACCTTCCACACGATGCCCGGGGCCGACGGGCAACCTGTCGTACGGGCCTACGTGAAGGGCGCGCCGGACGTGGTCCTGGACCGGTCGAGTCGGGCCCGGATGCCCGGAGGCGTGAGCGTGGAGCTCACCGCAGAGATGCGCGAGAAGGTCCTGGCCGAGAACGAGCGCATCGCCAGCCAGGGGCGGCGCGTCCTCGCGTTCGCCCAACGCGAGTTCGACCCTGCCACCTTCGACCCGTCCGCCGACCTGATGGAACTCATGCAGGACCTCGAGATGGCTGCCCTCGTCGGCGAGGTCGACCCGCCCAGGGCCGAGGCGATGCGGGCCATCGCCGAGGCCAGGCAAGCCGGGATCAGGGTCCGCATGATCACCGGTGACCACGCCGTCACCGCGGCCGCGATCGCCGGTGAGCTGGGCATCGAGGGGCGGGCCATCACCGGCGCCGAGTTCGCCGCACTCGACGACGAGCAGGCGGCCAAGCGGGTCGACGAGATCGGCGTGATCGCCCGGGTGGCCCCCGAGCACAAGGTCAGGCTGGTCGAGGTGCTCAAGCGCAACGGCCACATCGTCGCGATGACCGGCGACGGGGTGAACGATGCGCCCGCCATCGGCGCTGCAGACATCGGCATCGCCATGGGCATCACGGGAACGGATGTCGCCAAGGGCGCGGCCAAGATGATCCTGACCGACGACAACTTCGCCACCATCGTCGCCGCCGTCGAAGAAGGACGGTCGGTCTATGACAACCTGCAGAAGTTCCTGCGGATCCAGATCGCCAACCTGTTCATGTTCGTCCTCGCCTTCCTCGGATCGAGTGCGTTCCAGATCGCTGGCACAGCGCTGCTGATCCCTTCTCAGGTGCTGTGGATCCACATGGCCGTGGTGGCGCCGCTGGGCGCCGTCATGGGTCTGGACATCGCCAGCCCGGGGATCATGCGGCGCAAGCCCCGTCCGTTCAACCAGGCCATCATCGTCAGGTCCATGATGGTGCGCCTGTTCGTCGACGGCCTCTTCATGGCTGCTGCGACGCTGGTGCTGGTCCAGATCGGCAAGACCACCTACAACTCGCTCGAGGTGGGGCAGACCATGGCCCTGGTCGGCCTGTCGCTCATGAACATCTTCCTCGCACTCAACCTCCGTTTCCCCGAGGACAGCGCCTTCGGCAGCGCGACCCTCTCCAACCCGAAGCTGTTGTGGGCCTTCGCCTGGGCGTTCGTCGGGGCGATGCTGATCACGCAGATGCGCGTCTTGCAAGACCTGTTCCACACCACGCCCCTCGATGGCAGGCAGTGGGCCATCGTCCTCGTGCCCGGTGTCGTGCTGTTGCTCCTCGGCGAGCTGTACAAGGTCATCCTTCGCCTTCGGCGGGCGCACGACCGGAGGACAACGTCCGACCCGACCGCGGCGTAGGCCACCACCGGCTGACCGCGCAGGTGGCCTTCACCCAGCGCACGCGCCGACGGTTCCTCGTCTGGGGGTCTGCCGGCACCGTGACCTGCCTGGCACTGTGTGTCGTGGCGGCGCACCGGCCGTCGGTCCTCACCCAGTGGGACCACGTGCTGATGCTCGGTCCAGACCGGTGGCGGCCCTCGGCGCCGTGGCTCGAGCGTCCGCTGGTGTGGGTGTCCTCCGCCTTCGGCACCGTGGCCAGCGCGATCGCGACCGCCGTGGTGGCCGGTCTGCTGCTGATCAAGGGGCAGCGCCGGGCAGCCGCCTACGTCGTGCTGGCGATCGCTGTCACCTCCTTGGTCACCAGCGCACTCAAGCAGTACGTCGGTCTGGCGCGGCCCGTGGTGGTCGACCCGATCCTCCAGTACACCTCGAGCGCGATGCCGAGCGGCCACGCGTCGAACATCGCAGCGGCGGTCACGGTGGCGTGCGTCCTGTCGGCCCTGTTCGTGCGGCTACGCGCGCGCCGGCGGCTCGTCCTGGTGGTCGGGGTGCTGGTGGCGCTCGTCGTAGGTCTCGATCGGCTCATGCTCGGCGTGCACACCCTGACGGAGGTCGTTGCTGGCTACGCCCTCGGACTCGGGGTCGGGCTGCTCGCCGCGTACGTCGTCGACCCGGCGGTGCGCACCGGTGCCGGTGGCGAAGCCCCCGACTGACGGTCGCCCAGCCGCGAGGCCACCATCGATGCCAGCTGTCCCAAGCCGGCACCAACAGTGGCGCCGACCGCGACGTCCCCCGGGTAGTGGACCCCGGTGTACACGCGTGAGAACGCCACGACCCCTGCCGCCGCCCGCAGTGGCCAGCGCAGCTCGGGAACTGCCCGGCTGACCGCGACGCAGAACGCCGCGGCCGACGCGGAGTGGCCGGAGGGGAACGAGGCGGACGACGGCATACCGACCCACCGCGTCTGCGGCACGCCCAGCCGCGAACGGTGGGGGCGGCGACGGGCTGCCAGCTTCATCGGCTGGTTGACCAGGAACGAGGTCACCCCGATCGCGGCCAGTCCCGTCAGGGCGGCTCGGCGCCCTCTCGCTCCCCCGACCGCGGCCAGGACGCCCGCCGTCAGGAGCCAGGGCTTGGAGAAGTCGGCGAAGTCCGAGCTTCGGCGCAGCGGTGTGTCGAGCCATGCCGTGGGCAGCCGTGCCACAGCCCGGTAGACATCCCGGTCGACCGAGTCCAAGGAGCGCAACATCCGCACGACCCTCGACAGCCGGGGATCGTCCCGAGCCGAGAAGCGCTCGGCAAGCCGGGCCTCGACGGACTCGGGAGGGGTCGGACCGCTCACTGGCCTCATCCGGCCCTCGCACCGGCGCCGGTCGCCGTCTGCCAGAGCTCGACCGGCGTCGACCTCAGGGTCATCCGCGCCGGGTGGCTGTCGCGCGCCCTCTGCAGCGCCGCACGCGGAAGCCTGATGGTGACGGCCCCCGGCCGGATGACGAAGCGCAGCGGTGGATCCAGGACGAGGGCCTCGCCGTCGACGCCCACCTCGACGGGCCCGGACGAGTCCACCTCGAACTGGGACGCGGTCCACTCGTTCCACCCGGCGAAGTGCTGCACCTGGCCCGCCATCTCCAGGAGAGTCACCCTTTCCGCATCCGCAGCAGAGCTGACCCGTAGTGCGACGATTCCCAGCACCCCGGCGTCGAGGCGGTCGCGCGTCCCTCCGCCGCGCAGGTGCGCCAGGTCGTAGCGGTTGTTCGACACCAGCAGGAGCTGGCCGGGGACGGCCTCCTCCCCGGACGCCAGCCTGTAGTGCAGGTCGAGGGGTCTGGCTCCGGGACCCAGCATGTCCGGCAGGAGGGCCGAGGCGGTCTGCACCTTGGCGTCCCGGTAGTCCGCCGACTGGACGACCTTGGCGTACACCCCCATCGATGCGTTGTTGACGAACACCCGCCCGTTGATCTCGGCCAGGTCCACGCGCCGGTCGACTCCGTCGTCGAAGGCATCCATCGCGCCCGGGACGTCCTCGCGATCGATTCCCAGGTCGAGGGCAAAGTGGTTGCGCGTGCCGGCCGGCACCACGACGAAGGGCAGGTCGTGTCGGCTCGCGACGGAGGCGACGATCGCCAGCGATCCGTCACCCCCAGCCATACCGAGCAGGTCCGCCCCCTCGGCCACGGCGGCCTCGGCCACTGCTCGTAGGTCCTCGCCAGGGGTGAGCACATGGGCCTCGACGCCCCGCTGCCGACAGAGCTCGACCAGCCCGAACCGCGCGACCTTGCCTCCCCCTGACCGCGGGTTCATAATCAGGACCGCGTGTTTGGCCCTGCGTGCGGCGTCGGCGGCGTCGGGCTGCGCGGTCGGGGGTAGTGCGTAGCCGGCCGCCACTGCGGAGATGGCGGCGAGACCCAGCCCGACCGCCAGCACGCGACCGCTCTCGCTCGCGAGGATCACCACGACGAAGACGACGAGCGCACCCACCACGAGCGCAGCAGCAGCGGCTCGGACGAGTCCTCGGCGCGACACCACGTACCAGGCGGCCACCACCGCGAGCCCGAGCGAGAGCACGCTCACCAGCAGGACGTCCCATCGGCGGATGGAGACGACGACGACGAAGAGCAACGCCGCCGCCAACGCTGTCAGCGCAAGTGCTGCCGAGGCCCTGCGCATCGGGGTGGGGCCCGCGCCGGGTGCGGCGGCCGGATCGGATGTCGTCATGTCGGCTCCTTCGGGTCTCGCCAGCTCATGCCGGTTCGGCGCTTGTACTCGGCCACGGCCTCGTCCACGGTCGGGAGGAAATGCTCTGGCGCGATGGTGCGCGTCAAGCCGTACCGCTCGATCTTCGCTCGAACCGGGTCCTTCATCTCCGCGAAGACCAGGGACACGTCGCGCGCGTTCAGCCAGGTGTCGAGCTCCTCCAGCATGTCCGCGGCCGTGGTGTCGACGTCGGTGATCGGCTCCGCGGCGACGACGATCCAGCGCAACGTCGGATCGCGTTCAGCCATCTCGCGGACGGTCTCGCCGAAGCTCCGGGCATTGGCGAAGATGAGCGGGGCGTCGAATCGGTAGACCACCAGCCCGGGCAACCGCGCCGCATCGGGATAGCTCTCGGTGTCGTGCATCCCAGCGATCCCCTCCACGCGGCCGAGCTCGGCCTGGTGCGGCCACCAGGTGCGGCGGAACACGTTGAGGATGGACAGCCCCACCGCGACGAGGATGCCGGGCAGGACGCCCAGCAGGGCCACGCCGAGCAGGGCGATGAGGGACAGGAGGAACTCCGTCCGGCGCTGCAGCCACAGCCGACGCACCCCGGCGACGTCGGTCAGCGACACGGCGGCCGCGATGACGACGGCACCCAAGGTCGGTTGGGGCACGTACCGCATGAGCGAGTTGGCGAAGAGCAGGACGACGGCGATCACGACGGCACCCACGATCCCCGTGACCTGGGTCCGCGAGCCGGCCTGGTCCGCGACCGCAGTGCGCGATCCGCTGGTGCTGACCGGGAAACCCTGAAAGGCGCCGGCGGCGATGTTGGCGGCCCCGATGCCGATCATCTCCTGGTTGCCCTCGACCCGGACGCCCTTGCGGGCGGCGAAGCTCGAGGCCGTGGACATCGTGTCGGCGAGCGCGACGACGGCGATGGCGAGGGCGCCCAGCACCAGCGGCGGGAGATCTCCCCAGGTGACGTGCGGGACCGTGAAGGCGGGGAGGCCCTGCGGCAGCACACCGATCGTGTCGACCCCGTGGGCCTCGAGGTCGAAGAGGTTCACCGCCACGGCAGTCAGGGCCACGACCACGAGGACGCTCGGGACCTTGGGGATGAACCTGTTCAGGAGCAGGATGCCTGCGAGCGCGGTGAGTCCGATGAGGGCGGCCGTACGGTTGGCCTCACCGGCGAACAGGCCAGACAGGAAGGCGCTCGTCTCGGCGACCAGACCGTTGGCATCGGTGGAGAAGCCGAAGAGCTTGGGCAGCTGGCCGATGATGATGGTCAGCGCGAGCCCGTTCATGTAGCCGATCTGTGTCGGCTTCGACAACAGGTCGGCGACGAACCCGAACCCTGCCAGTCCCGCGACGACCATGACGACGCCGACGATGACGGCCAGCATCGATGCGAGCGCAACGGCGCGCGCGGGGTCTCCGCCCGACAGCAGCAGGGGGGCGATCGTCGCCGCGATCATGGGGCCCAGGGACGAGTCCGGTCCCAGCACGAGCACGCGGGAGGGGCCGAACACCGCATACCCGATCAGGCACAGGATCGAGGTGTAGAGACCCGTGACGGGCGGCAGCCCGGCCAGCTGCGCATACGCCATCCCCTGCGGCACCAGCAGCGCGGACAGGACCAGCCCCGCGACGATGTCCTTCGGGAGCCACGAGGGCTCATAGGAGCGGGCCAGACGCAGGCCCGGAACGCGCTCCGCCCACTCGCGCGGCCCGACGTCAGGTCGGTCGGCGAGCTCGGCCATGGTCAGCCGACGATCTGGGTACGCGGGCCGAGTTGGGGTCGGCCAGCGCCAGAGTACTCTCGTCCAGCTCGGAGAACAGGCACGATCCGAGCCTACCGGCGGCCGGCCCCGCCGTCCGGCGTTCTCGAAGCGCCCCTCACCGGCGCGGATCCCATCGGTTGGCATCGACGCCGCCATGCCGGAGACCGTCCCCCTCGTGCCCGGCGAGGCGGCGCGGACGACAGCGGGTCAGGTACCCGAAAGGGAACCTGACCCGCTGGACCGCGACGGAAGCGCTGACCGTCAGTCGAGGTAGTCGCGCAGCACCTGGCTGCGGCTCGGATGACGCAGCTTGCTCATCGTCTTGGACTCGATCTGCCGGATGCGCTCGCGCGTCACGCCGTAGACCTTGCCGATCTCGTCCAGCGTCTTCGGCTGGCCGTCGGTCAGGCCGAAACGCATCGACACGACGCCTGCCTCACGCTCGGAGAGCGTGTCGAGCACCGAGTGCAGCTGCTCCTGCAGGAGCGTGAAGCTCACGGCGTCGGCCGGGACGACGGCCTCGGAGTCCTCGATGAGGTCACCGAACTCGCTGTCGCCGTCCTCGCCGAGCGGGGTGTGCAGCGAGATGGGCTCGCGGCCGTACTTCTGGACCTCGACGACCTTCTCCGGGGTCATGTCGAGCTCCTTGGCGAGCTCCTCCGGGGTGGGCTCGCGGCCCAGGTCCTGGAGCATCTGCCGCTGCACACGGGCGAGCTTGTTGATGACCTCGACCATGTGGACCGGGATGCGGATGGTGCGGGCCTGGTCGGCCATGGCACGCGTGATGGCCTGGCGGATCCACCACGTCGCGTAGGTCGAGAACTTGTAGCCCTTGGTGTAGTCGAACTTCTCGACGGCACGGATGAGGCCGAGGTTGCCCTCCTGGATGAGGTCGAGGAAGAGCATGCCGCGACCGGTGTAACGCTTGGCGAGGGAGACCACCAGTCGCAGGTTGGCCTCGAGCAGGTGGTTCTTGGCCTTCTTGCCGTCCTGGGCGATCCACCACAGCTCACGCTTGAGCTTCATGTCGATCTTGTCGCCGGAGTTGAGCTTCTCCTCGGCGAACAGGCCCGCCTCGATGCGCTTGGCGAGCTCGACCTCCTGCTCGGCGTTGAGGAGGGCGACCTTGCCGATCTGCTTGAGGTAGTCCTTGACCGGGTCGGCCGTGGCGCCGGCCGTGACGACCTGCTGGGCCGGGGCGTCGTCCTCGTCGTCGTCGCGGATGACGAAGCCGGACTCCTCGGTCTCCTCGGTCTTGGCGGCCACGGCAGGGACGACGCCGTCCTCGGAGTCCTCGTCGGCGTCGACGGGCTCGACGACGACGTCCTCGAGCTCGCCGACCGGGGCGTCCGCGGGCTCGGCGTCGTCGGGGCTTTCAGCCTCGACGACGACGCCGTCGGCCGGCGTCGCGGCCTTGCTCGCCGCGGTCTTCTTCGCCGCCGTCTTCTTCGCGACCGGCTTGGCAGCCGCCTTGGCGACGCCGGCGTTGGTCGCAGCCTTCTTGGTGGTGGTCTTCTTGGCGGCGGTCTTCGTCGCCGCGGTCGCGGTCGTCGTCCGTGTCGCGGACTTCGTCGCCGCGGCCGTGCTGGTGCGTGCGGTGGCCACAGTGCCTCCCTTGGTCCCTGTTCGGGTCTTCTTCGTCGTGCTGGCGTGGGGCGCGTCGACGACGATCTCGATGTCGTGGGCCTCGAGCGTGGTGAGGACCGGCTTCATCTGCTTCAGGTCCAGACCGGCATCGACCTGGGCGCGGGCGATCTCCGTTCCGGTGATGGTGCCGTCAGTGCTGCCCTTGACCAGGAGCTGCATGATCGCCTCGTGCTGGAACACCTTCGGCAGGGTCTTCGGAGCTCCAGCGGTTGTTGCCTTGGGCACGGATGCAGTCGCCTTTCGTCGCAGGCCTCGTCGGTTGATCACCCCGGTTTCGGGCATGCATCATCACAACGAAGAAGAATGGGGTTTGGTGCCGGGAGGGCGTGGCCTGTCGGAGTCGATCCCTGTCTCGAGCTCTCGGTGCGCCTGGTGCGATCCGGTACTCCGACATTATAAAACGGCACACGCCATCTGAGCGAACGGACGGCGAACCCGCGCACGGCGCTGATCGGCTGACGAGGCCGATGGGACCCGCCCGTAGGCGACCCCCGACGCGTCACTCGCCCTTGACCGCCAGGACGGGACAGCTCGCGTCGAGCAGGATCCGCTGCGCGTTGGAGCCGAGGATGAGCTTGCCCACCGGGCTGCGGCGCCGAAGCCCGATGACGATGAAGTCGGCCTTCTCCTCCTCGGCGACGGAGATGAGGTCCTCGGCGGGGTCGTTGCCCCGGACCAGCTGCCGCACCTCGTGCTCGAGCCCCTTCTCCTCGAGGATCGCCTGCACGCGGGCAAGCTCGCTCTCGAACTCCCTGGCCTCGTCCGCGTCAAAGTCCTTGCCTCCACGGTGGGAGCTGATGACGACGAGCTTCGCACCGCGCAGGACGCACTCCTCGGCGGCTCGCTTGAGCGCCGCGCGACCTTCTTTGGTGGCGACATAACCAACGACGATGGCCACTTTCCCGGACCTCCTTGGGACGGAAACAACCAGTGCTCGCACCGTACCCGATATCGAGGCACGTCCGGTGCGTCCCGCGCGCACCGCGCCGACGTGCCCAGGCGGCTTCAGCCGCGGCGGCGGTCCAGCGCGCCTCGGACGATCCGGCCCACCTGCTCCTCCTCGATGAGGAATCCGTCGTGGCCGAAGTCGGAGACGATGTGCGCACGCTCGGAGAAGGGCAGGGCGGCGTGCAGCTCGTCCGAGAGGCGCGGTGGGTAGAGGCGGTCGGTGTCGACCGACACGATGGTGCAGTCGGCGCTGACGCGGCTCAGGGCAGCCGGCAGACCGCCCCGGTCCCGGCCCACGTCGTGGGAGTTCATCGCCTCGGTCAGGACGACATAGGAGTTCGCGTCGAAACGTCGCGCCAGCTTGCCGGCGTGGTGGTCGAGGTAGGACTCGACGGCAAAGCGACCTCGGTCACCGGCGCGCAACGGGTCCTCGCCGAGCTGGGCGGAGCGCCCGAAGCGCTCGTCGAGCTCGGACTCCGTGCGGTAGGTGATGTGGGCGATGCGACGCGCGAGACCCAGGCCGGTGTCCGGGCGGCGGTCGCTCGAGTAGTAGTCCCCGCCCGCGAAGTCGGGATCGTGACGGATGGCCAGCAGCTGCGGCTGGCACCAGGCGATCTGGTCGGCGGTGGCGCGGGCGGTCGAGGCGAGGACGATGCACCGGTCGACGTCGTCAGGATGCGTGACCGCCCACTCGATCGCTCGCATGCCGCCCATCGAGCCGCCCACGACGGCAGCGACCCGGCGGATGCCCAGGTGGTCGAGGAGCAGACGCTCGGCTGTGACCTGGTCACGGACGGTGACGTAGGGGAACCGACTCCCCCAGGGTTGTCCGTCCGGGGCGGGAGTCGACGGGCCGGTGCTGCCCTGGCAGCCGCCGAGGACGTTGGAGGCGATGACGAACCACTCGTCGGGGTCGACCGGGCCGCCCTCGGCAACCAGGGAGTTCCACCATCCGGGTGATGGGTGCCCCGGCCCCGCCTCACCGACGACGTGGCTGTCGCCGGTCAGCGCGTGCTCGACGAGCACGACGTTGTCGCCCGCGTCGTTGAGCCGGCCCCACGTCTCGTAGGCGATGCGGACGTCGGGCAGCACACCTCCGCGCTCGAGCTCCACGTCACCGATGCGCACGAACTGCCGCCCACCCACGGGATCGCCGTCGCGCCAGGCCCCGTCCGGTCTGCGCTGTGCAGGGAGCGTCGTCTCGTCACCCCGGTCCGCCGTCCTCGGCCCAGCCGTTGCGTGACCGGACGACGGCGGGGCGACGCCCTCGGACGGCACGGTGCCAGCGGCAGCGTGCCGCGCGGGACGACGCGAGCTCGGCTTCCGGTGGGTGACGGTCATCGGGGTACTCCTCGGTCCTCGCGCTTGCACGCACCCGGGACGAGCGCGGCCAGGTCCTCACCCGGGGCACCCCACCGCGTAGGAGGGTTGCCGACCAGCGAGCCGGGGCTTGTCGCTGGTACTCGTGACCTGGTCAAACCATACGCGAGACGCCACCCGGAGGAGATCGAGCGGTCCACGACATGGACGCCCCCGCCCGCGGGGCGGGCGGGTGGGTCACGCGCAGCGGGACGGCCGGATGCCGTGGTCGAGCGACCGGCGCACCAGTCGGCTCAGCCGGTGGTCGGGCTCGAGGTCGAGCGCATGGTCGACGGCCACCCCGGCCCGTGCTCCATCGCCGCACCACCACGCGAGCGCCGCGACGACCGAGAGCAGCGGTGCTGCGTGCACGGCCGGGGTGAGTCGGCACACGGGCTCGAGGCGTCCGAGCACCAGGCGCGGCAGGGTCGCCTCGTCCCAGTCCTCCCAGCTCTCATCCGTCTCGCGTCCGCGGACTCCGTCGGGACCGGCGGGCCGGTCGGCGGCGTCCCCCGCCGGGGCGTCGGGCTCCACTCCCGGGACGCCGGATGCAGGCGCAGACCCGAGGTCGAGCAGCTCGTGGAGGGCCCGCAGCGCCTCGCGATCCGAAGCGGTGAGCCGCGACGCGACGTCGCCACCCGTCCCGCCGCCGTCGCCCGTGACGTCGCCCGCTTGACCCCAGGCCGAGTCACGCGCTGAATCGAGTCCTGCGTCGCCGGTCGTCGGGGCGAGCCGCAGCTCCGGACCGAGAAGCACGTCCAGCATGACGACGAGGTCGTCAGGGAACGTGTCGAGCGGCACCGTGCCCGGGCACAGCCATCCGATGAGGGCGTCCCGGACCTCGACGTCGCGGAGCGGCCCCACGAGGGACGGCAGCCAGTGCTCGATGCCGTAGCCCTCGATGTCACCGTTCAGCACCCCACCCCAGGCGACCAGTGAGTCGTTGACGAGGAACTGGCGCGCGGACGGGTCGCCGCCGTCCAGCACTCCGAGCCCGGTGCTCGCAGAGCTCGCGCGCCGCGGGAACCGACGGCGCCTGCCGCCTGGGCCCGGCAGGTCGCTCACCGACCCTCCAGCGGCCCGGTAGCGGCGCTGCCAGTCCTCGATGGCCGCCAGGGCCAGGTCGTGCCGGGGCTCGGACGGTGCGAGCGGCTCGACGAGTCGGGCCAGCTCGTCGCGGTCCGGGAGCACCGCGTGCCCGAGGGCCACGTAGCTCGCAACGGCAGGCACGTCGGCTTGCTCGGGCAGGAGCCAGCCCTCGTCGGGGCAGCAGTCGCACCCGACGGAACGCCAACGGCCGTCGCGGACGACGAGGCGCTCCCGGACCATGACTCGATCGGCGGAGATGCTGTCGGCAATGGCCTCGAGCAGGGGAAGGGACTCGTCGGGCATGTCCTCGAAGCCCACGAGGGCCACGGACGAAGGCGCCCCTTGGAGCAGGGTCGGCACGGTCTGCTCAGCGGCCTCCGCGGCCAACTGCGCGTCGACGAGATCGAGGCGGGCCACCAGTCCGAGTCGTTTGCCGTGGAAGCAGACCACGACGACGCTGCGTGCCGGCTGGAAGCCCAGGTGGAAGGGGATGATGGTCAGCAGCTCGGCCGGCCCGGACAGTGAGATCTTCGGCATGCACCGAGCCTCGCCCCCGCCTTCCGCCGGGGACAGCCACGTCGGGCGGCCTGTGGACGAGCGCCGTTCACGCCGAGGAGGTGTGGATCGACGGTTTAACGCTCCAGACGCTTGCGCACTGACTCGAGGACGTAGTCGGTGGCCGCCTGCCGCGCGCCCTCGGGCAGCCGCACGCGGTCCCCGCGACCGGCACTCGTGGCCGGCTCCGCACCAGCGGTCCCGCCGGTCGTTGCCTCCGTCGCACGGGCCGTCAGCCGGAGGACGCCGGCCCTCTCACGAGGGGGCCGTGACGGGCGCACGCGCACGCCCTGGCCGGCCTCCCAGGCGATGAAGCGATCGGTCTCCTCGAAGAACGCCTTGATCGCCCACGAGATGACGACGGCGTCGTCGGCGGCGCCGACGACCGGGAGGATCGCCTCGGGCAGCAGGTCGATCGGGGACGCGACGTAGGCGACCGCCCCGGCGACGAGCCCGAGCCGCTTGAGGGTCGTGCCGGCATACGTCCGCTCCAGGGTGCAGCGCACAAGGCGTGGCACGGCCTGCACCCGCTCCGGGATGCTCGGTGCGCCAGGCCGGGTGGAAGCGCGCACGACCGATGCGACGGTGGCTGCCATCTTGATGCCGGATGCGGTCTTCATGCTCGGCCCAACGAGCGAGTGGCCGGGGCGATTCCCCCGCGCTGACGGCGTTGCGAAACGGTGATCTTCCCTCTCCTCACAGGTCTGGGTCGCCCAACCCGGTGGGCTCAGGGCCCGAAGGTCGCGACGGCCGGGAACTCCTTGGCGGCCTGCTTGGCGATGCGGCTGAGCATGTAGACGTCGACCGCCGCGCCGATGAGTCCGCCGACGAGGGGCACGGCCCGCCCGAGCCTGGCGAACGTGCCCTGGCCGATACGGCCGAGCAGGCGGAAGCCGACGGCCTTGTTGAGGACCATCAGGGCCGGTGCGGGCAGCCGGTCGAAGGCGACCGACGACAGCTTGCCTCCGGCGGCTTGCAGGCCGGCCTTCTTGAGCAGGTCGTCGCTGTCGGCGCCGGCGAGGCTGAGCAGGATCGCCGAGCGGATCTCGGGCTGGTCGATGTCGTAGCCCCGCACCTTCGCCGTGGCGGCCGTCATGCGGGTGGCGAGGAGGTAGAACTCCAGGACGTTGGCGGGCAACGAGATCGGCATCGTGAAGAACCCGCCCAAGCCGGTGGCGAAACCGCCCACGGCACCGAGCTGGCGGTGGTCGCGCGCGATGACCCGGAGGGCCTGTTCGCGATCGCCATGGGCTTGCTCGAGTGCCTTGGCCGCCACCTCGTGGGCGGGGTCGAAGGGCCCCTTGCCGTCGATGCCGACGTCGAGGAGACGTTCGACGAGTCGGGTCGCCGCTCCCGTGAGCCCTCCCTCGGCAGGCAGAGCGGCGCGCTCGAGCGCGCCGGCGTCCTTCGCCTTGCGCAGCTGTGCGGCGGTCGCGTCCGATGCCTTCATCGTCGCGTCCCTGCTCCAACCCAAGATGCTCACGAGTTCCCGCCTCTGTCTGTGATGTCTGTTTTGCGCGGCTCGGTCGCCGCCGACGACACCGTAAGCCGCCGGCGTCGCCCGTGGCACCCTCGTACCCAGTCGACGGCGCCACGGGACCACACGCGACCGCGTCGGTCCCCTCTCGTAGGGTCGCCCCATGGGCGAGACGAGAAGGACGCAGCCACCGATCCTCGGGGTGCCGCTGGCCGACCTGCGTCGTGACCGCACGTCCGTCAAGTGGGGCGTGCACGGGTCCGACGTCATCCCGATGTGGATCGCGGAGATGGACTGTGCCCCGTGTCCGGCCGTCGTCGACGCCGTGAGTGCCGCCGTGTCGCGGGGTGACACCGGCTACGCCTTGACCGAGGAGTATGCCGTCCAGGTCGCTGCGTTCGCGGACGCCGAGTGGGGGTGGCACTTCGATCCGCGGACGACCACCCGCGTGGCCGACGTCCTGACCGGCGTGACCCACCTCCTCGGCCTCTTCACCGACGCGGGGGGCCCGGTGGTCGTCAGCCCGCCGGTCTACAACGCCTTCTACGAGGTCATCGAGGCGTGCGGACGCCGGGTCGTCGAAGCGCCCCTCGGGGCCGACCACCGCCTCGACCTCGAACGGCTCGCCGAGGTCTTCGCCGGCCTGACCGCCGAGGGCGCCCGGGCGGCATACCTCCTGTCCAACCCGCACAACCCGACGGGCACGGTGCACACCCCGGCCGAGCTGGAGGCGCTCGCGCGCGTGGCCGACGCGCACGGGGTGCGCGTCCTGTCCGACGAGATCCACGGGCCGCTCGTCCTCCCGACGAGCACCTTCACGCCGTACCTCACCGTGCCGGGCACCGAGCGCGGCGTCACCGTCACGTCGGCCTCCAAGGCGTGGAACCTCGCGGGACTCAAGGCGGCGATCATCGTGCCCGGCGACGCGGCCGTCGACGACGTCCGCCGGCTGCACCCCTTCGTCACCTTCGGCGCGAGCCATCTGGGCGTCATCGCCCAGACAGCGGCCTACCGAGACGGTCGCGGCTGGCTCCACCGGCTCGTCGACGAGCTGGACGCGAACCGGCACCTGCTCGCCGCCCTCGTCGCTGAGCAGCTGCCGGGCGCCCGTCTCGTCGTGCCGGAGTCGACCTATCTCGCGTGGCTCGACCTCACCGGCGTCGGCCTCGGCGACGACCCTGCGGGTGAGGTGCTGCGCCGCGCTCGCGTCGCCCTGTCCCCCGGGCCCATCTTCGGCTGTGGTGGGCGCGGGCATGCTCGGCTCAACTTCGCCACGTCACCCGAGATCCTCCGCGACGCGGTCGGCCGGATC
Organism: Terrabacter sp. 01T434; assembly: GCF_056398545.1. Lineage (NCBI taxonomy): Bacteria > Bacillati > Actinomycetota > Actinomycetes > Micrococcales > Intrasporangiaceae > Terrabacter > Terrabacter sp. 01T434. The sequence goes on from NZ_JBFTPP010000011.1 coordinate 88,004, forward strand.
GCGAGCATCCTTGAGTGACGAGGAGTCCGGGCCCCCGCTCGTCGCGCTCGTCGTCGGTCCGCACGGGGCGTATGCCGTGGGGCCGGGTGTCGACGAGCCGTGGCCGCTCGGCGACGTGACACGCCGCTTCGTCGAGGCCACGGGGCGTCTCGGACCGCGATGGGTCGTGTGGTCGGCCGCGTCGACGCTGCGGGGTGTCGTCGGCGCCGGCGTCGAGGTGTCGCGCACGTGGGACCTCGCGGAGGCACACCGCATCGTCCACGGTGGCTGGTGGGCCACACCGGGCCACGTCGTCGCGGGCTGTCGCGGGCTCGACGAGGCCACCGTGCCGGCACCACGTGCACCGCGCCTGAGCGGCTTCGACGGCGATCTCTTCGACGTCGCGGCCGGTGCCGACCTGGACCTGCTCACCCCCGCCGGCCACCTGCGGGCCGACGCCCTGGGATGGGCGACGGACGAGAGGAGGCTGCGCGAGCTCGCGGTGCTGGCGCTCGACTGCCAGCGGGCTCAGCGCGAGGCTCTAGGTCGCATCGGGGGCTCGCACGTCGCCCGCCTCGAGCGCACCGTGTGGTCCGAGTCCGCGGCCGCCGTGCTCTGCCTCGAGCTCGAGCGCGACGGGCTGCCCGTCGACCGCGCGGCGGCCGAGGACCTCATCGCCGCCTCCGCTGGAGCCCGACCGCTCGACGACGCGGACGCCGCACGCATCCGCCGAGAGCGTGACGCACTCGTGCTGCGACACGCTCGCGGCCGCGAGCGCACCGACCTGCGCAACCCCGCGCAGGTGCGTGACCTGCTCCTGTCCGCCGGCGTCGACGTGCCCAACACCCGCGCCTGGGTGCTCGAGCCCTACCGGCACACGCACCCACTCGTCGACGCACTCCTGCGCTGGCGCAAGGACGAGCGGATCGCGACCACCTACGGCTACCGGTGGCTGGACGACCACGTCGGGTCCGACGACCGGCTGCGCGGCGGCTGGACGGCGTGCGACGGCGCGGCCGGCCGCATGACGGCCCAGAACGGCCTGCACAACCTGCCGGCCCCCTTGAGACCCGCGATCTGCGCCGCACCGGGGCACGTCTTCGTCCGGGCCGACCTCGGCCAGATCGAGCCTCGGGTGCTCGCGGTCGTCAGCGCCGACCGGGCCTTCGCCGAGGCGACCCGCGCCGACGACCTCTATGCCCCGGTGGCGGCCAAGCTCGGCGCCGACCGACCCAAGGCCAAGGTCGCCGTGCTCGCGGCGATGTACGGCCAGCGTTCGGGGGCGGCGGGTGAGGCCCTCAAGGACCTCGAGCGCGCCTACCCCGTGGCCATGGGGCTGCTCGACCGCGCCTACGCCGACGGTGTGGCGCGTCGACCGGTGCGCACGTGGGGCGGCCGGCTCATCCGCTTCGGCGGCGTGCCCCTGCCGGCCCTCGAACCGGGTTCGCCCGAGCCGTCAGGCAACGCCGAGTTCGCGGCCACCGGCGCCGACGGCGCCCGCGGCCGCTACGCGCGCAACGCGATCATCCAGGGATCCGCCGCCGAGCTCTTCAAGGCCTGGGCGGCAACGGTGCGCCACGCGGTGCGTCCGCTGGGAGGCCAGATCGTGCTGTGCCTGCACGACGAGCTGCTCGTGCACGTGCCCGAGCAGCACGCAGCAGCCGCCGCAGCCGCCGTCGAGGCCACGCTCACGAGCGCCGCCCGCACCTGGGCCGGCACCGACGACGTCCGCTTCGTCGCCGACACCTCCGTCATCCGCCGCTGGAGCGAGGCCAAGGCCTGACCAGCCGGACGGTCAGTGGGCCGAGGTGATCGGCGACCAGAGCCGGTAGCCGGATACCTCCATCCACCTGTGGGATCGGGAGCGGAGACGGCTACTGCTCGTCGTCCTCGGTGACGTCCTTGAGGAACGCCTCGAACTCGGCGCCGATCTCGTCGGCCGTGGGCAGGTCGGACAGGTCGGTGGCGAGCAGGTTGCGCTGCTGGCGCCCCTCGAGGAAGGTGTCGTACTGCTGCTCGAGGGCCCGCACGACCGCCGTGATCTCGTCGGACTCCTCCATCTGCCGGCTGATCTCGGCCCGGTTGAGCCCGGCGGTCGCCGCGAGCTCGCGCAGGTCGAGGTCGAGGCCGGTGGCGGCACGCACGCGCTCGAGACCGAGCACGGCTGCGTCGGCGAACTCGCTCTGTCCGAGGTAGTGCGGCACGTGGACGGCGAAGCCGATGGCGTCGAGACCCGCCTCACCGAGCCGGAACTCGAGCAGGGACGAGAAGCTCGCCGGCACCTGGACCGTGCCGAACGCCGGGTCGTTGCCGGTCACGAGACGCGGGTTGGTGCCGTGGGCGGTGACGCCGAGGGGACGGGTGTGGGGCACGGCCATCGGGATGCCGTGGACGCTGACCGTGAGGTCGACACCGAACGTCCTGATGAGCGCTGTCGTGGCCTCGACCATGCGGTTCCACTGGTAGTCCGGCTCGGGGCCGATGAGGAGCAGGAAGGGCACGCCCTCCTTGTCGACGACGCGGTGGAGCAGCAGGCTCGGATCGTCGTAGCTGCTCCAGTGGTCGCGGTCGAAGACCATGACGGGCCGGCGCCCGCGGTAGTCGAGCAGCTGGTCGACGTCGAAGGAGGCGATGACGCGCGAGTCGTGCGTCTCGAGGATGTGGTCGGCCATCAGTCGCTGGGTGTGGCCGGCGTCGATGAATCCGCCGAGGGCGACCACGAGCACCGATGCCTGCAGCTCCTGGAGCTGGCTGGGTGAGGTGTCGCTCTCGAACTGGAAGAGCTCGGTCGGGTCCTGCACGGGTCTGGCCTTTCGTCGTACGGGGTCGAAGGGTGCAACGCCCCGCTCCATCCCATGATTCCCCAGCGCAGGGCGTCGGCGCGGGACGCGGGACGGGTCAGCCGCGGACCTTCGCGATCGCCTTGAGGATGCGCTGCGGCGAGACGCTGTATGCCGTCCCGACCGTCTGCGCGAAGAGTGACACCCGCAGCTCCTCGATCATCCAGCCGATGTCGATGACGTCGGCTGCGCCGCGCTGGGCGGGCCGCAGCGCGTCGAGCAGGTCGGCGTAGCGGCCCTCGACGAGGTCGACCTGCTCGAGGGCCTGTGCGTCGCGCGCCAGGTTGGCCGGTGCCTTGTCGAGCCGGTGGGCGATCGCCCGCAGGTAGCGGTCGAGGTCAGGGAGCCGGCGCAAGCCCGTGTCGGCGACGAACCCCGGCCGCACGAGCTCGCGCAGCTGCGCGCGGACGTCGGCGAGCATCGGCCGGATGGCAGCGCTGCTCGAGCGGTCGAGCTCGGCGAGGCGGTTGGTCAGGGCGAGGTGTTTGGCGAGGATCGGCTCGACGAGGCCGACGACCTGCACGACCTTGGCGCTCGTGTGGGTGCGCACAGCTGACAGGGCCCACTCGAAGTCCTCGCGGCTGCGCACGGTGTGGTCGGCGCGATCAGTGACCGCGTCGTCGCGGATGGCGTCGACGGCGGCGGCCAGGCAGTCGTCGAGCAGTGCCGGGACGCTGCCGTGCGGGTTGTGCCCGAGTGCGAGCTTCTGGCTGTTCGTCAGGCGGGCGAGGATCTGCTTCCATGGCGGGCTGATGCCGAGCAGGAGCAGTCGTCGCACGCCGAGGCGGTGCTCGGCGTCGGCCTCGGCCCGGGTCGGGAGCACGCGCAGGTCGACGGCAGCCCCGGTGTCGACGAGGGCCGGGAAGCCCTGGATGCCCTGAGCGCCCTCGAAGGACTCGGGCACCCCTTGGTCGGGGAACGACGTGAGGCCGGTGCGCTCGATGCCGGAACCCGCCCGGCTCACCTGACGACGCAGCTGTGGCGCCGCGGTGTCGCGAACGGCCTCGAGGTCCTTGCCCGTGGCGATGGGTCGGCCGTCCGCGCCGTCGACGCTGAAGGTGACCTGCAGGTGCGGCGGCACGCGGTCGGTCTCGAAGTCGGCCGGCGTGACGGCCACCCCGGCCCGGCGTCGCAGCACCGTCGCGAGCGCCACGAGCAGCGGGCCCGACGTCGGGTCGAGGTCGGGCAGGACGGCGCGCGCATGGTCCGGCGCGGGCACGAGGTTGCGGCGGATCCCCTTGGGGAGACTGCGGATCAGGGCCGTGACGAGCTCCTCGCGGAAGCCCGGCACCTGCCAGTCGAAGCCCTCGGGCGTCACCTGGTTGAGCCGCTCGACGGGGATGTGGACAGTCACGCCGTCCTGTGCCGACCCGGGCTCGAACTGGTAGGTGACCGGCAGGATGTTCTCGCCCTGGGTCCACGTCGTCGGGTGGTCCTCGTCGGCGATGCTGCCCGCGCTCTCGCGCAGAAGCAGCTCCTCGGTGAAGGTCAGCAGGTCGGGCGTCTGGCGCCGTGCCTTCTTCCACCACGTGTCGAAGTGACGTCCCGAGACGACATCGGCGGGAATCCGCTTGTCGTAGAACGCGATCAACGTGCTGTCGTCGACGACGATGTCGCGCCTTCGCGTGCGGGCCTCGAGCTCGCCGAGCCGCTCGACGAGGGCCGCGTTGTCGCGGAGGAAGGCGTGCTCGGTGTGCCAGTCCCCCTCGACGAGGGCGTGACGGATGAAGAGGTCGCGGGCGAGCTCGGGGTCGACGCGACCGAGGCCGACGACGCGTCCGACGACGAGCGGCACCCCGTAGAGCGTGACCCGTTCGGTCGCGACGGCCGAGCCGCGCTTGCCCGACCACCGCGGCTCGGAGTACTGCCGCTTGACGAGGTGCTCGCCCAGCTGCTCGGCCCAGACCGGGTCGATGCGCGCGTTGACCCGGGCCCACAGGCGACTCGTCTCGACGAGCTCCTCGGCCATGACGAACTGGGGCTGCTTGCGGAAGAGCGCCGACCCGGGACTGATGCCGAACCGCGTGCCGCGGGCGCCGGCATACTCCCGCTTCTGCTCGTCGCGGACGCCGACGTGCGAGAGCAGGCCGGCGAGCAGCGACTGGTGGATCGCGTCGGCGTCGATCTCGCCCTCGCCGACGTGGACGGTCCCGCGGCTGACGTCGAGCCCGGCCGACTTGGCCGCCTGCTTCACCTGGCTGTGGAGGTCCTGCCACTCGCGGATGCGCAGGTAGTGGAGGAACTCGGCCTTGCACATCCGGCGGAAGGCGCTGCTGCTCAGCTCCTTCTGCTGCTCCTTGAGGTAGGCCCAGAGGCCCAGCCAAGTGACGAAGTCGCTCGTCTCGTCGGCGAAGCGCTTGTGCGCGGCGTTGGCGAGCTCCTGCTTGTCCTGCGGTCGCTCGCGCGGGTCCTGGATCGACAGGGCGGCGACGATGACGAGCACCTCGCGCAGCACCCCACGCTTGTCGGCCTCGATGACCATGCGGGCGTGGCGGGGGTCGATGGGCAGGGCTGCGATGGTGCGGCCGTATGCCGTGAGGCGACGTCCCGGGCGCCGCCGACCTCCCGCGGCGGGCTGGTCGTCCTCGGGCGAGAAGGCCTGGAGCTCCTCGAGGAGCCGGACGCCGTCGGTGATCTGGCGGCTGTCGGGCGGGTCGACGAACGGGAAGCGGGCGATGTCGCCGAGCCCCAGACTCGTCATCTGCAGGATGACGGACGCGAGGTTGGTGCGCAGGATCTCGGGGTCGGTGAACTCGGGGCGGCTGGCGTAGTCGTCCTCGGAGTAGAGCCGGATCGCGATGCCGTCGGAGACACGGCCGCAACGGCCTGAGCGTTGGTTGGCGGAGGCCTGGCTCACCGGCTCGATGGGGAGTCGCTGGACCTTGGTGCGCTGGCTGTAGCGGCTGATGCGCGCCGTGCCGGTGTCGATGACGTAGCGGATGCCCGGGACCGTGAGCGAGGTCTCGGCGACATTGGTGGCCAAGACGATTCGGCGGCCGGTGTGGGAGGAGAAGACGCGGTGCTGCTCGGCGGCAGAGAGGCGTCCGTAGAGCGGGACCACCTCGGTGACGGGCAACTTCATCCCGTTCAGGGCGTCGGCGGCATCGCGGATCTCGCGCTCGCCCGAGAAGAAGACGAGGATGTCGCTGCTCGTCCCGGAGTGCCGCTCGGTCCACAGCTCCTCGACGGCCTCGCAGACGCCGGTCACCATGTCGCGCTCCTCGGCCTCGGGACGGTCGGGGTCGACGAGCGGGCGGTAACGGATCTCGACGGGGAAGGTGCGGCCCGAGACCTCGATGATCGGGGCCGGCTCCCCCGTGGCCGGGTCGGCGAAGTGCTCGGCGAAGCGCTGGGGGTCGATCGTCGCCGAGGTGATGATGACCTTGAGGTCCGGGCGCCGAGGGAGCAGCTGCTTGAGGTAGCCGAGGATGAAGTCGATGTTGAGGCTGCGCTCGTGGGCCTCGTCGATGATGATCGTGTCGTAGCGGCGCAGGTCGCGGTCGCGCTGCATCTCGGCGAGCAGGATGCCGTCGGTCATGACCTTGACGAGGGTGTCGCGGCTGCTCTGGTCGGTGAACCGGACCTGGTAGCCGACGGCGGTGCCGAGCTCGACGGCCAGCTCCTCGGAAAGGCGCTCGGCGACAGCGCGGGCGGCGATGCGCCGCGGCTGGGTGTGGCCGATGACGCCGTCGAGGCCCCGGCCGAGCTCGAGGCAGATCTTCGGGATCTGGGTCGTCTTGCCCGAGCCGGTCTCTCCGGCGATGACGACGACCTGGTGGTCGCGGATCGCGGCCGCGATGTCCTCACGCCGGTCGACGACGGGCAGGTGCTCGGGATACGTGATCCGCGGAACCGTGGCCGCCCGCGCGGCGCGGCGGGCCTCCCGCTGCTCCGGTGTCAGGCTGCGGCCACCCTGGCGGTGCGGAGCCGGGCCGCGACCGGAGCTGCGACGCTCGCTCGGCTCCACGGACGTCTGGGACCTCGCGCCCGGCTGGGACGCCGTCTCGCCCGTGGCCGGTCGGCGGCGACCGCGACGTCGGGGTGGCCGCGAGCGCGCGGGTGCGTTCGCGGGCTCGTCGGGCATGGTCGACAGGATAGGCGCGCGACGCGGCACGCTCCGAACCGATATCCCGCGTGCCGACTGACCGTCTCCGGATGCCGGGCGCTGCGGATCGGTCGCGGGCATGGGAACGCCGCGCCGACCCGAGGGGTCCGAGGTGCGACGACGGGGCTCCAGAGGACCTACCGTGGTCCCACCCGTCGAAGTGAGGCACTGTTGTCCGATCCAGATCGCCTGCGTCCGGCCCTCCCGGACCCGCAGCAGGACCGGCACGTCTCCTTCCCGGACGATGCGCCGGACGATGTGTCGAACGGGGCCTCCGACCGTGCGCCGGGCTTCGGTCCGGCTCCGTCGGGCCCGGCCCTGCCGCCCGAGGCCTGGGCGCCCCAGCCAACTAGTCAGGACCCCGCGAGGCACGAGCCGACGGCATGGTCCGCACCGGTGCCGCCGACGCTCACCACGCCACCGACCAGGCCGGCTCGCCGCCGACGTCGGTCGGGCTGGCTGCTGCTGCTCGTGCCGCTCCTGCTCGGCCACTTCTCGAGCGGCTCCGACGAGTACTCCTACACCGGTGGCAGCAGCACCGGCATCGAGGTGCCCATGGGCGGAGACCTGCCGCCCGGGGTCGACCCGATGTCGGTCGACCCCGTGACGGTCGAGCTGGCGGGCGACACGTCGGGCGTTCTCCCGGCTTTACCAGGCAAGCCCAAGACCGTGGCGGTGCCCGGCGGTGCCACCGCGCTTCGCGTCGAGGTGGTGAGCCTCCCCACGGCCGATGCCGCCCCTTCGGCGGACCTTCTGTCCAGACGTTTGCCAACGACTCCGCCACCGACACGTCGTCCAGTGCGCTCCCCTTCGCCGCAACGGTGCACCTGAACGAGCGGCCGTCGCGCCTTCACGTGACGGCCAGCGTGGTGTCCGGAACGGGCCAGCTGCAGTGCCGCGTGTATGCCGGGAGCCGGCTGGTGGCCATCAGCACCGGAGGCGCCACGGTGACCTGCACGCCCGAGATGTGACGAGACGCCGCCGAGCAACGCGAGAGAACGCCCGCTGACCAGCGGTGCAGACTGCAGGAACAGACAGGGGGACGACGTGTCAGAACAGCCCGCAGGACCACTGGGCAACCGTCCGGACCCGACACGCGATGCCACCGTCGCGGCCATCACAGATGCGCCCAGCACGATGCCGGCTGTGGGCGCCGCGACCCCCGTCGACCTACCTGACACGCCCGACGATGTCTACGGGCAGGGCGCACCTGCGGGGCCGCCGGCATACGACACGTTCTTCGGGCGGGAGACGCCAGCCGAGCCCAGCTGGGTGCCGCAGCGCTCCGCGGCTCAGCCCCTCGGCCACGTGCCTCCGCAGCCCGGCCCGCCCGTGCCCCCCGACCCTCGCACGGTGGAGCTTGGTGGCGGTCACGCGGCCCGGCTGCTCGGCGGACGCCTCCAGGCGTGGCACGTCGTGGCGATCGTGCTCGGAGTGCTCGTGCCCATCGGCTTCTGGGCTGCGTCAGGCCTCGCGGACGACCTCGACCCGGTGGCCCGGCCCGCCGTCGGCGTCACCCGACACCGGCCCACGGCGACCCGGACGGCTCCCCTTCCGACGGCCCCCATGCCGACCCGGTCGGGCACGATGCCGCTGCCCAGGGTCGTATCGGTCCCGGCCATCCCCGTCACACCCGTTCAGGCGAACGCCCGGACCATCCGCTTCGAGGCGTATGCCGAGAATGGCGCCCGCATCGAGGTGTCGCTCTCGGACGCGGCTCACCACCGCTACGACTACCCCGCGCAGGCCGCACCGCTCGCCTTCGAGACACCCGTCGACCCGGGAGCGACGAACAACGACTACTTCAGCCTCCGGGTCCGGATCAGTGACCCCACGGGGTCCGGGGTCACCGGCGCGGTGTCGTGCCGCATCGTGGTCGACGGGGTCGTGGTCACGGCGCAACAGGGCCAGGACTATGCGACGTGCTCCATCAGCCCCTACTTCGACATCAGACGGCGGTGACGGTGGCGGCAGCTCAGATGTCGGCGCCGTCCTCCGCGGCGCGAGCGCCGTTGCGGCGCTCGTTGATCGCGATGCGGGCAGCCATGGCCCGGGCGAAGGCGAAGTGCCAGAACCTGCTGAGGACGAGCTCGCGCTCCCCCACCATCTCGACGACGTCGGCGCCGGCGCCGAGCTTGAAGAGCAGCAGGCCGGTGAGGGGGCTCGTGGCCCCGAGCGAGGTGTTGAAGCCCCGGAAGTCGTAGGCCTCGCACCCGGCTGCCGCGGCGTCGCGCATCGCCTGCCACTGCAGGGCGTTCGAGGCGCGGGCGTCGCGGTTGCGCTCGGTCGAGCCCCCGTAGAGGTAGGAGAAGGTGCGGCCGAACCGGATCATCAGCGCCGACGCGAGCACGTCGCCGTCGACGTGGGCCTCGTAGAAGCACGCCGATGCCGCACCGTCTATGCCGCCGTCGGACGCGAACGAGTTGGCCATGACCTCGAAGTACGCCTTGGGCCTGGGCAGGAAGTGGTCGCGCTCGGCCGACTCGACGTAGAGGGCGTGGAAGGTGTCCAGACCCTCCGGGCCGACGGTGCGCACCTGCACCCCGGCCTTCTCGGCCTTCTTGACGTTGCGGCGCCACTGCTGGTTCATGCCCTTGAGGAGGTCCGCGTCCGTGCGGTCGCGCAGGTCGACCACGCAGAGCAGGCGGGGCTGGCCGACCGCGACGCCGTCGGCACCGAGGGCGAGCCACTGGTTGCGGTCGAGCCAGGCTTCGAGGCGGCGGGCGGCGGGGTTGTCGACAGCGGCGGGGAGGCTCGTGAAGCTGAGCAGGCCGTTGTCGACGACCTGCTTCTTGACCGGCTCGCGGTCCCAGATGCGCGAGACGACGGGGTAGCCGAGGCGCAGCGCGAAGGCCTTGGTGCTCCTGGCCCACGCGACGAGCGGGTCGATCCAGGCCGACGGGTCGGTCGCGACGACGTCCCAGGGCAGGCCGGGGCCCTCCGGCAGGTAGGCGTAGGACCGGGAGAGGCGCGGGATGGTGCGTGAGAGCACGAGGCCCGCACCGACCCGGCGGCCCGAGGCGTCGAACCAGCCGAGGTGCGTGCGGCGCCAGCCCGCCTTGGCCCGGCCCCAGGCGGGCGTCTGGAGAAAGCTGCCGCCGAGCTCGAGGAGGGTCTCGACGGCCTCGTCGGCGCTGATCTCGCGAACCGTCAGGGGGCCGGCGACGGGTGTCGCCTGCGTCGTCGGCGCAGGGGCAGGGGTCTGCTCGGTCATGGCGGCCACCCTATCGGCGACGCGTCAGTCCGCCGACTGCGCCACCTCGGCGGCGGAGGCAGCACTGGCGCGGGCCGTGCGGCGGATCCACCACAGGCCGACGAGTGGCAGGAGGAGCGGCACGAAGCCGTAGCCCTGCCCGAAGTGTGACCAGACCGTCTTGTCCGGGAACGCCTGAGGTCTGAGCGCCGAGACAGTCCCGACGACGAGGACGCCGACCAGCTCGACGGACAGGGCGATGGTGGCCAGGCGCACCGACGCCCGGTCACCCCGTGCGAGCCCGACCGTCGCGACGAGGTAGATGACGGCCGCGACCGCCGAGAGGATGTAGGGCACCGGGGCCCGGTCGAAGTACTCGCTGATCTGCAGGATCGAGCGCCCCGTGGCGGCGAGCGCGAGGAGGCCGTAGACCGCGACGAGGAGACGACCGAAGCCGTGCCCGGTGTGCGGGGACTCGTGCTGCGACTCGTCGTGCGGCTCCGGCTGGGAGTCGGGCGGAGATTGGCGTTGCGGCTCAGGCATTGAGGCTCCAGACCTGCTGCAGACGGGCGACGAGGATGGCGACGACGAAGGCGCCCCCGAGCACGACGCCCATCGCCCACTGCGTCTTCTCCTTGACGGCGATGACGATCGTGGCCGGGATGACGAGCAGCACCGTGAAGAGGTAGGCGATGAAGGTCGCCCGCTCGGCGCCGTTGCCGATTGCAGACGCCTTGGCCAGGCCCACGACGAGCTGCACGAGCAGCGCGAGCTCGATGGCGGCGCCGACGACGATGACCGGGTCGTCGACGAGACGGCCCCGGAGAAGGTGGTGCGCGGCCATCAGGGCCAGCACGCCGCTTGCGACGAGCAGCACGACGGTCAGGGGTTGCAGCACGCGAGAAGCCTACGGCGTCGCCCTGGGGCGCCACGGGTCGGGCCGCGCCGTCCGCACCGGCGTCGAGGGCTGGACCGCACGTCCGGATGGATCGCGCCGGACGGTAGTTTTCCTGTGCGCCGCCCCCGAGGCGCGCCACCCCCAACGTGACCGACCGTCATCCACGCCACCGAGGAGCAGCCGTGCCGATCCGCCCCATCGCTGTCGACCGTGCGGCGGGGGTGCTGCTCGGTGAAGCCTGCGGCGACGCCCTCGGCGTGCCCTACGAGATGGCCGCACCACCGGTCGGTGAGGCCGTGATGAAGGGCGGTGGCCTCGGCCCGTACGAGCCGGGAGAGTGGAGCGACGACACGCAGATGACGCTCTGTGTGGCTCGGGTGGCAGCCCAGGGCACCGACCTCGCCTCGCCCGCGGGACTGGACGCCGTGTCCGAGGCTTTCACGGCGTGGCTCGACGGGGGCGCCATGGACGTGGGGACCCAGACGCGCTCCGTCCTGACGGAGGCGAAGCACCTCGCCGGCGCACCGCACGACCGCCTGACCCGCGCCAGCGAGGCGCTGCACGCGCGGACCGGGCTGACGGCCGGGAACGGGGCCCTGATGCGTACGTCCATCGTCGGGCTGTCGGCGCTCGAGGACCGCGACGCGACCGCGCGGGCCGCGCGGGCCATCGCCCTGCTGACCCACGCGGACCCGCTGGCCGGGGATTCCGCCGTGCTGTGGTCGGAGGCGATCCGGGTCGCGGTCACCGAGGGACGTCTCGACCTCGCGGCCGGGCTCGACCTCGTCAGCGCCGCCAACGTCGGCCGGTGGGGCGACTGGATCGAGGCTGCGACCGGAGCGGAGCCGGGCGGGTTCGGCGACAACGGCTTCACCGTGACCGCTCTGCAAGACGCCTGGGCCGCGATCACGACGACCGACCGGGGCGACGGCTCCGCCATGCACCTGCAGCGCGGCCTGCAGGCGGCGGTGCGGGCCGGACACGACACGGACACGGTCGCAGCCGTCGCAGGCGCGCTGCTCGGGGCACGGTACGGCGCCTCGGCCGTCCCGACCCAGTGGCGCCGTATGGTGCACGGCTGGCCCGGGCTGCGCGCGCACGACCTCGTCGAGCTTGCCGTCTCGACCTCGGTGGGTGGCCGTCGTCATGACGACTGGCCGTCCGTCACCTCGATGGGCGACCCACAGATCCCCACCATCGGGATCCCGCACCCGATCGACCCGGACATCGTCCTCGGCACCATCTCGGACCTCGGCCGGGTCCGCGAGCTCGACGTCCAGGCCATCGTCTCCCTGTGCGCGCTCGGCCTCGACGACATCCCGGCGACCGGGATGACCGCCCGCGACCACATCGAGTTCTGGATCAACGACGAGGAGCAGGAGGAGACGAACCCGCACCTCGACTTCGTCCTCGACGACGCGTCGTCGGCGCTGCGCCAGTTCCGGGCCGAGGGCAAGCGAGTGCTCGTGCACTGCCGCCACGGCGTCCAGCGGACCCCGGCCGTTGCCCTGCGGTATGCCGTCGACCTCGGTGTCGCCCCCGAGCTCGCCGAGCGGTCCATCCGGGACGCCCTGCCCGGCATCCGCGGCGAAGGCCGCCTCTGGGAGGTCGCCGCCCATGGCGCCTGAGGGCGGCTGCCCGTGCCGACCTCGTGGGAGGCACTTCCGCACGCTCTCTCCTACGCCGGACCGCCGCGCTAGGTTGCCGCCATGAGCGACATCGACCACCGGCGCCTCGGCGTGGACCTCTACAACGCGACCTGGGAGCTGCTCGACCGGGATGACCGGTCGGTCGAGGACGACGACGCGATGATCGCGCGGGCGCACGCGTCCTTCCACCACTGGACCCAGGTCGAGGACGTCCGCCCCACCAACGTCGGCCGTGGCCACTGGCTGTGCTCGCGGGTGCACGCCGTCCTGGGACAGGCGGACACGGCGGCCTACCACGCGGCGCGATACGTGGCGATCTCGCGGGCGGGGGACGTGGACGACTGGGACCTCGCGGCGGCCCTCGAGGCCTCGGCGCGGGCCGCGGCCGTCGGCGGCGACTTCGACGCTTCCGAGCGCTTCGAGGCCGAGGCCCGGCAGGTCTGCATGCGGGTCACCGACGTCGAGGACCGCGAGGTCGTCGAGGCAGACCTGGCGACGCTCCCCCGCCGTCCGTGACGTCGTCCCGCCGGCGAGGACGCGGTCAGACGGTCTTGGCCTCGTCGACGTAACGGCAGAGCGCGTTGACGGCGCGCAGCTCCTCGGGCGTGTGGACCTCCGCGTCGGTGAGCAGCGGGCTCCCGACGATGACGGCCATGGCCTTGGCGCGCGAGATGGCGACGTTGAGCCGGTGCAGGTCGTAGAGGAACGAGATGCCGCGGGGCGCGAGTGCCGCCGTCGTGCTCGCCAGCGAGTAGATGACGACGGCGCCCTGCTGTCCCTGGAACTTGTCGACCGTCCCGACCCGCGCGCCATCAGGCAGTTCGGCGCTCAGCGTTGCGACGTGCGCGTTGTACGGGGCGACGATGAGGATGTCGGAGAGCTCGATGGGCAGCGAGTCCCCTTCTGCGGTGGTCCAGCTGCCGCGCAACAGGTCGTCCACGAGGGCGCGGACGACGGCGGCCTCCTGGCCGTTCGACTGCTCGGCGAGGTTCTCGTGCTCGACCGGCACCCAGCGGAGTCCGTCTCCCGAAAGCGCGCCCGGCGCCTCCACCGAGAGCCGCTCCCGGCCGGGCGCCGACTCGAGGCGACCCTCGTAGGCGAGCTCGGAGACGAACGCCGTAAGACTCGGGTGCATGCGGTGCGTGCGGTCGAGGAAGACGCCCCGGTCGGCGGGGATGACGTCGTGGACGAGACCGTCGTCCGTGGTGCGCAGGTGGTCGAGGGCCGACACGCCGGATCCGTACGGGTGGACCGCCTTGGTCGGCTGGGTCAGCTGCTGGGGGTCGCCGAGCAGGACGAGCGAGCGCGCGGCCGGGGCGACGGCCAAGGCGTTGGCGAGCGAGAACTGACCCGCCTCGTCGATGACGAGCACGTCCACCGCCTCGACCATGTCGTCACGGGACCAGAGCCAGGCAGTGCCACCGACGAGCGTGGCCTCGCCGCTCGCGAGGGCGGCCGCGATCGCGGCGTTGTCGGAGGTGTGATGGATCAGGGCGTTGGGATCGTCGGGCTCGACTCCCTCCTCGACGTTGCTGCCGTCCTTGTGCCATGCGGGTCGCGCCACCTCGTCGAGGAGGTTGAGCACGACGGCGTGCGACTGCGCCGTGACACCGACTCGGAGCCCCGCGTCGAGCAGCTCGCGAATCAGGGCCGACCCGGCATACGTCTTGCCCGTGCCGGGCGGGCCCTGGACCGCGAGCACCTCGCCTTTGAGCGTGCGTCCGACCCGGACGACGACGTCCTTGGGGGTCTCGTCGCGGCGAGCCGTGAGCACGTCGCCGGTCGGGACGAGACGCTCGATGAGTCGCGTCGCGAGGTTGCTTCCCCCGGCGAGCACCAGCTCTCCGGTGCGGGCGATGCTGGCGCGCAGCACGGCGTCCATGACGGGCCCGGGTCCGCCGAGACCGCGTGGTCGTGGCGGCGCGAGAGACTTCTTCATCGACAGCTCGACCCAGCCCTCGACCGGGTCGATGGCGACGACCTTGCCGACCGGCGCGTGGGTGTCGACGTCGGGGACGTACTTGCCGACCGCCACCTTGCAGTCCTGCGGTGGGAACGGGTAGCGCCACACCTTGGAGAGCTTGACGACGCGCATTTCCTCGGGCTCCCCGAGGTCACCGATCGCGGTGCCGTCCTCGACGAGCTCAGGGGTCTCGAGCTCCTTGTAACGGAAGAAGTCCCACCACTCCGGGCGCTTCTCGCGCCGATGCCACCCCACGAGTCCGGCGAGGAGCTCGTGCCCGCGGTCGACGAGCCGGTCCGCGAGGGCGATCTCGGCGCGTTCCTCGTCGGAGATCTCGCGCAGCTTCTCCGGCACGGGCCGGGTCAACGCATGACCGGACCGCTCGAGCTCGGCCCGCCGGTCCTCGAGCCACTCGTGCAGGGCCAGCGTCGAACGGACGTCCTCCTCGTTGTAGCGGCGAATGTCGTCGAGGATGGCCTGGTCGGCCGAACCGTCGTCCCGTCCGGCGAGCCAGCGTTCGTACTCGACGACGGACGACAGACCGTCGGCCACACCTGCGCCGTCAGCGGATCTCGTGTGGCCCCAGTAGAACTCCTCGAGCTTCTTGATCGAGTAGGACCCCTTGCTGATGCGCACGCCCTGTCGCACCACAGCGTAGAGGTCGACGAACACCTCGTGCCGCAACAGCTGGTCGAGCTCGGCCTCGCGGGTGGCGTGCTGCCCGACGAGCCGCTTCAGGGCCGTCGTCTCGTAGGGCGCGTAGTGGTAGACGTGCATGTCGGGATGACGCCGCCACCGGTCGGTGAGCCAGTCGAGCAGCCCGGCCGTCAGACGCCCCTCCTCGGCGAAGTCATGCGCCCAGAACTCGACGAACTCTCCCTGACGGGTCCACAGGCCCGCGAGGTACTCACGCCCCGCGCCGCCCTCGGCCCACGGGTCGCCCTCGAAGTCGAGGTAGACGTCGCCCTCGTCGGGCTCAGGCAGCATCTGCAGACCCCGACCCGGCTCGGGGTCGAGCAGCTCGTACTGCGCCTGACCCGTCTCACGCTCGGCGAGCTGCAGCCGGGCCTGCTGGAGCAGCCGACGTCGCGTGGCGATCGACAGGGCCGGCGCCAGCAGCTCCTCAGTCGACTGCGCCAGCGACCGCAGGGTCGGGATGCCGAGGTCGATCAGCGCTGACCGGTGGTCCGCACGCATGCCCGCGACCTGGATCAGGTCGTCGCGGTCAAGCCACTCCTGCGCGCAGCGCTCCTTCCACCGGCACTGCCCGCAGTGCTGCACCCGCGCCGACTCGGTCTCGCGCGGCTGGGCGATGGCGTCGAGCAGCTCGGCACGGCGACGGCGCGCGTAGGGGGCGACGTCGACGAGACGCCACGGGTGCGACTCGGCGTCACCTGTGACGACGGTCAACCACTGCGGAGGGACGCCCTGGAGCAGCTCGAGGCGGGCCGCATACGTCGCCATCTGGAGCAGGGCGGGAACCTTGAGCCGACGAGCGAGCTTGGTGTCGGCGATGTCGTAGCGCCAGGGGCCCAGGTCGCTCGGTTCGTCGACGCGCAGCAGGAAGTCGGCAAGCCCCACCCAGTGACCGTCGAAGAACGTCGCCTGGTAGATGACGTCGACGCCGCGGCGCATCGCGTCGACGGTCGCAGCCTCGGCCTCGACACCGCGCAGCCCGAGCGACGCGATGTCCTCGACGACCCGCCCCTCGGCCACGAGTCGGTCGAGGTAGGCGCGTTCGTGCTGGAGACCCTTGGCGAAGACGAGGTTGAGCGAGTCGTCGGCGCCGGTCGCAGCCACCCGCGGGCTGCCGCCCCGAGCGGCCGCCGCATCGAGCGCCTCGAGATCGAGGGTCGTGATGTGCGCGCAGGCGACGTGCTTCGTCAGGTCCGTGGGACTCAGGACGAGGTGGCCGTCGATGCGCTGCATGGAGCCGAGTATGCCGCCCGGCACCGACAGGCTCCTCGTCGTGTCGTCCCTGAGGATGGGAAGGCCAGGTGCCGCATGGGTTTACGGTCATCCCATGCCGCTCGCGACGTACAAGGACCTGTGCATCGACGCCATCGACCCGCATGCCCTGTCCGCGTTCTGGGGCCCGCTCCTGGACTGGGAGGCACACCCGCACGACGACGGCGGCTCGTGCCTGCGCGTCGGTGACGAGGTCCGGGTGTGGGTCAACCAGGTGCCGGAGCCCAAGACCGCGAAGAACCGTCTCCACCTGGACATCCGGGCCGCCTCGCTGCAGCCCGCACTGGACGCCGGCGCCGTGGTCCACGACGAGCAGCCGCGCTGGACGGTGCTGTTCGACCCCGACGGACAGGAGTTCTGCGTCTTCCTCCGGGACGAGCCGGTCAGGGAGCCGGCCTACGAGCTCGTCTGGGACGTCACGGGCGACGAGGACGCTGCCCACCGACTCGCCCGCTGGTGGGGCGAGACCCTCGGCGGCGACGTCGTCCGCGATGAGGGCTGGAGCCATGTCGAGAACGTGTCGGGGCTGCCGTTCGAGGCGATCGTCTTCCAGCCCGTGCCCGAGGACAAGACGACGAAGAACCGCATCCACATCGACGTGACGACCGACGACGTGGGGGCCCTCGTGGTCGCTGGCGCGAGGGCGGTCCGGGAGAAGGGCGACGGCGGCATCGGCTGGACCGTCATGGCCGACCCCGCCGGCAACGAGTTCTGCGCCTTCACGCCCGACTGACCAGCGCGCCCGGCGCAGCAGGAAGGCGGCCCTCCGAGGAGGACCGCCTTGCTGCTCGGGCTCGAGGCCCGGGCTGGTGACCGTGTCAGGGGATCGCGGTCACCGACCCACTCACCGCAGGAAGCCGTTACCGACGTGGCGGCCCCACCACTTGCCAAGGCCCCAGGTGTCCCCGGCGAGCGTCGTGGCGAGAACCGCGATGCCCAGTGCCTCGATCCAGTGGCTGTCGAAGAGCGGGTTGGTGTAGGCGCCGGTGGTGCCGAGGGGGAACTCGGCGAGGTACATCAGCGCGAGAAGGAGGCCGGCAGTCCAGGCTGCGAGCTTGAGGCCGGCGCCGGCGAGGAGGGCGATGCCGATGCCGAGGAGGCCGGCCATGAACAGCCAGTCGGCCCACGGGCCGGCGATGTTCTTGAAGAAGCTGGCGAACGGACCCTCAGCACCCTTCATGAATCCTTGGGCGGGCGCGCCGCCGTGGATCCAGGCCTTGGCCGCAGGGGTCATGTAGCCGAAGCCGAACATCTTGTCGAGGAAGGGCCAGAGGAAGGTGAAGCCGAGCACGATGCGCAGACCCGCGAGGAACTTGCGAGCCAGGGACGACCGAACCACCTCCTCCTGGAAGGTGACGACGCCCTTGGTGGGGTCATGCGCGGTGCCTGGCGCGGTGCCTTGCGCATGCGTGTCGCGGGGGATGGTGCCCATTGAACTCAACTCCAGAACTCGATATGTGTTCCGGCAGCTTCTCTGTCGGTACTACACAGCGTAGTAGTCGCTCCGGACGGCCGCCACCCATTCGAATGTGATCTGCGGGACAGCGGTGCACTGGGCTGCGACCTGACGGCCCATATATCCGAAGGCCCTGTGGATGACGGACCACGCTCGGGATGCGGGTGCGAGACGATCGTCGTAGGTTGCCGACGAGGGACGACGGCGTGAACGCACGTCAGACGATGCAACCGCACGAAGGTCGACGATCAACAGGGGACGCCGATGACCGCAGCCGCCACACCGCACCGACACCGCACGCTCCTTCCGTATGCCGCAGCGCTCGTTGCGGTCGCCACGCTGGGTGCGTGCACGGGCCGAGACCCCGGACCGAGCAGGACGACTCCCCCGGCAAGCACCACCACGTCGGCGTCGCCCACGACGACGACAACCACGCCCGTCCCCAGCCCAACGACCTCCGTCGACCCGGTAATCGCGAAAATCCCAGCCAACGCCCGCCCGGAAACACAAGCAGGCGCTGCCGCTTTTTCTGAGTTCTATTTTGAACAATTGAACCGCTCATTCAAGGATGCGTCGCCGGAACTTCTCGAGGGACTTTTTGAGTCGTCATGCAAGATCTGTGTCGACCTGCACAAGTCCGCAAGCGAGCTCAAAGCCGCCTCTCAGCATCATGACGGTGACACGCTCAAGGTCACGTTCTCCTCGGCGACGATCTTTAACTCGCGCCAGCGCCAGGTCCTAGTGAAACTCGACCAGTTCGCCGTGCCCATCGTGGATAGTCATGGCAAACGGGTTGACACTACAAAGGCCGGTTCTGGAGCATTTGTGGCCGTCGTGACTTACAAAGACCATTGGGTGATTACCGACTTAGGCCGGCCTTCATGAGGAGGGCACGCTTGGCGTTGGTAGCGTGCCTCGCCGCCCTGTCCATCGTCCTATTACCCGACGACGCGTTCGCTTGCAGCGGGAAGGACGTTGTCGGGTGCGAGACCACGAATGATTATGCAACGGTCGGTCTGCTGAGTCGCGAGCAACTAAAGGCTTTACCGAAATTCCCAGGTGACGACGGGGCAACAGTCATAGAAGCGGATGAGAAGCGACCGTACTACGAGTACCGAACCCTGGCGGATTGCGATGAGGCTCTGCCAGGTACTCCCAACCAGGACGTCCTTTGCAGCAAAGCGCTAAAGGCTTGTCCGCCCAACACGGTCGGCCCGCTTGCCCGAGTATGGAGACGAGCAGTCATGGACGGGCGAGTCGTTGAGCCTTGGAACAGTGTGGGCCTCACATGTCACACCGACGTGGCGCCGGGGTCTCGGCCGACGTTGACGATGGCTGATCTGAAGGCTGCCTTCATGCGGACGCCGTGGTCGAAGCCGCAGATCTCGAGCCAGCCGGCCGGCAACACGACCCTCGTGAACCTGACGACGTT
Source organism: Terrabacter sp. 01T434 (assembly GCF_056398545.1). NCBI lineage: Bacteria > Bacillati > Actinomycetota > Actinomycetes > Micrococcales > Intrasporangiaceae > Terrabacter > Terrabacter sp. 01T434. The sequence goes on from NZ_JBFTPP010000011.1 coordinate 107,487, forward strand.
CTACAAGGTCAACTGGGCGGTCGAAGGATTCCGGCCCGGCGAGGTCGACCGGTCCGTGCTGCGCGGCATCCCCGTGCAGATCCGCCCCAAGCTCGTCGGGTTCACCTACGTGTTCGGCGACGGCTCGACCGTGGGTCCCACCACATCAACGGGCGGCGTCTACCCCAGCGGAGACATCACGCACGTCTACCGAATGAAGGGCGAGTACCCGGTCCGAGTGGATACGACCTTCGGGGCCGATTTCAGCCTGGACGGCTCCACGTGGGACGAGATCCCCTCGACCGTCACCGTGCCGGGCCCGTCGACGACCATCACAGTTCGTGAGGCCAAGGGCGTCCTCGTCAACCACTGACGGAAATCCGCTACGGCGTCCTCATGTCACGGTGTCTTCGGGGTCTCGGTGTGCTGCTCGACCTGCTCGTCGATGGCCGCCACTCCGTCAGGGTCGCCGACGCCCGCCACGTCACCGTTGGGTGTCGCATCCGCGACGGGCGGAGTGCTCCGCTCAGGAGCATCGTCCGCCCGGCCCGACATGAGCGCATCCTCGTCCTCGGCGTCGCGATCCCATGCCTCGGCAGCACCCGAGGCGTCGGACGTGGCGGTGTGAGCCCCACCGAAAGCGCTCGCTGCGTCCTCGACGTCGTCGACCTCGACGTCTGCGGAGCTGCCCGTGCCCTCCGCAGCCTGCCCGTCGGCGCCCCCCGGCACCTGGTCCTCTGCCGACACCACCCGAGTCACCCGCTTCACGGTGAGGAACCACGTGGTCACTGCCCCTAGGACGAACGCGGCGGCCACGAGCAGCCACTTCATCGTGCGGTCTCCGGCCGGACCCCGATGAGACCGGCGAACGCCTCATCCTCCGAACTCGCGGCCACCACACGGCCAGCCACCGCGATCGCCGTGAGCGAACCCACGACAAACCCGACGATGCTCCACAGGAACACGCTCCAGAAGCCACTGTCGCTGCGTCCGATCAAGCCGATCAGCACCGTCCCGACGACGAGCGCCGTCCACCAGGCGCCGCCGACATCGCGTCGGTAGGCGCGCTTCACCGTCTTCCCACCGCTGGGGACCTGCTGGGCCATGGGTCCTCCGAGGTTCGGACGTCCAAGCCGCAGTCGCGACCACGACTTGGACGCTACCCCGATGCACCCGGGGCGCAAGGGAACGCCACGGCATCTTCCCCACGCCGTGTCGTCCCCCTGCCCCTCAGGCCGCTGCGCGGTCTCCCTCAGGAGGCAGCGCCGCGACATCGTCCAGCGCCGCGATCGCCACGGCGTGCAACGTGAGCCCAGTCTCGCGACAGGCACCCTCGAAGGCGGCACGGAGATCCCGGTCTCGTGGGGTCGGCGTCGCGCCGCCCGGTCGCGCGATCACCATGACGACGTCGTGCACATCATGGCGCGAGACCTCGGTCAGCAGCAGGCGGACGCCCTCGAGGACCTCACCCACGCCCAGGCGCCGCGGGTCGTCCGGCAGACAGATCGGCTGGAGCAGGTGGAGGTTGGGGTGGCAGAGCAGCAGGTAGGTGGCGCCGTCTGACCGCGACTGCTCCGGCACGATGAGGTCGACCACCCCCTCGAAGACGTCGGGGTCGGTGATCGGTCGTTGGGCCCAGTCCCGCGGGAGTTCCTCGAAGTGCATGGGTCGAGCATGGCTGCGACCGGTGACAGTCGGTGCGCGTTGTCCACACGCCCCCCTGTCGGACCCGACCGCAGCCGACCCACTCGCAGCTGCACATCACATCGGCGGCGTGTACCGCCCGTCGATGACGGTCCACCCGCCGTCGACGAAGAGCTGGCTCCCGGTGACGAAGGACGACGCGTCCGAGGCGAGATAGACGACCGCGCCCACCAGCTCGTCCGGCCGGGACCACCGGCCCAACGCGCTCTTGCTCGCGTAGGCCTGGGACCACTCCGGCACCGCACGGATCTGCGCCGTGAGCGGCGTGTCGACGATGCCGGGCGCGACGGCATTGACGCGCACCCCCTGCCCCCCCAGCTCGACGGCGGCCGCCCGCAGCAGCTGGACGAGGCCAGCCTTGGTGGCGGCATAGACGCCCTGCCCCGGCTCGACGGTCACCGCACGGATCGAGCTGAAGCCGACGATGCTGCCCCGCCCGCGCTCGGCCATGCCGGCACCGAACGCGCGCACGAGCTCGAAGGAGGAGCGCAGGTTGAGCCCGACGACGCGGTCGAACTCCTCTGCCGTGTAGTCGAGCACCCGTTTGCGCACGTTGGTGGCCGCCGTGAAGACGAGCACGTCGACGTCGCCGAGGTCGGCCGCCGCCCGTGCCACGGCGTCGGCGTCGGTCACGTCGAGCTCGTAGACCTCCGTGCCGGCCCCGAGGGCCGCCGTCTCCTCGGCGGCCTCCAGGTTGCGGTCCGCGCACACGACGTCCGCTCCGTGCGCGGCCAGGGCGAGCGCGCTCTCCCGGCCGATGCCGCTGCCGGCGCCCACGACGACCGCACGCCGGCCGTCCAGCCGGAACAGTCGTGAGTAGTCCGGCCGGGCCGTCCCGGTGGTCTGGTCGGTCTCGGGCTCACCCATGCGCACGTCCCTGCTTCTCCGGCACCACTGCCGGTTCGGTCGCGGCCGGGGCTGAGGTCCCCGCCGCCGATGGTCGGATGATCGCCATCCGCGTCACCGTCAGCTCCTCGATGGCGAATCGCGGGCCTTCGCGGCCGACGCCGCTGTCCTTGACGCCCCCGTAGGGCATGACGTCGGACCGGAAGCCCGGCACCTCGTTGACGACGACCCCACCGGCCTCGATCCGGTCGATCGCCGCGAACGCAGAGCCGAGGCCCTCGGTGAAGACGCTCGCGTGCAGGCCGTAGCGCGACCGGTTGACGACGTCGATGGCAGCGTCGAGGTCGGGCACCGACCGCACGACGACCACCGGTCCGAAGACCTCCTCGTCCCAGGCGAGCTGGCCGTCCGGCACATCGAGCAGCACCGTCGGCTCGAGGACGCCGTGGCGTATGCCGCCACCGTGCACGAGGGTGCCCCCGGCCTCGCAGCCGGCGCGAACCCACTCGACCACGCGCTCGGTCGATCGGGGGTCGATGAGGGCCGAGACGCGGGTCGCCTCGTCCCGCGGGTCACCGACGACGACCCGATCCATGCGGGCGGCGAGCGCCGCCAGGAAACGCGCGCGCGCCGTCTCGACGACGACCACCCGCTGCACACTGATGCAGGCCTGCCCCGAGGCGTAGTAGCCGCCCCGGACCACGGCGTCCGCGGCCGCTTCCACGTCCGCGTCAGCAGCCACGACAAGGGCAGCGTTCGAGCCGAGCTCGAGCAGCACCTTCGTCGGCGCCGCGTCCTTGGCGATGCGGTGACCGACCGCGGCCGAACCGGTGAAGGAGACCGCCGCGACGCGCGAGTCAGTCGTCAGGGCCGCACCCACGTCGACCCCACCGGTGACGAGCTGCACCCCTGAGCGCGGACCGCCGGCCGCTGCCAACGCCTCGCGCAGCACGTGCACGAGCCACAGGGTGGCGAGCGGGGTCTGGGGCGCCGGCTTGAGGACCACCGGGCAGCCCGCGGCGAGTGCCGGGGCCAGCTTGTGCACGGCGAGCAGCAGCGGGTAGTTGAACCCGGCGATCCCGACGACGATGCCGATCGGCTTGCGGACCCAGAAACCCATGAGCCCCTCGCCGCTCGGCAGCAGGTCCAGCGGCACCGTCTCGCCGTGGAGACGTGCGACCTCCTCGGCCGCGGTCACGAGGGTCAGCAGGGTCCGGTCGACCTCCACGCGACAGTCGACGAGCGGCTTGCCGGTCTCGAGCACGAGCAGACGCTCGACGTCCGCGCGTCGCTCCGAGAAGACGCGGTGCGTCTCCATCAGGGCGGCCCGACGCGCGTGCGACGGAAGGGAACCCATCCGCTCGCGGACGCTGGCGGCATACGAAAGCGCTTGCAGCGCAATCTCGCTCGTTCCAACTGGAGCCGAGGCGACGCCCTCACCCGTGAAGGGGAACGTCACGGTCGCCGTCTTGGGCGCGTCGACCCACCCGTCGCCGACCGGGAGCCCGACGGGGTGTTCCGGGGTGTAGCTGGTGCTCACGATGCGTCTCCAAGGAGGTCTGCCGTGCCTGCCCCTGCGAGGGCGCGGCGCATGCTCGGCGCCGCGCGCAGGAGGCGCTGGGTGTAGGGGTGCTGGGGGGCGTCGAAGATCTGTTGCGTCGACCCGGTCTCGACGATCTCGCCCTCGCTCATGACCGCCACGCGGTCGCAGACGTGCCGCACCACGGACAGGTCGTGCGAGACGAAGACGAGCGTGAGCCCGAGCTCGCCGACGAGATCGGTGATGAGGTTGAGCACCTGGGCGCGCACCGACACGTCGAGGGCACTGACGGGCTCGTCGGCGAGCAGGATCGACGGCGACGGCGCGAGCGCCCGTGCGATCGAGATGCGCTGGCGCTGGCCGCCCGAGAACTGGTGCGGGAACCGATCGGCTGCCTCCGGGCTCAGGCCCACGGCGTCGAGCAGCTCAGCGACGCGCGCCCGCCGGTTGGGCAGCCGCTGCGCCACGAGCGGCTCGGCGATGATGTCGCGGACCCGCATGCGCGGGTCGAGCGAGCCCATCGGGTCCTGGAAGACCAGCTGCAGGCTCGAGCGCAGGAAGCCGAGCTTTCGCTCGGGGACGCCCGAGACGGTCTGGCCCTCGACCTGCACCTCACCGCTCGTCGGCTGGTCCAGACCGGCGAGGAGGCGCATGAGCGTCGACTTGCCGCATCCGGACTCACCGACGATGCCGAAACGCTCCCCGCGTGCCACCTCGAACGAGACGCCCTTGAGCGCCTCGACGACCGGCCCGGCCTGCCGCACCGAGGTGCGCGGTCGTCGGTAGGTGCGACGCAGCTCGTGCACGCGGATGGCTGGAGTCGTCATGACTGACGCTCCTCGTCCGCGGGATGGTGACAGGCGTAGCCGTCCCCGGGGTCCGACCCGGTCCACACCGGGTCCGTGGCGCACACCTCGGTGGCGTGGTCGCAGCGGCTGCGGAAGACGCACCCGTCGGGGAAGGCGCCGGCCGGCGGCACGGTGCCGCGGATCGTGGGCAGCCTCCCTCCGGGGACGGCGACGTCGAGGTCGGACGCGGCGAGCAGCCCCTGGGTGTAGCGGTGGCGCGGCCGCCGGAAGACCTCGCGGACCGGACCCGCCTCGACGACCCGACCGCCGTACATCACGAGGACGCGCTCGCACACCGTCGCGACAACGGAGAGGTCGTGCGTGATGAAGAGCATCGCCGAGTCGCGCGCCGTCACGCCACGGACGATGAGGTCGAGCACCCGGGCCTGCACCGTGACGTCCAACGCCGTGGTCGGCTCGTCGCAGACCAGCAGCGCCGGGTCGTTGGCCAGGGCGATGGCCAGGACGACGCGCTGGCGCTGGCCTCCGGAGAGCTGGTGGGGGTATGCCCTCGCTGCGTCCCGCGGGTCGGGCAGCCCGACCTGGTCGAGGAGCTCCACCGCCCGTGCACGTGCGGCACGCCGGTCGGGGCCACCGCGGCCCGCGTGCGTGGTGATCGCCTCCGCGACCTGGTCGCCCACCCGCATCGTCGGGTTGAGCGCCGTCATCGGCTCCTGGAACACCATGGCGACGTCTCGACCTCGGAGCGCGGCCAGGTCACGCTCCCGTGCCCCGACGAGGTCGGCGTCCACTCCCGCGAGCCGGATGGAGCCGCTGACCCGGGCGTCGTCGGGCAGCAGCCCGAGGAGTGCCAGGCTGGTCAGCGACTTGCCGGAACCGGACTCGCCGATGAGGCCGACGCGCTCGCCCTTGCCGATGCTGAACGAGACGTCGTGCAGGAGGTGGAAGCGACCGAGCTGCACGTCGAGGTGCTGCACGTCGAGCACCCGGGACGTCGGCAAATCAGTCGGGCGCGCTTGCGCGGCAACGGCGCTCATCGTCGGTCCTCCAGCCGGGGATCGTAGTGGTCACGGAGTCCGTCACCGAGCAGGTTGAACCCGAGGACGGCCACCGCGATGGCGATGCCCGGAACGATCGCGAGCCGCGGGGCCGAGAAGAGCAGCTCCTGGCTCTCCTGGAGCATCCGGCCCCAGCTCGGCGTGGGCGGGGGCGTGCCGAATCCGAGGAACGAGAGCGCCGCCTCGGCCAGCACGGCGATCGCGAACGAGACCGAGGCCTGCACGATGACCAGCCCGCTGACGTTCGGCAGCACGTGGCGCAGTCCGATGGCCCATGGTCCACGTCCCGCCGCTCGCGCCGCCATGACGTATTCGGTGCCCAGCACCTGCATCGCCCCGCTGCGGACGACGCGCACGAAGCTCGGGACCGAGGCGATGCCGATGGCGACCATGGCCACGAGGGTGCTCCCGCCGTAGACGGCGCTGAACATGATGGCGAGCAGCAGCGCGGGGAAGGCGAGGAGCAGGTCCATGCCGCGCATGAGCGGCTCGCCCACCCCGCGGTGTGCCATGGCCGCGATGATGCCGAGCGGGACGCCGACCAGTCCGGCGAGACCGACGGCGACCAGGCCGACGAACAACGTGGTGCGGGCGCCGACGAGGACCTGGCTCAGCACGTCCCGGCCGAGCTTGTCCGTGCCGAGCAGGTAGTCCGGGTCGCCGATCGGGCGCAGCCGGGCCGAGGCGTCGACGAACGTCGGGTCGTGCGGCGTCCAGACGAACGAGACGAGCGCCATGAGGACGACGACACCGACGATGCCCGCGCCGACGAAGAAGCTGGCCCCTGGGCGACGCCGTGGACTCAGGGGTGCCGGGGCGGGCTCCATCGCGACGTCGGGTGCGGTCGGCCCGTCGAGTGACACGACGGGGCGAGGCATGTGGTCGGCGCTCATCGGGTGGCCACCTTCAGTCTCGGGTCGATGACGAGATAGAGCAGGTCGACGACGAAGTTGACGAGGAGCACGGCCAGGACGAGCAGCATGACGATGTCCTGGACGAAGATGAGGTCGCGGTTGGCCACCTGGTCGAGCAGGAGGCTGCCGAGCCCCGGGATGACGAAGACGCGCTCCACCACGACCGCCCCGATGAGCAGGGTGGCGAGCTGGAGGGCGAGGACGGTGACGACCGGGATCGCTGCGTTGCGGAACCCGTGCCGGCGCAGCGCCCGCATGGGGCCAAGGCCCTTGGCACGTGCCGTGCGGATGTAGTCCTCGCGCTGCACGTCGAGGATCGCGCTGCGGACGTAGCGGGTCAGCACGGCGCCCTGCACGAGGCCGAGCGCGAGCACGGGCAGGACGAGCTGGCGCAGGAACTGGACGGGGTCCTCGTTGGGCGGCGTCCAGCCGTTGGCGGGCAGCCACTGCAGCTTCACGGCGAACACGGTGACGAGCAGGATGCCGGCGAGGAAGGCGGGCACGGCCACGCCGACCTGCGAGATCGCGGACAGCACCAGCCCGCTCGGGCGGCGCTGTCGCAGGGCCATCACCGTGCCGAAGGGGATCGCGATGACGAGGGCGAGCACCATCGAGCACACGACGAGCCAGAGGGTCACCTGCAGGCGGTCGACGATCTGCGGGGCGATCGCCACCTTGGACACGTAGCTGGTGCCGAGGTCGAACCGCAGGAATCCCCCGACCCACGAGAGGTACTGGGTCACCAGCGGCTGGTCGAGGCCGAACTGCTGCCGCAGCTGTGCGACCGAGGCGTCGGAGGCGTTGACGCCCAGCGCAACCCGTGCCGGGTCGCCCGGTAGCAGCGCCATGAAGACGAAGACCAGCATGGAGCTGACGACGAGACTCGCGACGAGCGCCGCCGTGCGTCTGAGGATCTGGAGCAGCATCGATGTCCTGTCAGGGTCGAGGGACGCAGGGTCCGACTCGAGTCGGGGCGCGAGGGACCGGCCGGTGGGTGGCCGGCCGGTCCTCCACGGTCAGGACCTCGCCAGGTCGGCGAGCTCGAACGACTCGGTGATGGCGTTCTTCGGGAGCCCGGTGATGCCCTTCTCGGCGACCATGAGGTTCGGCAGGACGAAGAGCACGTCGCCGGCAGCGTCCTGGGACAGCTCCCGCGCCGCCTTCTTCATCAGCGTCACCTGCTCCTGGGGGGTGCCGGAGTCGGCCGCGGCGAGGTCGGCCTGGAACTGCTTGTTGTCGTAGCGCGTGTAGTACTTCGGGTTGCCGAACACCGCGGGCATGTCGCGTGGCTCGACGTGCGCGATGATCGACATGTCGTAGTCGGCGTCCTTGAAGACCGACTGCAGCCACACTGCCGGGAACTCGAGCTGGTCGAGGGTCACCTTGAAACCGGCCTGCTCGAGCTGGCTCTTGACCACCTGGCCGCACGAGACGGCATACGGCAGGGACGGGATGCGCAGGCGCACCGGGGTGGCCCCGGCGTTCGTCTCGGCGACGAGGGCCTTGGCCTTGGCGAGGTCGTGGGGGTAGAGGCCCGTGAGGTCCTCGTACCAGGGGTCGGTCGGCGGCACCATGCTCCCGACGAGGCTGCCGTGCCCTGCCCAGCAGGTGTCGAGCAGGGCCTTGTGGTCGATGGCGTAGCGGGCGGCCTGGCGGACCTTCACGTTGTTGAAGGGCGCCTTGCCGTTGTTCATCGACAGGAGCACCTCGCCGTTCGTCGAGCCCTCGACGATCTCGTAGGCGTCGTTGCCCTGGAACTGGGCGAGCGACTCGGGGGCCTGGACCGTCCCGATGACGTTGATCGTCTTGGTCAGGAGCGCGTTGTTGAGGGCGGTCGGGTCCTTGAAGTACTTGAGGGTCACCTGCTGGAAGTACGGCTTCTTCCCCCAGTAGGACGGATTGGCCTTGAGGCTGATGGAGTCGCCGCGGCGCCACTGGTCGAAGACGTAGGGGCCCGTGCCGACCGGCTTGGTGGCCAGGCTGGACGTCTCCTTCTCGGTCATCATCGCGCCGACCCGGGTGGACATCCGGTACAGCCAGTCGTTGCTCGGCTTGCTGAGGGTGACCTGCAGCTTGGTGTCGCTGAGCGCCTTCGCGTCCTGGACGACGTCCATGGCCGCCTTGAGGGAGACCGTCCAGGCGTTCTTGACCTGGTCGATCGAGTAGACGGCGTCCTTGGCGGTGAACGGCTGGCCGTCGGTGAACTTCGCGTTGTCGACGAGGTCGAAGGTGTAGGTGCGGCGGTCCGTCGAGACGGTCCACGACTTGGCGAGCGCAGGCTTGAGGTCTCCCTGCTGGTCCACCTTGACGAGCGTCTCGTAGACGTTGTCGAGCAGCGCCTGCGGGATGGCGGCGCCGTCCTTGGTGGTGAAGTCGAGGCTTGCCGGCTCGGCGACCAGACCGACGGTGAGGGAGGTGTCGCCCCCGGATCCCCCGGCTCCCCCGGCGCCGCCCGAGCCACCGGCGCCGGAGGTCCCCGAGCCGGCCGAGCAGGCCGCGGTGAGGGCAAGGAGCAGCGTCGCCGACGCGGCGGTGCAGATGCGGGTGTGCTTCATCGTGACTCCATCTCGTGCAGGACCGCTGTGGCCAGCTGCGAGGTGCTCGCCGTGCCGCCGAGGTCAGGGGTGTGGTGGTGCGGGAAGCGAAGGGCCGCAGCCAGGGCGGTGCGGACGGCCTGCGCGGCTGCGGTGCGGCCGAGGTCGTCCAGGAGCATCGCACCCGAGAGCAGGCACGCAGTGGGGTTGGCGATGCCACGACCTGCGATGTCGGGCGCCGAGCCGTGGACCGGCTCGTACACACCCGGAACCGTCCCGCCGGGCAGGACGTTGGCGCTCGGGGCCATCCCCATGCCGCCGGCGAGCACGGCAGCGAGGTCGCTGAGGATGTCGCCGAAGAGGTTGCCGGCGAGGAGGACGTCGAGCGAGTGCGGACTCTGCACGAGCCGGGCCGCCATGGCGTCGACGAGCACGACCTCGAGCTCGACGTCCGGGTGTCGCTCCGCCACCTCCCGGACGACTGCGTCCCAGAGCGGGTAGCCGTGACGCATCGCGTTCGACTTGGTGACCAGCGACAGTCGCCCGCGCCGCTGCTCGGCGAGGGTGAACGCGTGCTCTGCAGCGCGCTCGATGACGCGCCGCGAGTGCACCGCCACCTCGATCCCGAGATCGTGGCCGGTACCCGCGTGAGCCAGACCACCCGCCCCGACGTACTCGCCCTCGGTGTTCTCGCGCACGATGACGAGGTCGACCCCGTCGACATCCTTGACTCGGCTCGGCACACCCTCGAAGGCCCGCACCGGACGGATGTTGACGGCGAGGTCGAGCTGCTGGCGCAGGCCGATGATCAGGCCCCAGACCAGCTCGTGGTCGGGCACGTCGGGTCGCCCCACCGCTCCGAAGAGCACGGCGTCGTGTCGGCGCACCGTGTCGGCGGCATCGGGGGGCATCGCAGCACCCTCACGGACGAATCGGTCTGCGCCCCAGTCGAGCTCGGTGAGGGCTAGATCCTCCCCCTGGCTTGCCAGGGCGGCCGAGAGCACCGGCAGCGTGGCAGCGACGACCTCGGGGCCCACCCCGTCACCGGGGATGGCTGCGAGTCTCACCGTCATGGGTCTCCTTGCTCCGGGAGGGGGTCGACGTCGCCCCTACGAATTCACTGGTCTGACCAGTGGACTTTTTCACCGTGAGAGGTACCGTTTCTCTCATCAGGCCGGATGTCAAGAGCTCGTCCGGCGAGTCAGGCGGCCCGAAGGCCGTCCCACGCGGAAGGACGTCCATGCCGCACTCGTCTGGCCGACCCGCCAGCCTCACTGCCACCGAGCTCGTAGCCGCGTATGCCTCCGGAGACCTCTCGCCCGTGGACGCACTGGAGGACGTCGCCGCCGTCATCGAGGCGCGCGAGCCGGAGCTCAACGCCTTCTGGCTGCTCGACCTCGAGAGTGCCCTCACGGCAGCCCGTGCCAGTGAGCAGCGTTGGGACAGAGGCCAGCCCGCCGGGCCCATTGACGGCGTGCCTGTGACCGTGAAGGAGAACCTCGCGCGAGCAGGGGTTCCGATGCCTGCTGGGAACGCCGGCGTGGAGCCGGTCGTCCCGACCCGCAGCAGCCCTGTCGTCGAGCGCGTCGAAGAGTCCGGCGGCGTCATCCTCGGCGCCACGGTCATGCCGGACTGGGGCATGCTCAGCTCCGGCGTGTCGAGTCTGCACGGGGTGACACGCTCGCCCTGGAACACCTCGCTGACGACCGGCGGCTCGAGCTCCGGGGCCGGAGCGGCGGCGGCCGGTGGCTACGGGCCGCTGCACGTCGGTACCGACATCGGTGGCTCCATCCGGCTCCCGGGCACGTGGCTGGGCCTGACCACCCTCAAGCCCAGCGCCGGGCGGGTACCGCTCGACACTCCCTACCTCGGCCGGGCGGCTGGTCCGCTGGCGCGTTCGGCGCGCGATGCGGCCCTGCTGCTGTCGGTCATCAGCCGCCCCGACGTCCGGGACTGGACGAGCCTGCCCCCCGAGGACCTCGGCACCGTGCTGCCGCCGGAGCCACGCGACGTGCGAGGCCTCCGCGTGGGCCTGCACCGCGACGCCGGCTGCGGGCTGCCACTCGAGCCGGAGGTGCACCGGGCCGTCGAGGCGGCCGCTGCGGTCTTCGCCGAGGCCGGGGCCGAAGTCGAGCTCCTGCCCCCCTTCATGACACCGCGCATGCTGCACGACCTCGACGAGTTCTGGCGGGTGCGCTCGCTCGCCGACTTCCAGGCCCTGAGCCCGGCAGCCCGCGAGCGGGTCCTTCCCTTCATCCAGCGGTGGGTGCTCGCGGTGCGTGACGTCGACGGCACGACCGTCCTTCGCGACTACGCCAGCATCATGGCGCTCCAGCAGGCCACCGTGACCGCCACCGAGCCGTACGACCTCGTGCTCTCCCCCGTGGCGCCGGTGACCGCATTCGCCGCCGACTGGCCCATGCCGTGGGGTGACGAGGACCGGGGCATGGCGCACATCGGCTTCACCGCGCCCTACAACATGTCGGGCCAGCCTGCCGCGTCCGTCAACTGCGGGTTCACGCGCGACGGCCGCACCATCGGGCTGCAGGTGTCAGGCAGGCGCTTCGACGACGTCGGCGTGCTCAGCGCCGTCGACTGGTACGAGGCGCACCGCCCCGAATCGGCGACGCCTGCGTGGCCCATTCCCGAGATGAGCGACCTCGGTGGCTCCCATGCCTGAGGTGACGGCCCCCGCCTTCGAGGCGGTGCGCCCGGTGCGCCTCTACGAGCGCATCGTCGAGCAGGTCGAGGAGGCGATCGCGAGCGGCGAGCTGCGTCCCGGCCAGCGGCTGCCGAGCGAGCGCGAGCTGGTCGTGCAGTTCGGCACCAGCCGGGCCACCGTGCGCGAGGCGCTTCGCGTGCTAGAGAGCAACGGCGTGGTGCGCTCGCGTCCGGGCGACCCGAACGGCCCCGAGATCCTCCCCTTCACCACGGGCGGCCTCACGAAGCAGATGCGCCGGCTGGCCCGTGCCGATGGCCTGACCCTCTCGCAGCTGCTCGTCTCCCGGATGATGCTCGACTCGACGGCGAACCGGCTCGCGGCCGTGCTGCGCACGGACGCGGAGCTCGCCGAGATGGATGCCGCCATCGAGCAGATGCGCGCGGCCGTGGATGGTGGGTACGGCTCGTTCAGCGAGGCCGACTTCGCCTTCCACGAGGCCATCGCCCGCGCTAGCGGCAACACCCTCATCCAGGTCTGCAACGGCGTCGTGCGCGACACCGTGCTGTCGCTGATCTCGGACAAGATCGCGCACGCCCGCAACGCCCAGGCCCTCATGAAGCGCTCCCTGGGGCACCACGAGCAGGTGCTCGCCGCCATCCGGGCCGGAGACGGCCCCGAAGCGGGCCGGGCCTCACTGCACAGCCTGTACGACTACTACGCGGGCTACGTGCCCAAGGCGGAGCGCGCCGCCCTGAAGGCCCTGCTCGACGACTGAGTGCCCCGGCACGGCAGAATGCGTGGCTCGATGTGTCGTCAGAGGAGAACAGCCCAGTGAGTGTGCAGGTGAAGGTGGCGTCGATCGAGCGTCGCATCGCAGAGGAGCTCGGCGTCCGGGACGGGCAGGTGACCGCCGCCGTCGGACTGCTCGACAGCGGGTCGACCGTCCCCTTCGTGGCGCGCTATCGCAAGGAGGTCACTGGCGGCCTCGACGACGCGCAGCTGCGCACCCTCGAGGAGCGCCTCGGCTACCTCCGCGAGCTCGAGGAGCGGCGCGCGGCCGTGCTGGCATCCGTCGAGGAGCAGGGCAAGCTGGACGACGCGCTCCGCGCGCAGATCCTCGCCGCCGAGACGAAGGCCCGCCTCGAGGACATCTACCTGCCGTTCAAGCCGAAGCGCCGGACCAAGGCCCAGATCGCCCGGGAGGCAGGCCTCGAGCCGCTCGCAGACCTTCTCCTCGGCTCACCCGACACCGAACCAGCAGCTGCCGCAGCCGGATTCGTCGACGCCGACCGCGAGGTGGCAGACGTTGCCGCCGCGCTCGACGGAGCCCGCGCCATTCTCGTCGAGCGCTTCGCCGAGGACGCCGACCTCATCGGCGACCTGCGTGAGCGCGTCTGGAGGCAGGGGCACATCGGCTCCCACGTGCGCTCCGGGAAGGAGGAGGAGGGCGCGAAGTTCTCCGACTACTTCGACTTCTCCGAGCCGCTCTCCAAGCTCCCGTCCCACCGCATCCTCGCCCTCTTCCGGGGGGAGAAGGAGGACGTCCTCTCCCTCGAGATCGTCCCCGACGACCCGACGGCCGCGCAGCAGCCCGGCCCCACGGCATACGAGCGCGCCATCGCGCGCCGCTTCGGCATCGAGAACGCCGGGCGCCCCGCCGACCAGTGGTTGGCCGACACCGTGCGCTGGGCGTGGCGCACGAAGATCCTCGTCCACCTCGGCATCGACGCCCGTATGCAGCTGCGCCGCGCCGCCGAGGAGGAGGCGGTACGCGTGTTCGCCGCCAACCTGCGCGACCTGCTGCTCGCTGCCCCCGCCGGCGCACGCGCCACGATGGGCCTCGACCCGGGCTTCCGCACCGGCGTCAAGGTCGCGGTCGTCGACGGGACGGGCCGCGTCGTCGCGACCGAGGTCATCTACCCGCACGTCCCGCAGCACCAGTGGGACCGCTCGCTCGCCACACTGGCCCGCCTGGCCAAGGAGCACTCGGTCGACCTCATCGCCATCGGCAACGGCACCGCCTCGCGCGAGACCGACCGCCTCGCCGCCGACCTCATCAAGGCCCACCCGGAGCTCAAGCTGACGTCGGCCGTCGTCTCGGAGGCGGGCGCCTCGGTCTACTCCGCGTCGGCGTTCGCCTCCCAGGAGCTACCGGGGATGGACGTGTCGCTGCGCGGCGCCGTCTCGATCGCCCGGCGCCTGCAGGACCCGCTCGCCGAGCTCGTCAAGATCGACCCGAAGTCGATCGGCGTCGGCCAGTACCAGCACGACATCAGCCAGACCGCCCTCTCGCGTTCGCTCGACGCCGTCGTCGAGGACTGCGTCAACGCGGTCGGCGTCGACGTCAACACCGCCTCTGCTCCCCTGCTGACCCGCGTCTCGGGCATCACCCCGGGTCTCGCCGACAGCATCGTCGCGCACCGCGACGCGGTCGGGCCCTTCCGCACGCGCAAGGCGCTCAAGGACGTGCCGCGCCTCGGACCCAAGGCGTTCGAGCTCGCCGCCGGCTTCCTGCGCATCCCGGGAGGCGAGGACCCCCTCGACGCGTCAGCCGTGCACCCGGAGGCCTACCCCGTGGTGCGTCGGATGCTCGAGTCGACCGGGCAGAAGCTTACGTCGCTCATCGGCAACACGACTGCCCTGCAGGCCATTCGGCCGACCGACTACGTCGATGACACCTTCGGCCTACCCACGGTGACCGACATCATCAGCGAGCTCGACAAGCCGGGGCGCGACCCGCGACCGACCTTCAAGACAGCCACCTTCAAGGAGGGCGTCGAGGAGATCAAGCACCTCAAGCCGGGCATGACGCTCGAGGGCGTCGTCACCAACGTCGCGGCATTCGGGGCCTTCATCGACATCGGCGTGCACCAGGACGGGCTGGCCCACGTGTCGGCACTGTCGAGGAACTTCGTGCGCGACCCGCGGGAGGTGGTCAAGCCAGGCGACGTCGTCATGGTGAAGGTGCTCGACGTCGACATCCCGCGCAAGCGCATCTCCCTCACCCTGCGTCTGGACGACGAGGTGACGTCGGGTGGGCCCAAGGAGCGCGGCGGACAGGGTGCACCGGGTGGCCAGTCCCGGGGAGGCCAGTCCCGGGGAGGCCATGCGCGGGGCGGTCAGGCACGTGGCGGCCAGTCTCGCGGGAGCCAGGGCTCAGCGGGCCAGGGCAACCACGCCGGCCGAGTCGAGGCGCCCGCCAGCGGCGCCATGGCCGAGGCTCTCCGACGAGCGGGCTACCAGGGGTGACGACACCGGCGGCCTACTCCGGGGACGACTTCTACTGCGACGTGGCCCTCACGGACATCGCGGCCCTCGACGTCGTCGTCGAGACGCCGACGGTGCTGCGCTGACGGGCCGGCACCTCCCGCTCTGCGGCGGGAGTCAGTCGTCCGGGCCGGCCCGGTGGAAGACTGCTTCGACGTTGTTGCCGTCGGGGTCGCGCACGAAGGCGCCGTAGTAGCCGGGGTGGTACTCCGGCCACAGCCGCGGCTCGTGCAGCGACTCGGCGCCGAGCTCGAGCGCCTTGGCGTGGAAGGCCCGCACCGCCTCGACGCTCTCGGCCTGGAAGGCGCAGTGCATCTCGCGGTTGGGTCCGCCGCCCTCCCACCGGGTGATCCAGAAGTCGGGGTGCCCGTCGGACCCGTATCCGATGGCCATCCCGACGTCCATCTGCCGGCTGTAGCCGAGGACACCGAGCACCGCGTCGTAGAAGCGGGCACTGGCGTCGAAGTCCGCACAGTTGATGCCGAAGTGGTCGATCATCATCCGAGCGTAGGCGGGAAGAGGTCGCGCCGAGGCATTGTCATCCGGGCCAGTCTTTGGTCGACTGTCTGTGGTGGGTCCGGCCCATCAGGGGCCGGTCCGCACGACCCGGAGGTGCCCATGAGCAGTTCAACGCAGTCGATCCCTGAGAACGCAGAGGACGCCGAGCTCGAGGGGTCTCCTGCGGGTGTGCACTCGACGCTGACCGTCGGTGCGCCGGTCGACCAGGTCTGGCGTCACCTGATCAGCCCCCGCGGCACGGAGGCCCTCCTCGGCCCCGGCGTCACCCTGGGCAGCAAGGGTGAGTCGTGGCACAGCACCGACGGAACGCACGGGGTCGTCCGCAGCTACCACCCGATGGAACAGGTACGCGTGTCGTGGCACCCCCATGAGGACGGTCCGCTCAGCATCCTCGACCTCCAGCTCAGGCCCGACGGAGACGGCACCCGCGTCGACCTCTACCACGAGGGTGAGGGCATCGCGGAGGACGGCGCCGGCGACAAGTCGCGCTGGGACGCCGCCCTCGGACGCTTTGCCCAGACGCTTGCCTGATTCCTTCGCTCCCTGGTGAGTTCGTCTCTCCTCACAGGGCTTTCGTCAGCAGAAACCGTGGTCAGCGCACGACCATGACCGGGCACTCTGCGTCATGGATGACGCGGTGGCTGACGGACCCGAGCAGCATGCCGGTGAAGCCGCCGTGCCCGCGGGATCCGACGACGATCAGCCCTGCCGTCGCCCCGAGGTCGGCGAGCGACTGTCCCGGGGACCCGTAGAGCACCTCGGTCGTGACGATCACCTTCGGGTGCAGCGCCCGCACGCGATTGGCCGCGCGCGTCACCGACTGCTCGGCGTGGTCCCGGATCGCGTGGGTCTCCTCCGTGCCACCCTTGGCGGTCTCGGCGTAGGTCCAGGCCTCCATCGACGGCGAGTGGGCGACGCGGACGATGTGCAGCACGGCACCTTCGCGTTCGGCGACCTCGACGGCGGCGTCGACGGCCCGAACCGAGGCATCCGAGTCGTCGACGCCGACGACGACGTCGTGTCCGCGACCGGGCCGCGGCGGGATGGGCACGTCGTCGGGCGTCTCACCCCCCGGCCCACGCACGACCACGACGGGGCACTGGGCGTGCGCCGCGACGGCATACGACGTCGAGCCGAGCAGCCCCGCGAGCAGGCGGCCGCGTCCGCGACTGCCGACGACGAGGAGCTCGGCGTCCCGCGACGCATCGACGAGCTGGGCTGCGGCGCTCCCGAGCCAGTACTGCGTCTCGACCTGCGAGGCGTCGAGCGTCGTGCTGGCACGCTCCGCGCCCTCGTCCACGAGCGCCTTGGCGGCATGCTCGAGTGAGGGTTCGAGCTCGGAGAAGTCCATCGCCGGGAACCCCGGAGTGCCGGCCAGGTTGACGCTGTGCACGAGGGTCAGGTGCTTGCCCTGCTGACGTGCCGTCTCCGCGGCCCACCCGACGGCGAGCTGTGACGCCACCGAACCGTCGTAGCCGACGACGATGCCGTACGTGGTCGGTGCCTGGGCGTTCATCGTGCACCCCTTCACTGGGTCCCGGGACCGGGCCACTGCTCCGGCCATCTCCATCCTCCCGCCAGGGGGAACGTGACGGGGTGGGTTTGTGAGCACTCAGACAGGGGCCCGACGGCGTCGTGGCTCGTGGCCGCTAGGCGTCGTTCTTCCGCGCTGCAGCGGTGGCCCTGTCGTTCGCCTTCTGGATCGCCTCGACGAGCTCGCTCTTGGTCATCCGCGAGCGCCCGCGCACGTCCAGCCGTTTCGCGACGTCGAGCAGGTGGGCTTTCGACGCGTTCGCGTCGACACCTCCCGCAGAGTCACCGTCGCCTCCGGCGCGCGCCGCCGCTCTCCTACGGGCTGCCTGCGGGTCGCTCGGGCCCTTGTGGTCCTTCTCCTCCCAGTGGTCTCCGACCTTCTCGAAGGAGTGCTTGAGGGAGGCGAAGGCCGTCCGATGGGCACGCTCGCCCTCGCCGTACTCCTCGACCGCGGAGTCATGCGTGGCCAGCCACGTCTCCTGCGCCTTCTTCGACGACCGCTCGAGGGTGGACGGCAGCTCGGTCCTCGACGGCGTGGTCGAACGCTTCTTGGCGGGCATGGCGGGCCTCCTGGGCTTCTCGCGCACGGCACCCATTCGCCGCGCGTGCAGTGGCAACGTACCCACGGTGAAGCGCGACAACGTCTGATTGCTCCCGATGTGTTGCGCGTCGTGCCCGAGGGGGTACGAGTTCACGCGGTGAGGACGTGACGCACGAGGACGTGAGCCACGCAGCACGCCCTGACCCGACGGTTCACAAGCGATTCGGATCGAAGGAGCTGGGATGAGCGAGGCTGTCGCACAACGCACGGACGGCGCCATCAGGAGTCTGGTGCCCGCCCGCATGGACCGGCTCCCGTGGACGAAGTTCCACTGGTCGGTCGTCTTCGGGCTCGGGGTGTCCTGGATCCTCGACGGGCTCGAGATCCAGATCGTGTCCGAGTCCGGCTTCCAGAAGTCGCTCGGCATGTCGGCCGCCCAGGTGGGACTCACCGGCACCGTCTACCTCGTCGGCCAGGTCGTCGGAGCGCTGACGTTCGGTCGGCTCACCGACCGGCTCGGGCGCCGCAAGCTCTTCATCATCACGTTGGTCATCTACCTGGTGGGCTCGGGCCTGGCCGGTCTGTCCCCGAACATGTGGTTCCTCTGGGTGTGCCGGTTCGTCGCCGGCATGGGTATCGGCGGCGAGTACACCGCGATCAACTCGGCCATCGACGAGCTCATCCCGGCGCACTTCCGTGGCCGCGTCGACATCGCGATCAACGGCACCTACTGGTTGGGCGCGTTCTTCGGCGCGCTCGCCAACCTCTACCTGCTCAACCCCGACAACGTCGCCGAGAACATCGGCTGGCGTCTGGCCTTCTTCATCGGCCCGCTGCTCGGCCTGTCGATCATCTGGCTGCGCCGGCACATCCCGGAGAGCCCGCGCTGGCTGCTCACCCACGGGCGCGGCGACGAGGCGGAGCGCACCGTCGACGAGATCGAGGAGCGCGTGCGCCGCGAGGGCGGCGAGATCCCGGAGGTCGACGAGAGCAAGGCGATCCTCGTCAAGGCCGAGGACCGGATGGGCGCCAAGGTGCTGTGGGACGTCTTCGTGCACCGGTACGGTCGCCGCACGGTGCTCGGCCTCACGATGATGGTGACGCAGTCGTTCCTCTACAACGCGATCTTCTTCACCTACGCGCTCGTCCTGACGAACTTCTACGGCATCAGCAAGGCCAACACCTCGCTCTACTTCCTGCCGTTCGCGCTCGGCAACCTGCTCGGGCCGCTGCTGCTGGGCCACTTCTTCGACACGATCGGTCGTCGCAAGATGATCTTCGGCACGTACACGATCGCCGGGGTCGTGCTGCTCGCGTCGGCCTGGGCGTTCCACGCCGAGATCCTCAACGCGACGACCCACACCATTTTCTGGTGCGTGGCGTTCTTCTTCGCCTCGGCCGGCGCGTCCGCGGCGTACCTCACGGTGAGCGAGATCTTCCCGCTCGAGGTACGCGGCCAGGCGATCAGCTACTTCTTCGTCGTCGCCCAGTGCGCGGGGGCGATCGCGCCCGTGCTCTACGGCGCCCTCATCGGGGACGGCAAGGACCGGGTGCCGCTGACCTGGGGCTACGTCGCCGGGGCCGTCATCATGATCTTCGGCGGCATCGTGGCCCTGGTGATCGGCATCGACGCTGAACGCAAGTCGCTCGAGGACGTCGCGGACCCGCTGAGCAAGGTCTCGGAGGAGTCGGGGGCGGTGGCGTGAACGTCGCGGACCTCGGCCGGGCCCACACCATCGTCGTCGGGGTGAGTCCCACCAGCGGCTCCCCCGGCGCGCTGCGCTGGGCGGTCGAAGAGGCGTACCTCCGCGGTGGGCGCGTGGTGGCGGTGCGTGCCTGGCGGCCGCACGCCCCCGAGACCGCCACCGGCGGTCGTGTGCCGTCCGTCGTCTCGGACGACAGTGCCCGGAGCGTGGAGGAGTCGAGGCTCGCCGAGGACGTCGCGCACGTGCTCGGCCACGACCACCTCGTCGAGACACGCGTCGTCGCGGGCAAACGGCGCGCGGTCCTCGCCGAGGAGAGCCGTTCGGCCGATCTCATCGTCATCGATGCCGGCCGCTCCACCGAGGTCGGGGCGCGCTGGCTCGGCAGCCGGCTCGCGCGGGCCTCGCACTGTCCCGTCGTCGTCGTGCCGCCTGCGCTGGGGGGCCGAAGCTCGAGCGCATTCGGCGCAGCCGCCAGTCGGTTGGGTCATTCGGTCGAGCGCGCCGCGGGAACCGCAGGAAGACCGGGCTTCCAGCACCCGCCGTCGCCCTGACGCTCCGCTCCGCGCACCGCGGTCGTATGCCGTGTGGCCCGGTCTCGGGACCCGAATCCCCTGCGAGTTGCCGCGGATTCGGCCCGAGACCCGACCGGGAGTGGATCATCGGGCGTGGATCATCGGGTGTCAGTCTCGGTCGCCGGTCAGTGGACGAGCATGACCGGGCAGGTCGCGTCGTGGACGATCCGGTACGGCGCGGTCCCGACCAGGACAGCGCCGACCCCGCCCCGGCGGGGAGCCCCGATGACGAGCAGCCCGCAGTCGCGGCTCGTCCCGGTGAGCGCGTCGACCGGGTCGCCGTACAGCGTCTGGCTCGCAACGGTCAGGTCCGGGTGCGTCAGGCCCAAGGTGGCCACGGCATACGGACTCGTCGGGGGCTCGGCGCCGTCGGAGGGACCGGCTGCGTCCGGCGGCAGGACGGTCACGAGGCGTAGCCGCGCGGAGCAACCAGCAGCGATCCTCGCTGCGGCAGAGACGATCCGCTCCATCCTGTTCGCGTGGGCCTCGCCCGTGCCCGGGGTCAGGGCGCAGACGACTTCGCACTCCGGCCCCGGCACCGGGACGTCGCGGCGAGTCCCGGGAGCCGGGTGCCCGAGGTCGTGGAGGACGACCACCGGGGAGTAGGAGCGGGCGGCCACCGCGGACGAGACCGAGCCGATGAGGGCGCTTCGGGTCCGGCCCCGTCCCCGGGTGCCGAGGACGACGAGGTCCGCTGTCATCGACGCGTCGACCAGCTCGCCCACCGGACCACCGAAGGCGTGTACCGCGCGGACCTGCGATCGAGCCAGTGGTCGACCGGGCCACGTCGACGGACCGCCGACCATCGTCTCCGCCACCATCTCGAGCGACGGGCTCAACGGTCGCGGCGCGGAGCCTCGACGTCTGCGCACGACGTCCAGGTCGACGGCGTGAACGATCTTGAGGCCGTCACCGAGGGCGTGGGAGACGGCTGCGGCCCAGACGAGGGCTCGCTGGGAGGCGGCCGAACCGTCGTAGCCCACGACCATCTGACCACCGGCGGAGCTCGGAGTGTGCATCGAAAACCTTGTGGGGCCAGTCGAATCGGGCCCAGCTCGAGATCAGTGGATGACCATGACCGGGCACGGAGCGTCGTGCACCACACGATGGCTGACCGACCCGAGGAGCATCCCCGTGAAGCCGCCGTGCCCGCGCGAGCCCATCACGACGAGGCCGGCCCTGACGTCGACCGCGTAGGCAGCGATTGCCACGCCGGCCCCGCCGCCGAGGACGTTCGTGTGCACGTCGAGACCGGGGTGTGCGCGCCGTGCGTCGTCGGCGACGTTTCGTAGCGTCTGACCGACGTGACGGTGCATCTCGTCGATCATCTCCTCACGTCCCACGATCGTGTCGGACTCCGGCCACGCCTCCAGACCACCGACGTTGTCGACCGCCACCACGTGCAGCGGCGCCTGCGCGGCGGCAGCGACCTGGATGGCGGTCTCCAGCGCCTTCTGGGAGCTCTTCGAGTCGTCGAAGGCCATGACGATCGGATGCGAAGGACCCGCGTGGACGACCGTGTCGCCACGGACGACGACCGCGGGGCAGTGGGCGTGGGCGGTCACGGCATACGAGGTCGAGCCGAGCAGGCCACCGGAGATGGCGCCGTGCCCGCGGGAGCCGGTCACGACGAGATCAGCTTGGGACGACGCGCCGACGAGCTCCGCGGCCGCGCTCCCGATGACGCTGAGCGGGCGGACGTCGTCGCGGTCCAACGTCTTCGCAGCGATGTCGACGGCCTCGGCCAGGACGCCGCGCGCCATCTCGTCGTACGCGTGCGCCTGCACTCCCGGGTCGTAGGCGCGGAAGGTCGGGGTCATGTTCAGGCCGACGCAGTGCAGCAGGGTGAGCGGGCGTTCGTCGCGCTTCGCGGTCTCGATGGCCCAGTCGAGGGCCAGCCGCGACCCCGGGGACCCGTCGTAGCCCACGACGATCCCGTGGCTCGTGGTCTCGTTCGCCCCGCTGACTGCGGCGTTCATCGCTCTCCCCTTCCCGTGCGGTCGGGGCCGCATGTACCGGGCCCCTTCCATCGTCCCGCGCCAGGGCGCATTCGGGGGCGACTTGTGACAGCCCAGACAGCCTGCCCGGACAGCCAGTTCGGAGAGGCCGATGGCGGGGCCGGGTCCGGCCCCGCCATCGGTCTGATGTCAGGTGGGGTGTCAGGTCGAACGTCGGGCAGGCGTCACTTGCCGATGAGCACGCTCACTGACGTGTTGTCGGTGCACTCGGGGATCTCGCGGATGGCCCATCGGCCGCGGAGCCCGTTGCCGGCGAAGTTGGACTCGGCGTCGCGGTGCTCGACCTCACCCTCCGAGGCCGTCCACCCGCGGGTCGAGTAGGCGCCCTGCATGTCGGCGAGCGTCTGCGTGAACGGCTTGGAGGAGACGGCGGTGACGACGGTCCGCCCAGCGCTCCGGGCCTCGACACCGGTCACGACGTACCCGTCAGGCACCGTGGCCTGCACCGGGAAGGAGGCCGGCAGGTCCACCGGCTTCGCATCCTTGGCGCACACCACAGCCGCCGACGTCGCGCTCGAGCCGGGCGCCGCCATCGCAGCCTCCATCTCGTCCGTGCCGCACCCGCCGAGAGCGACACAGGCCCCGAGCGCGGTCACGGCGAGGAGAGCCGCACGTGGTGCGGCTCCCCGACTCGGTCTGCTCACCGGGCCACCTGGGTCTGCCGACGGTTGTCGGACTCGTTCGACTCGCGGATGCGTCCGTCCGGGTCAGCGACGACGACCACCGTGTGAGTGCCCTTGCCGAGCCGCACCCCCGAGAAGGCGACAGCCGTCGACCCGCCGGCCGCGACGTCGACCGGCGCAGCCGTGGCGACGTTGACGCCGTCGACGAGGAGTCGGGTCGTGACCCCTCGCGCCGTCGCCTTGCCGGTGTTCGCCACCGTCGTCGACGTGGCGTACAGCCCGCCCGACCGGGTGACCGACACCGTCGTCGGGGTCAGGTTGGGCAGGGCGTCGTAGGCGGCATACAGCGTGTTGCCCGACTGCTGACGGGCGATGGTGGCGTACGCGTCGAAGTTCTGGGCACCGCCGGGCTGGGTGCAGGCGCCGGTGCAGCCGTCGGCGTAGCCGACCTCGACCCGACCGGTCCGGTCGACGGTGGCGTCCATGAAGTCGAGCAGGTTGCGGTCGTTGCCGCACGTCGTGCCGCCCGTGCAGATGGAGCCGCGCTGAACCGGGTCGCTCGGCGTCGTGTCGACCGTGGCCCAGCTCTTGCCACCGTCGTAGGTCGTCGAGACGTAGAGGTGCCAGACGCCCTTGAAGTTCGTCGCGTCCTGGTAGTTGCCGGGCGTCGTCGTCCCGATGAAGGCGAACGAGGCGCGGTCGTCGTCACCGGCCACGACGACCGGGAACACGGTGTTGTGCACGCCGAGGCTCGCACCGACGTTCTGGTCGTCCGTCCACGTCTTGCCCTTGTCGCGGCTCACGGCGACGCGGGGCGTGCCGTCCGCGGCCTGGTAGCCCATGTAGACGGTGCCCTTGGCGCCGACGCCGACGCTCGGGTCGGAGTCACCCGCCGTGCTGGCCGGGTCCTTGCGGACGGACCAGGTCGTGCCACCGTCCTCCGAGACGGCGACGGCCTGCTTGCCGCCGCACGACTTGTTGGGGACGTAGACGGTGCCGTCGTTCGGGGCGACCTTGACGTGCCCGTGCAGCCCACCGCAGTCGAGGAGGGAGTACATCGGGATGGCTGGTCCGAAGGTCACGCCGCCGTCGTGGCTCGATGCGCAGTTGGCGTCGGCGATGTCCTGGCTGCAGTAGTAGACGGCGTTCGGGTAGGTCGACGTGGGAAGAGCGCCGACGCCGTTGGGCGAGTAGCGGCCGCCGCCGACCGTCTGGTGGTCGACGCCGGAGTTGAGGCCGCCGCCCTGGCTGGGTGACCACGTCTTGCCCTCGTCGTCCGAGTAGCACATGAGTGAGATCTTGCCCGCGAGCTGGCTCTCGAAGACGCGACCGGTCTTGGCATCGGTGAACCCGATGGGGTCCAGTGACGTCGAGCCGCCCGTGGCGCAGCCGTTGGCGGGCTTGGCCGAGACGTCGGACCACGTGACCTTCGACGGGGTGACGCTGTCGTCCCACGTGGCCTTGTACGTGTCATAGAGAGCCTGGTAGAAGGTCGAGCCGGTCGGGTGGCTGCTGCCGATCGACGGCTCACCCGCGTCGTGGGCGCGGGCGAACGACGAGGGTGCGCCGTACTGGCTGAACGTGGGCGGCGTCGCGGTGCTCGGAGCGGGGTTCGCGGGCACGTCCGTGAGGGTGGCCGTCCCGGTGATGGACTCCCCGAGTGGGGCGTAGGGCACGACCCGGACGGTGAAGTCACCGCTCGTCGGGGCGGTGACGATGACCTCGGGGTCCGAGCTCGAGGCGGACGACGCGACGACCGCGCCGGTCGGGTCCAGGAGGTAGACGTCGAAGTCGGCCGCCGCGTTCTGCCAGCCGACCTTGATCGTCAGCTGATGCGTGTCGCCGTAGCCGGCCGGGGTCGCGACGTGCAGCGCGAAGTCGTCGCACAGGTCGGGGCCGCAGGTGACGCCCCCCGTCGCCCCCGTGACGTTGGGGGCCACGAAGGGACCCGCGCCCCATTGGACGGAGGTACTCGTGTCGGACACCGTCCCCGAGGTCGGCGTCGCCGCGAGGGCGGGAGCTGCCACTCCGACAGCCGCCACCAGGGCGGTCGCGGTGAGGAGCGGGAGAGCTCGTGAACGGGTTCTTCTCAACAAGGTCGGCAGCATGTGCGCAACTCCTGGATCCGGTACTGCAGGACACCCCGAGACATCGGGTCGAATGACCGTCGAGCGACGACAGGCGTCCTCGCTCGACGGCTCAACGAGTCGGGTCCGGGGTGGGCTACGGACCGAAAGGTCAAGAGTCGGTCAGGAGAGGCTGGGAGTCGGCTGAATGGTGCCTGAGCCCGTGGCGCCAGGTTGCCGCAAGACGGCCCGCGCGGGCGGGCTGCCGCCTAGCGTCGAACCATGGGGACGCGGACTCCGAGTCCTGGACGGGTTCGAGCCGGCGGTGTCGAGCGGGCCACGCCGAACGATCTCACCACCCTGGCCAGCGACCGAGGGGCCGTGCCGATGAACATCGCCGCGGTGCTCGTCGTCGACGGTGGCGCGCTCCGGGACGAAGCCCAGGTGGCCCGAGCGATCGACGACGGCGTGGCAGCGGTGCCGCGGCTGCGGGAGCGCCTGCGTCCTGCGCCGTTCCTCTGCGGCCGGCCGTACTGGGTCCGCGACGACGACTATCGCGTCGACCGGCATCTGAGCTTCAGCCGCGTCGACAGCGACGACGCGCTCTGGCAGCTGGCGGGAGACCTGGTGTGCCGCAGGCTCCCCCGCGACCGTCCGCTCTGGGGCGCTCACTGGGTCACCGGCCTGGCGGCTGACCGGGCAGCCCTCGTCCTCGTAGCCCACCACGTCCTGGCCGACGGGATCGGCGGCCTCGCGGTGCTGGCCGCGATCACGGACGCCACAAGCGGGCTGACGCGTCCACAGCCTCTTCCGACCAGCACCGCCCACACGCGACGCGCCCTGGCCGCCGAGGCCTGGGGCTCGCACCTGGCCGCCGTGACTTCCGTGCCGTCCCTGGTCGCGCGCGCCCGCTCGGCCGGGGCCGGGATGCGCGACCTGGGCCTACGCGGCACCCGCCCCCGCCTCTGCGCGAGGACCTCCCTCAACCGCCCCACCGGACCCCATCGGCGGCTCTCCGTGGTCGAGGCGCGGACGGAGCTGGTGGTCAAAGCCGCCCACCGGCGCGGCGTCACCGTCAACGACATCGTCCTGACGGCCGTTTCCGAGGCGATGGGCGCCACCCTCGCCGAACGCGACGAACCTGTCGACTCGCTGGTCCTGTCGGTGCCCTACTCGGCGCGCTCGTCGGCCCAGGCCACTCGGCTCGGCAACGAGAGCGGAGTCGTCCCGTTCCGCATCCCGCTCGACGTGGACGTGCAGACCCGGCTCGACACCGTTGCACGCCTCTCGCGCGATCAGCGCTCGCGTCCGCGCGCAGCCACGGCCGCTCCGCTCGGTGTCGCCTTCCGGGGCCTCGCCAGGCTCGGCGCCCTCCAGTGGTTCGTGAACCACCAGAGACTCGTCAACTCGTTCGTCACGAACGTCCGCGGCCCTGCGACGCCGTGGCGCTTCTGCGGGTGCACCGTCAGCCGTCTGGTCCCGATAGCCGTGACCCCCGGAAACGTCGCCGTCAGCTTCGACGTCCTTTCGTATGCCGGGACGCTGGGCATCACCGTCGTCACCGATCCCGAGGTGGTGCCCGACGACACACCGCTCATCGCACACCTTCGGGAAGGGCTGGCCTCACTCGTCGAGTGAGCCGTCCGGCGGTCAGCCGGCGGACTGCTCCACAGCAGTGGCCGCGGCGAGGATCGCGGCGGCGGCGACGTCGATGTCGGACTCGGTGGTCGTGGCGTTCGACACCGAGATGCGGATCAGCCGGCGGCCGTGCCAGGTCGTGCCCCCGACCCAGCACGTGCCGTCGCGCTGCACGGCGTCGATCACCCCATCGATGCGTGCCGGGTCCCCGATGCTGACGAGGACCTGGTTGAGGACGACGTCGTTGTGGATCGTCGCGCCACCGGCCTCGAGACAAAGGGCCATCCGACGGGCCAACGCGCAGCAACGGTCCACGAGCTCGGCCACGCCGTCCGAACCGAGCTCACGGAGCGCGGCCCACACCGCGAATCCCCTTGCCCTCCTGGATGACTCGGGCGTGAGATCGCCCAGAACAGGGTCGGAGACGGAGCCGGACCCGGTGAGGTACGCCGCGGCATACGACATCGTTGCGGCATGCAGCGACGCGTCCGCGCAGAACGCGAGGCCGCAGTCGTAGGGGACGTTGAGCCACTTGTGGGCGTCCGTGCCCCAGGAGTCGGCGAGCTCGATGCCGGCGACGAGATGGGCGGTCCGAGGGCTCGCCGCCGCCCACAGTCCGAAGGCGCCGTCGACATGCACCCACGCTCCCCGCTCGTGCGCCAGGGTCGTGGCCGTCCGGAGGTCGTCACAGGCGCCGGTGTTCACGTTGCCCGCCTGGAGACAGACGATGACGGGCCCGGAGAGGGAGTCGAGAGCTGTACGGAGCCGGTCCACGTCGATGGCGCCCTGGGCGGTCGCTGCGACGGGTTGGATGCTGCTCGTGCCGAAGCCGAGGAGTCGGGCGGCGCGGTCGATCGTCGCATGCCGCTCCTCGCTCGCGACGATGGCAACCCGGGGTGCCCCGAAGAGACCATCCCGGGCGACGTCCCAACCGGCGTCAGCGAGCACGCGCTGACGTCCGACCGCGAGGCCGACCGTGTTGGCGGCCTGGGCGCCGGTGACGAAGCCGACGGACGCCGACCCGGGCAGCCCCAGCAGCTGCTTCGTCCACGTTGCTGCGGCTCGCTCCGCGGCTGCTGCCGCTGGTGACAGGACCTCGTTGTACGCACACTGGTCCCAGCCGGCAGTGAGCATGTCGGCCGCAGTCGCAGCGGGCGATGCGCCTCCGATGACGAACCCGAAGAACCGCGGCCCGACGGTTCCGACGAGGCCGGGACCTGCCGCACTGATGAGGACGTCGACGACGCGATCGGGGTGGGTCGGCCCAGTCGGTAGCGGACCGCCGAAGGCCGCATCGAGCGATCTCTGATCGGGCGAAGGGTGCACCGGCCGGTCTGCCACCGCGGCTCGGTGGCGGGCGGCCTCGGCGGCAGCGCGAGTGAAGAGCTGGTGCAGGTCAACGTCCATCTCCCGCACGCTCCTCCGCAGCTCTGGGCAGACGCAAGAGGCGGGCGCGCCTTGAGGCTGGGAGGGTCGTCCCGCTCGCCGCCCCGACCGGGCCGCGAATCTACTTGGGAACGCTTGACCATTTAGTCGAACATGTGTTCTACAATGGATCATGGACGGGACAGGGGAAGCGGCGGGCATGGCGTCGCTCGGCGCCGCCCACACGGGCGAGGCAGTCGTTGATCTCGACCGTCTCGCCGGCCTGTTCCGGATCCGCGCAGAGAGTCGCACCCCGGTTCGGCAGCGCGACCTCCCGCTGCTCGAGCGCACCCTGCGCAAGCAGGTGGCCGAGTCCCTGCTCACCCACGTGATGCCGGCGCTCGTGAGCGAGCTGCTCGAGGCCGTCGCCGACGACCTGACATCCGTTGCCCCGGACGAGGCTCGATCAGAGCTCGAGGCCGAGGCTGATGCCGAGCTGCGAGTCGTCGAGTCGGTCGAGCGGTGCAAGGCGGTCCTGGACGCCGTCGGCCTGGAGGCCCTGGCTCGCCTGCGCTCGACCATCGAGTCGAGCGAGCTGGCGCGCTTCGCCGATCTCGGTCGGACGAAACCGCCCGGATGGATCGACGCCGACGAGCTGACGGGCATGGAGGTCTGCACGGCGACCGGGCTCGGCACGCATGAGGTGCGCGCGCGCCTGGCCCTCGCCACCGCGGGCACGCCGGGTGCCGCATCGTTGCGGAGTCGTCTTCAGCGAGGTGCGGTGACTCTCTACCGCGCCTGCACGATGCAGTCCGAGATCGCCGCGTTGCCCGTCGAGTGCGGCCCTGACATCGTCGACGCCGTCCTTCGGCCCAAGGACGGTGCGCCGCCCTCCCCCACTCTCTTCCGTCAGCGACTGACCCGCGCATGCCTGGCTGCCGACCGCGAGGCTGCCGACCGCCGACGCAGGGCGCGGCGCCGGCGTGGTGCTCACGCGCAGATCGACCGCGACGGCTTCGGGGTGCTCAACCTCGTCAACGACGCGGACAAGGTCATCGCCGCGATGGAGCGCGTCGACGCCATTGCCCGCGCCGCCCGACAGGCAGGTGATCCCCGCGACCTCGACTCGCTCCGCGCCGACGTCATCACCGACATCCTCATGTTCGGCTGGCCCGAGAGCGCCGCCGTCCCCGGTGCGGCTCCGGGTTCGCCGGCCGGGCCCGACCACGCGTCCCAACGCGTCAGTGAGTGGTTCACCCGTCTGGGGCGGCGGCCGGCGGCCGCCATCACGCTCGTCATCCCGTGGACGACGGCCGTCGGCCTCACCGGTGCGCCTTGCGAGGTCGTCGGCCACGGATGGGTCACAGCCGACCATGCCCGTCAGATCATGCTCAACGACGACTCGACGTGGCGCCGCCTCCGCGTCGACGCCGAGACTGGAGCCGCCCTGCACCTCGAGACGCGCGCCTACCGGCCGACTGCGGCGATGCGGGCGCACGTCGAGGCTGTCGACGGCACCTGCCGCGCGCCAGGCTGCACGGTCCCAGCCGCTCGGTGCGACCTCGACCACGACATCCCATGGCCACACGGCCCGACAGAGGTCGCGAACCTCACCAGCAAGCACCGGGCGCACCACAACCTGCACACCAACGGGCACTGGTTCGTGGGGCGCGACGGCGATCGAGTTCGATGGCGCACCAAGGCCGCCCGCATCTACGACACCTGCCCGAAGGATTGGCTCGAGGCGGTCCGCGACGAAGCAAGGGCGCCCTCCACCCGGAAGGGCAGTACCTCATTGTCGAGGTCTCTGGGGAACGATCACCCGCCTTTCTGACCATCCCCTTCGGCGTCAGGAAACCGCCGAGAGCGGTTCGGGGAGCCTGAAGACGCCATCGGCCGTCGCGAGGTAGTAGCCGAGCAGGTCGACGTCATGGTCGGCACACCGGTCGATCGCCATCTGGTGCCACGCTCGATCGGTGTCGTTCGGCGCGGTCCCATGCGGTCGCCCTCGGCCGATGAGGACCGCGCCGTCGTTCTCGGCCACGAGCGGCAGCAGCATGTCGAGCAGCTGGGCGAAGCCGCCGGCCTCGGCATCCGGCGGCACGTCATGCAGCACGACCGGCTGGATGCCTCGGTCCTCGGAGTCGCAGATCATGACGGCGACGCACCCCGTCGCCCGGTCCGCGTCGCTGATGATGAGGTCGATGACGTCCGCCGCGACGCGTCGGTTGGTCAGAGGGATCTCGTTGGCCCGAGGGGGCAGGTCTTCGAAGGTCATGGCCGCCATGGTCGTCTCGTGGGCCACCGGCCCGTCGAAGTTGTCCCCAGCCTGTTCAGGCTTCGACGACGAAGATCAGCAGATGCCGAGTCGGTGCGCCACCTGGTCGCCGCCGATCTCGCGGATGAAGCCGGGCTCGCCGACCACGACGAGCTCGTCCGTGGCACGGGACATGCCGACGTAGAGCATCTCGCGTGCGCGATCGGTGTTCTTCGCGTTGACGCAGAGCACGACGGCCCGACGCTCGAGGCCCTTGCAGCCGAGGACGTGGCCGTAGAAGACATCGTCGTTGTCCCAGAAGGAGCGCCAGTAGCCGACGTGTCCGTCGGCCTCCTGCCGCTCGACCTGCGCGGGGTGGCGTGATCCCATGGTCAGCAGCGCCACGTGTTGCGGCTGCCAGCCCTCCTCGAGGAGCAGGTCCACCTGGTCGTCGGAGCTGCTGATCGCATCCTCGCGAGCGCACGGCACGAAGCGGACGTCGGCGCCCGGCCCCCCGCGCAGGTGCATCCGCATGGGGGCGAGCGGCCCGAACGCCCGAGCGATCTGCTGGGTGTTGCGCAAGTTGTGGTCGAGCACCAGCGGGACGAGCGGCACCGGTGGTTGACCGAAACGGGCGAAGATCCGCTGGTTCTCGTCCGAGTAGACGTAGAGGCCGCCCTCGTCCTCGTCGCGCAGCGCCTTCATCAGCGGGTGCCACCAGTGGTCGGCGAAGTCCTGTGCTTCGTCGACGATCACGGC
Organism: Terrabacter sp. 01T434; assembly: GCF_056398545.1. Lineage (NCBI taxonomy): Bacteria > Bacillati > Actinomycetota > Actinomycetes > Micrococcales > Intrasporangiaceae > Terrabacter > Terrabacter sp. 01T434. The sequence continues at coordinate 138,397 of NZ_JBFTPP010000011.1, forward strand.
ATCGAACTTCTTGCCGTCAGACAGGCCTGCGGCGATCTCGGTCATGCGCGCCGCCAGGTCTCGCTCCCAGAAGACGGCGTCGTTGCGGTCGTGCGACGCCGTGTCGATGCCCCACTCGTTGGCGAGGTCCTCGAACGACCCCACGAACGCGGGCCGGTGGTGGCGCGGCACCCCGGCGAGCTGTCGCTTGAAGTACTGCGAGAGCCCGATCGAGTAGCAGACGAGAGCGACACGCTGCGACCTGCGCTCTCCCTGCCCGCGGGTCAGGTCCTTGGCCTGGGTGAGGGCGAGGATCGTCTTGCCGCTGCCGGCTCCCCCGCGGATCTCCATCCGGTTGATGAGCCGGGTCACCGATAGGAGGGCGGCCTGCTCCTGCGTCAGGCGGTCCGCGACAGCCTCGCGGTCGTCGGCCTCGGCGGCCACGTCGTGGAGGGGGAGACTCCGTCCGGCCAGGATCTCGACGACGAGGTCGAGGTCGTCCTCATCCGGGCGACGACACGCGGTCTCCTGCCGAGCCACGACGTCGCGCAGTCGCTCGGCGAGGTGGTCGAGGTCGCCCCTGCCCGAGATGGTCCACCGAGGACAGTCCGGCGTGGCGAAGTCGTCCGCGAGATCGCTGAAGGGCAAGACGATCGCATGGCCCCACCGGATGCGCCGACAGGACGAGTCGCGCCACCGCGGGTCGCGCTCGACGTACTCACGCAGGGCGTACTTGCCCTCGCGGGCCTGGTCAACGGGATGGACGAGGTTGTCCCGCCGGTTGCCCTGGCGCCACTGTCCCTGCTCGTCGACCCAGACCGACCCGCCCTTGACCTCGACGACGACGACGCCCTCGCCTGGCATGAGCACGACGAGGTCGAGCTCATGGTCCTTCTTCGCGGTCGTCAGCCGCTGGTTGGCCAGCACGATCCAGTCGGCGTCCTTCTGCCGTTGCAGCAGGTCCCACACGACCCGCTCCGACTCGTGCGCGAAGCGCGGTGTCTCCCCCGTGACCCTGACCATGGCGCGACGCTAGCCGCTCGGGGTGACACGGAGGGCGTATGGCGTCCGGCGCGTCCCAGCGGAACGCGGCGGACGGCATACGCCCTCGGTGGTGATGCCCTGCTCAGGGAGCGAGCGTCAGGCGACGCGCTGCTGGGGCGCAGTCTCCTTCGTCTTGCCCGGGTCCTTCTCGACGATGTCGCCGAGGACGTCGTCGATCTTGGTCATGAGCTGGGGCTCGAGCTTCACGCCTGCGGCCTTGACGTTCTCGGCGACCTGCTCGGGACGTGAGGCGCCGACCAGCGCGGCTGCGACGTTCGGGTTCTGCAGCACCCAGGCGACGGCGAGCTGGGCCATCGTCAGGCCGGCCTCGTCGGCGATCGGCTTGAGGTTCTGCACGCGGGTCAGCACGTCGTCGTTCATGAACCGCTTGATCATGTCGGCGCCGCCCTTCTCGTCGGCGGCACGCGAGCCCTCCGGCGGCTGCTGGCCGGGCTGGTACTTGCCGGTCAGGACGCCCTGCGCGATGGGGCTCCACACGATCTGGCTGACGCCGAGCTCCTCGCACGTCGGCACGACCTCGTCCTCGATGACGCGCCACAGCATGGAGTACTGCGGCTGGCTCGAGATGAGCTGGAAGCCGAGCTCCTTCGCGAGAGTGACGCCCTCGCGGATCTGGTCTGCCGTCCACTCGCTGACGCCGATGTAGAGCGCCTTGCCCTGGCGGACGACGTCGGCGAAGGCCTGCATCGTCTCCTCGAGCGGCGTCTCGGTGTCGTAGCGGTGGGCCTGGTAGAGGTCGACGTAGTCGGTCTGGAGCCGCTCGAGCGACCCGTTGATCGACTCCATGATGTGCTTGCGCGACAGCCCGGTGTCGTTCTTGCCGCCGGGGCCGGTGGGCCAGTAGACCTTCGTGAAGATCTCGAGGCTCTCGCGCCGCTCGCCCTTCAGGGCCTCGCCGAGGACGCTCTCGGCCTTGGTGTTGGCGTAGACGTCGGCGGTGTCGAAGGTGCTGATGCCGGCATCGAGCGCGGCCCGGACGCACTTGGTGGCCACGTCGTTCTCGACCTGCGAGCCGTGCGTGAGCCAGTTGCCGTAGGTGATCTCGGAGATCTTGAGTCCGCTGTTGCCGAGGTATCGGAAGTTCATTCGTCTACCGTATGCCGCCCTACCGACACCGCCAGAGGCGCCTGGTCGCCTGGTGAGACGGGACGAATCGGGCGTGGCTGGAACTGTCGGTGCGGGTAAGAACGTTGATCGAGAGCCGGTGCAGAAGCGCCGGTGACCGCGGAATCTTCATTCTTACTTGAACGTTGATCCGCACGAGGAACGCGTGGGCAGAGTGCTCATGCCCGGACCAGAAGGGGGTGCACCATGAGGCGAAGGAAGTATGAGGAGTTCGAAGAGGACAACGGAACCATGCTGCGCTACGCCCGCCACGACAACGGTGGCGGATTCGTCGAGTCGCACGCCCACGTCGCCCCGACGGCCTTCGTCGGCGAGCACGCCTACGTCGACCGTGGAGCGGTCGTCGGAGAGGGCGTCCGTATCGCCGGTGGCGCCTGGATCGACCGTGGGGCGGTCGTCCACGACGGAGCCAGCGTCGGCACCACCGCGCACGTCGCTCCCGGCGCGGTGATCGGCCGGGACGCCCGGATCGGTGCGCGTGCCAAGATCGGCGCCGACGCGCACGTCTGGGACGGGGCGCGCGTCGACAGCGACGACGTCATTCGACCTGGTGCTGTCGTCCGCTCGAGCTCCCCGCGCCGCCACGCGGCCTGAGCTCACCCCGGTCTCAGCCGGTCGCTGCCTGCGCGAGGTCGTGCACCGAGGTGCACGGCAGCCAGGGGTATGCCGCGTGGCCGGCTGACGCGTCGAAGCGCAGGTCGGCGTGATCCATGGCCAGGCTCATGCGGACCAGACGGGCCATCGACGGTCGGACGGGTCGGGCGGCCTGACCCATGACCTGCAGCGCCAGACGTGGCAGGTGACGGGGAGCCACGTCCGGCCGGACCATCCCTGCGAGTTCGTTCAGCGTGAGGTCGTCAGGTCCTCCGACGTCGATCACCTGCCCGCGCAGGGACGGGTCCGTGGCCGCACGGGTGACGGCGACAGCGACGTCCTCGACGCTGACGAAGTTGATCGGGTTGGTCCCGTCGCCGAAGACCTGCGGCCCCTTGCCACCGGCCGCCGTCTGCGCGAGCATCTCGATCCACATCTCGGCGAAGGCCGACGCTCGCACGATGGTCCAGGCGACGCCGCTCGCCCGCAGGTGCTGCTCGGCCGCCCACTTCATCCGGTGGAGCTCCATCGGGTGGTGCGCCGACGCGTCGACGAGGGAGACGAGGACGACAGCGGCTCCACGCGTCCTCGATGCCTCGATGAGGGCGATGTTGCCGTCGCGGTCGACCTCGGCCGGCGACTCCCCGCGCCCGGCGACATGCCGTGCGCGGCCGCCACGACCGTGTCGACGCCGTTCAGCGCCGGCGCCAGGGTCGACGGGTCGCGCAGGTCGGCGGCGACGAACTCCATCCCGGGGACCGCGGTGCTCGTCGCCGACCTCGCAACGACTCGGACGTGCTCACCTGCCTCGACGAGGCGTGCCGACACGAGACGACCGAGGCGGCCGGTGCCGCCGATGACCGCGATCATGGCCGTTGTCCTTCCGGGACTGCCCCTTGGCGCGGGACACGCGGCGCGGGTGGACCTCGCGTCCCCCTCAGGCTGCCACCGGACGGCATAGGCGGTCAGCCGGTTGCGTCGATCCGTGTGCCGCTCAGCCGGGCGGCCGGGTCAGGGCGAGGAACTCGGCGCGGGAGCGGGAGTCCTCACGCAGGACTCCGAGCAGGCTCGACGTGATGGTCGTGGTCCCCGGAGCCTGCACGCCCCGCAGGGTCATGCACAGGTGCTCGGCCTCGATGACCACCCCGACGCCGACGGGTGAGAGCTGGGCGCTCAACCAGTCGGCCACCTGGACCGTCAGCCTCTCCTGCACCTGCGGGCGCGAGGCGAAGTGTTCGAGGACCCGAGCCAGCTTCGACAGCCCGAGGATGCGCGTGGCCGGCAGGTAGCCGATGTGGGCGGTCCCGACGAACGGCAGCATGTGGTGCTCGCACAGCGATCGGAGCGGAATGCTTCTCGCGACGATGAGCTCGTCGTAGCCGCCGTCGTTGGGGAACGTCGTCAGGTGGAAGGGTCTGGGGCTCATCAGCTCGGCCAGGGAGGCCGCCATCCGCTCCGGCGTGCGGGCCAGGGACTCGTTGTCGAGGTCGACGCCCAGGGCCTCCAACAGGATGCGCGCTCCGGCCGCTGCACGTTCGAGGTCCGGTTCCGCGACGGCACCGGTGCCCGACCATGTGCGAGTGCGTTGGTGCGCCGGGGGCGTGGCCTCTGGCCGGAAGAGTGACGGATTCACGGGATGGGTCCTTCCTGGGGTGCGGGCATGACGGCTCAGCCGCGGCGCAGCGGCCACGTCAGGGGTCGCGGGTCGAAGCGGGTGGCCAGCCGCTGCAGCGCCACGGCCGCGAGCAGCAGCCCGAAGTCGCGCAGCGCCACGTCGTAGAAGCCGGGGAGGAGGAGCAGGTTGACGATGATCCCGCCGAGCCAGGCGGCCACGACGACAGCGCCGAGACGAGGGTGGAACGCCACGACGAGGCCGGCAACGACCTCGACGACGCCCACGGCATACATGGCCTGGTGGGGCGTGACCGGCAGTGGCCGTGAGAGGACGGGAGCGAGGTACTGGTCCCACTGGACGAGGACGTTCGCGAACTTGTCGAGTCCGAAGACGATCGGCGCGACCACGAAGGCCGTCCGCAGAACGGCGTACGCCTGGTGTGCCGGGTCGCTGCCCTGCGATGGGGTGCGTGCCTGGCGCTCGAGGATCGAGCGGTGGCTTCCGATGGTGACCATGTGTCCTCCTGGACAGGTGACGCGGTGTCCGACCTGCCGCTCTCGAGGACATCGAGGACATCGAGGACATCGAGGCGCGACGGTGGGACGCTGACGGAGTGTTAGTGCGGTCAGGGACCACAGGTCTTACCGGGGGTGCGAGGTCCGTCGCCGGTAAGACGGGAGCCGCTCGCGGCGGCAAACAGAGCATGATCACCGACCAGTTCCGCCCTCGCTCCTCACCGGCGCCCTGCCGCTCGTCAGGGCCTCCGCTCGACGTCGCCCAGTGGCGCTGGTGCCGGCTGCGCGAGGCCGGGTTCCCGGCCGCCTTGGCCATGTCGTTGGCCGGCAAGCACATCGACCTGCACGCCCTGCTCGAGCTCGTCGACGCCGGCTGCCCGCCCGAGCTCGCGGCACGGATCCTCTCGCCTCTCGACGACGTGGACGCCGCTGTACACATCGACGAGCCGCGGGCGAGCTGATGACGGCCGTGGAAAGGGACGACCTGTCCTCCGTCGGCGTCCGCTCATCGTCGGCCGGGGACTCTGCCGGCGCTCGGAACGGCGAGGCGGACACCGTGGACTGGGTCGCCGCGCTCGGCGGCACCGGTCCTAGCCAGGTGTCGGCGCTGCGCGAGCTCCACTCGCTGATGATCCGCGCGGCCGGTCACCAGGTGTGGCGGATGCGGGCAGCGTTGCCCGACCCCTCGCCCGGTGCGGTCGACGTCATCGTCAACCAGGCGGCGGACGAGGCCATGACCGCGCTCCTCGGCAAGCTGCACACCTTCCAGGGCAGGAGCCGCTTCACGACGTGGGCGTTCAAGTTCGCCATCCTCCAGGCGGCGACCGAGGTGCGGCGCCTGCAGTGGCAGCACCGCGAGGTCGAGCTGCGCGACCTCGAGCAGCCGTCACCTGCACACGACGGTCCGGAGCTGTCCGCGGAAGGCACCGACCTCGCGAGCGCAGTGGGCCAGGCGATGAGCCGGGTCCTCACCCCCTACCAACGACGCATCGCGGTCGCGCTCCTCGTCGATGCAGTCCCCATCGACGTCCTCGCCGAACGACTCGGCACCAGCCGCGGGGCCCTCTACAAGGCACTCCACGACGTGCGTTCCCGCCTCCGACGCGAGCTCACCGTCAAGGGCTATCTCCTTGCGTCACAGGCACACTCACCCCGGACTCCCCAGACAGATCACGACCCCACCCCCTCGGCAGGCACGCCATGAGCCAGACACCCCGACCCCGCCCCCGACCGCGACCCGTTGCGTTGACCGAGCAGGCGGTCGAGTCGCTCCTGCAGGACACGACGCCCTGGCTCTCGTGCGAGGAGTGCTTCGAGCGGATGGACACCTATGCCGAGGCATCGGTCCACGACCCGCAGCACCGCGACGATGCGATGACCACGCACCTGCGCGGGTGCGCCGCCTGCGACGAGGAGGCACGGTCGCTCATCGACCTCTTGAGAGCGCGGTGACGACCCGACCCGGTCACCAGCGGCTGTGGACGTGCTCGCGGATCTCCTCGTCGTAGATGTCCCGCAGCCCGTCGAGGACCTCGTCGCCGAGCGGGTCGAGGGTCGCCGCAGCCACGTTGCCGTGCACCTGTGCCGCATTGCGGGCGCCGGGGATGACGGTGCTGACGCCGGCCTGGTCGAGGATCCAGCGCAGCGCCACCTGGGCCGCAGGGTGCGGCTGGGCCAGTGCCGTCACCCGCCGCGCGGCCCGCACTCCGAGCTCGAACGGCACGCCGGCGAAGGTCTCCCCCACGTCGAAGGCGTCACCGCCACGGTTGTACGTCCGGTGGTCCCCGGGCGAGAAGGTCGTGCCCTCGTCGTACCTGCCCGACAGCAGCCCGCTCGCGAGCGGCACGCGAGCGATGATCCCGACCCCGGCGGCCGCAGCAGCGGGCAGCACCTGTTCGAGCGGCTTGCGCCGGAAGGCGTTGAGGACGATCTGCACGGTCGCGACGTCGGGCCGGGCCATCGCCGTCAGCGCCTCGTCGCACGTCTCCACCGAGACGCCGTATGCCGCAATGGCGCCCTCGTCGACGAGGGTGTCCAGGGCGTCGTAGACGCGATCGTCGGAGAGGACCGGTGTCGGCGGGCAGTGCAGCTGGACGAGGTCGAGGCGGTCGACGCCGAGGTTGCGGCGGCTGCGGTCGGTCCAAACCCGGAACGCATCGATCGTGAATGCCTCGGGCACGTGCGGATCGGCCCGGCGGCCCATCTTCGTCGCGACCGTGAGCCCGGCGTCGGGGCGCTCGGCGAGGAGCCTGCCGATGAGCGTCTCGCTGCGGCCGTCACCGTAGACGTCCGCGGTGTCGAGGAAGGTGACGCCGTCATCGACCGCCGCGTGGAGGACGGCCATGGCGTCGGACTCGTCGACGTCGCCCCAGTCGGCGCCGAGCTGCCAGCAGCCCAGACCGACGACGGAGACCTGACGACCGGTGCGACCGAGCTGACGTGTCTGCATGGTCAGAGCCTGGCCGGACCCGCCACACGAAGCACGGCGGCCGCCACCGCCGGGGCGACGCTGGCGTCGAAGACGCTCGGGATGATGAAGCTCGCGTTGAGCTCGCCGGGATGGACCGAGTCGGCGATCGCCGAGGCAGCCGCGACCATCATCGCGTCGGTGATCTCGGAGACGTGGGCGTCGAGGAGCCCGCGGAAGAAGCCGGGAAAGACGAGGACGTTGTTGATCTGGTTCGGCGCGTCGGAGCGACCGGTCGCCACGACCGCCGCGTGCTCGCTGGCGGCGATCGGGTCGACCTCGGGGACCGGGTTGGCGAGGGCGAAGACGATCGCGTCCGGCGCCATCGTCGCGATGTCGTCGCCGGTGAGCAGGTCCGGCGCCGAGACGCCGATGAAGACGTCGGCGCCGACGAGGACCTGCTTGAGGGTGCCGCTCTGACGCCGGGGGTTGGTGTGGTCGGCGATCCACTGGCGGAAGGGCTCCATCCCCTCTCCGCCGTTGTGCACCGCACCAGTGCGGCCACACGCGACGATGTCGCGCGCGCCCTGGGTGAGCAGGAGGCGGATGATCGCGTGACCGGCCGCGCCGACGCCGGAGACGACGATGCGCACGTCGTCGATGGACTTGTTGACGACCCGGAGCGCGTTCTTCAGGGCCGCGAGGACGACGATCGCCGTGCCGTGCTGGTCGTCGTGGAAGACGGGGATGTCGAGCAACTCCCGCAGTCGAGCCTCGATCTCGAAACACCTTGGCGCAGAGATGTCCTCGAGGTTGATGCCGCCGTAGACAGGCGCGATCGCCTGCACCGTGGCGACGATCGCGTCCGAGTCCTGGGTGTCGAGACAGACAGGCCACGCGTCGACGCCGCCGAACTGCTTGAAGAGCGCCGCCTTGCCCTCCATGACCGGCAGGGCTGCGAGCGGGCCGATGTTGCCGAGACCGAGCACCGCCGACCCGTCGGTGACGACAGCGACGGTGTTGCGCTTGATGGTCAGGCGGCGGGCGTCCTCGGGGTGCTCGGCGATGGCCAGACAGATGCGAGCGACTCCGGGCGTGTAGGCGCGCGAGAGGTCGTCGCGGTGCTTGAGCGGCACCTTGGGGTTGACCTCGATCTTGCCGCCGAGGTGGAGCAGGAACGTCTGGTCACTGACCTTGCGGACCACGGCACCGGGGATGGCCGCGATCGCCTCGGTGATGAGGTGTCCGTGGGCCTCGTCCCTCGTGTCGCAGGTGACATCGACGACGAGGCGATCGGTCCGGCTCTCCGCGACGTCGAGGGCAGTGAGCGCGCCGCCCGTCGAGGCGACGGCCGTCGTGAGGGCCGCGGTCGCGTTGGCCGCGGCCGGAACCTCGACCCGGACCGTGATCGAGTAGCCGGGACTCGGGATGGCCATGACAGTCCTCTCGCGCGATGCAACGTTGCCGATGCCTCATCCTCCACCCGCGACGGCAAGGGACCGTGCACAACGTCGACCATCGACGTGGTGCACGGTCCCTGCGGTGCTGTGCGGTGCTGTGCGGTGCTGCGCGGTGCTGTGGCGTGCTGGAGGGAGCTGCTAGTGCGCCTCGCGCCGGAGGCTGAACCGCGCCGCGATCCCCGAGATCAGCAGCGCCCATCCCGCGAGCACCAGGGCCGCAGCCGTCGGGCTCAGTGCGCCCTGGGCTGCCGTGCCCACGCTCGTCAGGGCGATGGCAGCGCCGGCGGGCAGCCAGTGGGCGACGTCCGGGACGAGGCTGCCGAGGATGCCGGCCTCGATGACCATCACCCAGGCGATGGCGCCGATGATGGCAGCGACGGTGTTTCGCGTGAGCGCACCGAGGGCCACGCCGACGAGACCGTACAGGGCGGTGGCCACGGTGACGCCGATCCACAGCTGGGCGACGTCGACCGGCAGCGAGTGAACGCCACGAGCGCCGTAGATCGCCAGGGCCTCCCCGTAGGCGATGCCGAACGTGCCCGCGCCGAGGATCGCGCCGAGACCCAGGGCGGTCGCCGCCTTGGCCGCCAGCACCCTCATCCGGCGTGGCTCGGCGAGGAAGGTCTGCATGACCGTCCGGTGGCGGTACTCCCCAGCGACGATGAGGACGCCGACCGCCAGCATCACCATCGAGGTGAGCGCCGAGACGGAGAGCGCGTGGTTGACGTGGTCGGTGGAGCCGAAAGCCGGCCCGCCCGGGCTGGCAACGAGCGCGTTCGACGCGACCGATGCCGTGCCGAGCACCAGGGTGACGGCCAGGCTGACCCAGGCTGCCGGGGTGGTTCGGAGCTTGTAGAGCTCTAGGGAGACAAGGTTTCTCATGACCAGACTTCCTGCGTGTCGGTGGGGTGGATCAGGGTGTGGAAGACGGACTCGAGGTCCGTGTCGTCGGTGACGAGTGCGTCGACCGGCCCGGCTGCGGCAAGGGTGCCGCCGTGGATGACGACGAGGTCGTCGGCGACGGCTGCCACCTCCGTGAGCAGGTGGCTCGAGAGGAAGACCGTGCCGCCCGCGTCCGCGAAGGACCGGAGGAAGTGACGCATCTCGCGGATGCCGTCCGGGTCGAGACCGTTGAGCGGCTCGTCGAGGATGAGGACCGACGGGTCACCCACGAGCGCCGAGGCGAGGGCCAGCCGTTGGCGCATCCCCAGTGAGAACCCGCCGACCCGACGGGCCGCCGCAGCCCCGAGACCGAAACGCTCGAGCAGCGAATCGGCTTTGTTCGCAGGCACTCCGGCCTGCCTCGCGGTCAGGCGCAGGTGGTTGCGGGCCGAGCGGTTCGGATGGAATCCCTGGTCGAGGACCGCGCCGACGACGCGGGTCGGGTGCGGCAGGTCCCTGTAACGGACCCCGTCGATGGTCGCCGTCCCGCTGGTCGGCTCGGCCAGGCCGAGCATGATCCGCATGCTGGTGGTCTTTCCCGCGCCGTTGACGCCCAGGAACGCGGTGACTCGACCGGGCAACGCCGTCGCGGTGAAGCGGTCGAGGACCGTGACCGAGCCGTACTGCTTGCTGAGCTGGTGGAACGAGAGGGTGGGCATGGTGGTGAGCTCCTGTCTTCGGTGCCGGTGTGGCTGACACCAACGATCCGGTCCGGGGGTCGCCCGAGTCGTCGGCCGGACGGCCGATCCTCCGCCTGCACCTCGGGGATGGCTGCAGGACGGCGGGCACGACGGCATACACCCTCAGGCGTACGCCCCGAAGCCGATCCCACGCGGTCGGTCGCTCCCTACTGTGCAGGTATGGAGTGGCGCATGCCCCGACCGCGGCGAGGCCTCGACCCGCGGCTGACCGACGCCGTCGTGGCCGTCGGGCTCTTCGTCGTGCTGGTCCTCTCGTTCGGCGCCACCCCAGGCGCTGCCCAGCGGCCGGCGGACGTCTGGGCGTGGGTGCTCGCCCTGCTGCTGACAGCGCCGTATGCCGTGCACCGCCGCTACCCGTGGGGGGCTCTCGCGGTGGTCCTGGCAGCTCTGCTCGCCTTCTCGTTGCTGCACTACGCGGCGTTCCCGGGGGTGAGCGTCTTCGTGCTCCTGTTCGGGCTCGCCCTGCACGGCGGTCGCCGGGACTCGCTCGTCGCGCTCTCGGCGTCGGTGGCAGCCTTCGTCGTGGCCCTCGCCGCGCAGCCGGCCGGCGTGGTCACGCCCAGCGACGTCGTGTCGACGCTGCTCGCCACGGCGGTCGCCTGGCTCGCCGGTGACAACCTGCGACAGCGGCGTCTGCGGTGGACGGCGATGGAGGAGCGGACCCGGCTGCTCGAGCGCGAGCGGGAGGACCGCGCCCGTGCGGCGGTGGCGGCCGAGCGGCTGCGCATCGCGCGCGAGCTGCACGACATCGTCGCCCACTCCATGTCCGTCGTCGCGGTCCAGGCGGGCGTGGGGCGTCATGTCATCGACACCGACGTGGCAGCTGCGGGACAGGCTCTCGCGGTCATCGAGACCACCAGCCGCGACGCGCTCGTCGACCTGCGCCGGATGCTCGGGGTGCTTCGCCGGGGCGACGAGGTCGCCGCGACGCGTCCCATGCCCGGACTCACCGACATCCCGGGCCTGGTCGCGGAGACGCGGGCGGCCGGGCTGGGGGTGACCCTCGAGTCGAGTGGCACCGTCGCCGACGTGCCCGCGGGCGTCAACCTGGCGGCATACCGAGTCGTCCAGGAGTCCCTGACGAACGTCATCAAGCACGGCGGCGCAGTCGCGCACGTGCGAATCTCCTGTGGCGAGAACGGGGTCGAGGTCGAGGTGACCGACGGCGGCCGGCCGGAGGAGCACCTCGGGCCGCCGCAGAGCGGTGGGTCGGGACACGGTCTGCTGGGGATGCGCGAACGCGTGGAGCTCTACGGCGGGCAGTTCGAGGCGGGACCCCGTCCGGGTGGGGGCTACCGGGTGCGGGCCCGGCTGCCGTATGCCGGGGGGTCGTCGTGAGCGCGCCGGTGCGGGTCGTGGTGGTGGACGACCAGGCGCTCGTGCGGGGCGCCTTCCACCTGCTGGTGGACTCCGCGCCCGACCTGGAGGTGGTCGGCGAGGGTGAGAACGGCGCGGAGGCCGTGGCGCTGGTGCGCGAGCTCGAGCCCGACGTCGTGCTCATGGACATCCGGATGCCCGTCATGGACGGGCTCGAGGCAACGAGCGCGATCGCTGGACTCGGGGTCGGGACGCGCGTCCTCGTGCTGACGACGTTCGACCTCGACGACTACGTCTTCGGGGCGCTGCGCGCAGGAGCCAGCGGCTTCCTGCTCAAGGACACTCCACCGGCCCAGCTGCTCGACGGGATCCGGGTGGTGTCACAGGGCGAGTCGCTGCTGGCGCCGAGCGTCACGCGCCAGCTCATCGCGGAGTTCGTGCGCCGGCAGGCGTCGCCCGGCGTGGCGCGGTGGGAAGCGACGGGGTCCCTGGACGGCCTCACCGAGCGCGAGAAGGAGGTGCTGGTCCTCGTCGCGCGCGGCCTGTCGAACCAGGAGATCGGCCAGCAGCTCTTCGTGACGCCGGCGACCGCCAAGACGCACGTGAGCCGGCTGCTGATGAAGCTCGGGGCTCGTGACCGGACGCAGCTCGTGGTGCTGGCCTACGAGAGCGGCCTCGTCGAGCCCCACGGCGCCTGAGCGCGTCCGGCGTCGCCGGAGCCGGTCACCCTCGACTCGAGCGTGCCAGGGTCACGAAGTCGCGCATCCCCGCGTCCGGCAGGTAGGCGCGGCTGAGCGCCAGTCCGATGCGCGGGAGCGCTGCCTCGTCGGGGAAGACGAGGTAGAGCGGCTCGTAGCGCGGCTGGAACTTCGACTTGAAGGCCTGCAGGGAACGGAATCCGTAGTAGGGCTCCAGAGACGCACCGAGCCGGTCGAGGAAGCTGTCGAGCGTGCCCCGGTCGAGGGACTCCTCACCGGCAGGCGGAGAGGTGCGGGCGAGGGGCGCTCCGGAGAGGGAGACCACGGGGCAGCCCTCCTCCTTGAAGGTCACGCAGGCCGACGCGATGAGGAACTCCATGGAGTAGCGGAAGCCACGAGGCAGTCGCCGCATGACATCGAGGGTCCAGCCGGCGGGGTCACCCCCTCCGCTCGCATGGAACGGCATCCACGACGTGATGCCGTGCACCGTCGAGTCCCCGTCGATGGCGAGACCGACGCGGACACTGCGGTCGAGGGCCTCGTCGACCCCGCCGAGCGTGAAACCCATCTCGGGCAGGCCCTTGTCCTCGACCCACTCGGACGAGATGGCCTTCACCTGCATCTGGATCCCACGCGGCATGTCTGCGAGCGGGCCGATCCGGAAGCGGATTCCGAGCTTGGCGGCCTGGTTCATGGCCGTCCGGACGTCCTGCCACGACTTGCCGACGAAGTCGAGGGTGGGCAGCTCGATCCACGCCTCCTCCGCCACCTGGAGCGAGTGCCAGCCCTGGGCGCGCGCGTGGCGCGAGGTCTCCGCGGTCACGGTGAAGAGGCAGGGCACCAGGCCTTGCCCGTGCACGGCATTCGCGAACTCGCCGAGCAGCTCCGACCGCTCCTCCTCGGAGGAGCCGACGGGGTCGCAGAGGCCGAGGGCGACGCCGGCGTGCACGCGATACGCCACGTATCCATGCATCGAGGGCGGCGCGAACCACCGGTTCTCCGGCCAGGTCGTCATCCACGCGAGCCGGTTGACCGTGCCCTCCTCCCGCAACAGCCGCGTGGCCCGCGAGCGCTGGTCGTCGTCCGCCGGCGCCACCAGGCTGCCACTGGTGCGACGCGCTCGGCGGACGGACGGGTTGCGGAAGGCGTGGCGGCCCACGAGACAGACCGAGAGGCCGAGCGCGTTGCCGAGGAGCTCCCAGCCGGCGGCGAGCAGGCCTCGCTCCCCGACCACCACCATGTAGCCGAGGTTGAGGATCTGGATGACGATGACGACGACCAGCAGCCCCACCGCCCAGCGCCAGGCCCAGCGCCGACCCTTGTAGAGCGACCGGGCGAGCCAGAGCCAGAGCACGGCCTGGACGACGCCGAGCACGATGTCGGTCTGGGTCAGCTGCTCGGCCCGCGCCTCCGGTGTCATGGTGACCGCGAACGGACCGTCGGCGGTGGTGAAGGGCCGCAGGAGGACCTCGGCGGCAGCGACGAGGAAGAAGCCGGAGGCGAGCAGCCGGAAGTCCCGGCGGGTCAGGTGCCTGAAGGTCAGCGACGGCGCGCGGCCGACGAGGAACGGACCGAGGAGCAGGCCGAACCCCACTGCCAGTACGTGCTCGAGGTCGGCCAACGCCCCCATGTGGATGACGAAGAGCACGACGTACGCCACGAGCAGGGTGCGGACGCGCCCGCGCCAGGGCGGGGTCAGGGTGACGGAGGCGGCAGCGGCCGCGCCGAGGAAACCCGCCGACGGACCGGCGTCCCGGACCAGGGAGAGCGCGGTGGTCCACTCGTAGCCGTGGTCTCGGGTCACCTCCAGCAGGACTGCCGCACCCACGACGGCGACCACGTGGCAGGACAACAGGGCCACCGCACACCGCAAGGTCCCGAGGCGCCACTCCGTGAAACCTCCGAAGATCATGAGCCCCAGCAGGATCGGCACGTACTGCTGCGGTTCCACGGCGAAGAACGCGCCTGTGAGGACGGTCCACCACGAGCCCTGGTGGAGGGCCGGCAGACCGTAGGTCGCCGAGTCGCGCAACGGCTGACTGCGCAGGGGACTCCACAGGGCTCGAGACCACAGCGACAGCACGAAGACGGCGACCACGAGGGTGCTCGTCAGAGGGAGGCGACGCGTCACCGTCCGGAGACGAGACATGCTTCCATGCTCCCGCCGCGGACTGCTCGCGTCGAGGCTTTGGCCGATGTCGTGAGGCGGCTGCCACCGCGCGACGAAGCTGTCTGGTCGGGCACATCGGCGCTCCGCTTCGAGCGGGTGGCGGTCCAATGGATCGAGGCTCACGTGGAGGGGAGGAAGGATGACGAGCAGCATCGGACGGCTGCGCATGCTCACCCGTCGCCGCCACGGTCTCCATGACGCTGGGCGCCTGCGGGTCAGGCGGATCCGCTCCCCCCGCAACGACCGCGTCCGGTGCGAGCGTCGCGTCGAACAGCTCGTCGGCCTCCACGACCACCTCCTCCTCCACGACGAGCAGCCCTGCCACGGCTCTGCCGACATCGACGCCCACGACGTGCTCGATCCCGTCGCGGCTGGTGGGGCACGACCGTCCAGGGACGTACGGGGCACTTCTACCGAAACCGGCGCGATTCGTCTCAAAGGTGCCTAGCCTGCCGACATGGCTTCAGGGGGGTGGCGTCGTCACGTCGACGCGCTGACGGGTGGACCGGGGCGACGGCGACGTCGCATGACCAAGGCACTCGAACGCCTGGATCGGCTCGACGCAACCTCGGACGGAGGCGCCGTGCTGTGGCCGTCGCCTGTCGGCTCAGGCGTCGGACCTCGTGACTGGACGCCGACACCACAGTGGTCAGGACGACGGGCAGCCGCGACCGGTCCGTGGTGGCTGCGGCATCCGCGGTTGGGGACGGGAGTGGTGGTGCTCATCGTGGCCTCGGCCCTGTGGGGTCCCGGCAACGTCGCCTGGTTGTTCCCGGCTCGGGCCCAGCGCCCGATGGGCGCTGACATCCCGCCGGCCGGTGTCGAGTTCGCCGGGACGCGGCTCCTGCCACCTGTGCACGCAGCACCCGCCGGTAGCGAAACGTATGGCTTCTCCATGATGCAGACGGGTACTGACGAGCCCGTCACGTTCGATCCCTGTCGCCCGATCCACTATGTGACGCGCACAGCCGCCGCGGGTCCAGGGGGCGCCCGCCTCGTCGACGAGGCCGTTGCCCAGATATCGGCGGCCACGGGACTGAAGTTCGTCAACGACGGCCTCACCGACGAAGCACCCTCCGAGCAGCGCCGGGCGTTCCAGCCAGAACGCTATGGACAGCGTTGGGCGCCTGTCCTCATCGCGTGGAGCGACGAGAGCGAGTCTCCTGGGCTCGCCGGGCGCGTGGCGGGGTTGGGTGGCGGCCGCCCATGGCGCGATACGCACGGACGCCTGACCTACGTCACCGGCACCGTCTGGCTGGACACGCCAACGCTCATGTCAGGGCCTTCCGCCGGCAGCTCGAACGGTGCCCGCGGTGTGATCATGCACGAGCTCGGTCACGTCCTCGGAGCGGCTCACGTCACCGACCCTGCACAGCTGATGTTCGGGGGTGAGCGCACCCCGAGTGGTGGCGGTCCCTCGGGCCCGCTCTTCGCGGGGCAGCTCGGCGCCGGGGACAGGGCAGGCCTCGCCGCGCTCGGAAGTGGTCCCTGCGCACCAGGGGTCTGAGCGTCTCGTAGCCGCTCCACATCGACCCCTTCGACACGGCCCCGAGCGAGCCGCTCTGCGCCCCTTGCCGTGGCAAGCTGCCCGCCATGACCAGTGACGGGGGAAGTCTGCTCGAGGGCGTCTACGAGAGTCTCATCACGGCTCATCTCCAGAAGCGCCTCGACGAGGCTGGAGACGTCGACGCACCGCGGGCAGCGGTGGCCGACGCAGATGAGCCGGAGGTTCTCAGCCGGCACGTGGCCCAGGCGGTGGCCCGCGTTCTGCGCAGTGAGCGAAACCCGGAGCTTCGCGTGACCCTGGTCAACCGGGTGCTGGGCGTTCTCGGTTCCGACGAGGACGCGGTCGTTGACACATCGCGCCAGCTGCTGGCCGTGTCCTACGCGGGCAACCATCACCCGCACCGGTCGACTCTCCGACCGGCCACGCCGCTGTCAGACGCCGCTCTCCTGACCAATGCCTCAGGCGAGCCGGGGATCGGGCATGAGCTACGAGCCGAGATCCCGACCGCAGATCGCGTCGACGTCATCATGGCCTTCGTCAAGTGGCACGGGATTCGCGTGATCGAGACCCAGCTGCGTGAGCTCCGCGATCGTGGGGTGCCCTTCCGCATCATCACCACGACGTACATGGGGGCCACTGAGCGAGCGGCCCTCGACCGCCTCGTCAGCGAGTTCGGCGCGGAGGTGAGGGTCCAGTACGACGCACCGCGGACTCGCCTCCACGCCAAGGCATGGCTGTTTCGACGCAACACCGGCTTCGACACGGCCTACGTCGGATCGAGCAACCTGTCGCGTGCGGCCCTGCTGGACGGAGTGGAGTGGAACGTTCGACTCTCTGCGATCGCCACTCCGTCGTTGATCGAGAAGTTCCGGGCGACGTTTGACAGCTACTGGCACGACGCGACCTTCGAGCGCTATGACCCCGAACGCGACCGGGACCGCCTCGACGATGCGCTGGCCGAGGCCTCGGGTCGCCGCACCCACGACCGCGTCACCCTGTCGCTCTCTGGTCTCGAGGTGCGCGCCTATCCCCACCAGACCGAGATGCTCGAGCAGCTGGACGTCGAGCGCATCGTGCACGGTCGGCATCGGAATCTCGTTGTCGCAGCAACGGGAACCGGCAAGACCGTTGTGGCCGCCCTCGACTACAGACGCCTGTGCGAACGAGGAGGGAACCGACCGACACTGCTCTTCGTCGCTCACCGTCGAGAGATCCTCGAACAGTCCCTGCGCACGTACCGAGAGGTTCTGAACGACGCCGACTTCGGTGAGCTCTACGTCGGCGGCGCCCGCCCTGAGCGATGGGGTCACGTCTTCGCATCCGTCCAGTCGCTCACGGCATACGGCATCACCAATCTCCCAGCCGATGCGTACTCGGTCGTCGTCATCGACGAGTTCCACCACGCAGAGGCTCGCACCTACAAGGCGATCCTCGACCACCTCCGGCCCGACGAGCTCCTCGGCCTCACCGCGACGCCGGAGCGCGGTGACGGCACCGACGTGCGGGCGTTCTTCGACGGCCGGGTCGCCGCGGAGCTGAGACTGTGGGACGCCCTGATACGTGGAACATCGGGGCGAGCGGCCCATCGCCATCACGTGGCGACTTCGAACGCCCATGCCCGCGGACCATTTCACGGCTGCAAGCGTCGTTGCGTGAACGGCTCGCCACCGCGAGAGGGGCTCGAACGAGTCCGAGCCCCTCTCCGACGCTGGATCCGCCGTGGGCGCGTGGCCCATGGCGGCTCAGTGGTGAGCCGTCTACCGGTTGCTGACCACCACGGTGCCCGTCATGCCCAGATAGTCGTGCAGGGCACAGATGTAGGCGTACGTGCCGGCCTTGGTGAACGTCACGGTGAAGGACCCGCCGGGCGGGATGATGCCCGAGTTCAGCTGAGCACCCCTGAAGTGGGTGGGGTCGCCGTACGGAACGAAGATGTTGGCCTTCTCCGGTCCGAAGGTGACGGTGTGTGGCGCCGCCATGCCCACGTTGCGGAACGTGACGCTCTGACCGACGCGCACGTGCACCGTCGGCCTGATGAACCGCATGACCATGGCCACGCCGTCATCGGCGCCGGCGAAGACCGTCCGGTTCGTGGCGAGTGCCGCCGTCTTGGACCAGAGCCTCCGGCCGTCTGCGAGGATCCGCTCAGCCTGCGCGGCGCTCGACCGGTCGTACTGCGCCTGTGAGTAGGGGTAGTGCGTGCCGGCAGCTCGGACGTTCACCACGCCCTTCATCATCGTGCCGTGGACGAGGCACCAGTAGGTGAAGGTGCCGGCCTTGTCGAAGGTGAGGGTGTAGGTGCGCGATGCCGGGAAGCCCGAATCGGACTCGTCCGTCATGATGCCCGAGTTGTAGTAGGAGACGCCGTCATAGTGCCGGCCGCCCTGACGGAACAGCATGGTCGGGTCCGAGGGGTCGAAGGGCGTCAGCGAGTGGCCCTTCGCCAGGAACGTCACCGTGTGGATCTCCCCTGCCATCGCCGTCCACGTGATCCGGTCTCCGACATTGATCCAGATCGTGCCGGGTAGGAACGCCATTCCCTGGATGGCGTCGTCGGGCGACTCCTGACCGACCTGCACGTTCCAGGTGCGGACGTCACGATCCGTACTCGTTCTGGCCTGGGCGGCGACCCCAGGAACCAGGAACAGGGCCAGCGCCGCGGCACAGAGAGCGGCGACCACCAACCGGATTCGATGCGACAAACGGGATTTCTTCATGCCAGGCCTCCTCGGCCCGTGGGTGAGTGGCGCGCTTCCGGTCACGGCCGAAAGCGGCCGGGGGGGACAGACCACTGTAGGACCGGCGCGGCACGGCCCGAAGGCAAAGAACGAGAAGACACGTTTACGCCGAATCCACCGACAAAGCGCTCGATACGAAGACTTGGACCGGGCTCACAGCCTTGCGCAACTGCGATGAACTCCACTGGGGCGCAAGCCTTTACGCGGGGCCACGACGCACCCTGTGCACGGGCTCGCGTGTGAAAGGCAGCGCCGTAGCCTGCCTGAGAATCCTCCGCTTTGCTCAACGGCGGCGCGCAGGATGCCTACGCTGGACAGTGGCCAGCCGGTTCCCCGGGACGGCCGCGCCGGTCTCGTCGCCCCACTCCCCGAGGCGCCATCCCTCCACCATCGCCCGGGCATCTGGAGGTCGTCATGACGACGCACGCCCAACCCCCGTCCCCCACCGGCGGGCTCGCTCCCGGCGACACGCTCGACGCCGAGGCTCGTCTCGGGCTCTACTCGACGATGGTCCTGTGCCGGACCTACGAGGAAGCCATCCTTCGCGAGTACCACGCCGACAAGGGGCCCGGCTTCGACATCGGCAAGGGGCTCGTGCCCGGCGAGATGCACCTGTCCGCCGGCCAGGAGCCTGTCGCTGCCGGGGTCTGCGCCCATCTGACCACTGACGACGCGGTGACCGCGACGCACCGCCCCCACCACCTCGCGATCGCTCACGGCATGGACCTGCATCGGATGACCGCGGAGATCTTCGGGCGCGAGACCGGCCTCGGGCGTGGGCGCGGCGGTCACATGCACCTCTTCGACCCCGCCACCCACTTCTCCTGCTCGGGCATCATCGCGGAGGGTTACCCGCCTGCTCTCGGCCAGGCATTCGCCTTCCAGCGCAAGGGAACCGACCGGATCGCCGTAGCGGTCACCGGCGAGGGGGCCGCCAACCAGGGCGCCTTCCACGAGTCGCTCAACCTCGCGGCGCGGTGGTCGCTGCCGGTCGTCTTCGTCGTCGAGGACAACGACTGGGCGATCTCGGTGCCCCGCGACGTGGCCACCGCGATCCCGTCGAACGCCGACCGCGCCGCGGCCTACGGCATACCTGGTGAGCGCGTCGAGGACAACGACGTCGAGACCGTGTATGCCGCCGCGCAGCGGGCCGTCGCTCGTGCCCGATCCGGTGCCGGCCCCAGCCTCATCGAGGTGCACACCCTGCGCATGTGGGGGCACTTCGAGGGCGACGCGCAGGGCTACCGGCCCGAGCTGGCCGAGGTGCCGGAGCACGATCCCATCCCCCGCTACGAGCGCCGGCTCCGCGATGCCGGGCTGCTCGACGACGACGCCGTGGAGCGGATCCGGGCCGCGGCCAGCGAACGCGTCGAGGACGCGGTTGCCTACGCCAAGAACAGCCCGCTGCCCGACGCCGCGTCGGCGACGTCCCACGTGTTCGCCTGAGGAGACGACGATGACCATCACTGACACCCCCGTTGCCCCCACCCCGGCGACCAACCGCCGACTGACGACCTCGAAGGCCATGGTCGAGGCGATCGCCCAGGAGATGGAGCGCAACCCCGCGGTCGTCTACCTGGGCGAGGACGTCGGCGCCTACGGCGGCATCTTCAGCTCGACGACGGGCTTGGTCGACCGCTTCGGCCCTGACCGCATCATCGACACCCCGATCTCCGAGAGCGCCTTCATCGGGCTCGGCATCGGCGCCGCCGTCGAGGGCATGCGACCCATCGTCGAGCTGATGTTCGCCGACTTCATGGGCGTCTGCCTGGACCAGATCTACAACCACATGGCCAAGATCCACTTCGAGTCAGGTGGCCACGTCACGGTGCCGATGGTGCTGACCACGGCCGTCGGCGGCGGTTACTCCGACGGCGCCCAACACTCGCAGTGCCTCTGGGGTACGTTCGCGCACCTGCCCGGGATGAAGGTCGTCGTGCCGAGCAACCCAGCCGACGCAAAGGGCCTCATGACGTCCGCGATCCGCGACGACAACCCTGTCGTCTACATGTTCCACAAGGGCGTCATGGGTCTGCCCTGGATGGCGAAGAACGCCCGCTCGATCGGAGAGGTGCCCGAAGGTGAGCACGTCGTGCCGATCGGCAAGGCGGCCGTTGCGCGCGAGGGCCGTGACGTCACGGTCGTGACGATCTCGCTGTCGGTGCACCACGCGCTCGACGTGGCCGAGAAGGTCGCCGCCGACGGGATCGACGTCGAGGTCGTCGACCTGCGCAGCCTCGTACCGCTCGACCGCGAGGCGATCCTCGAGTCGGTGTCCAAGACCGGCCGGCTCGTCGTCGTCGACGAGGACTACCGCTCGTTCGGGCTGTCGGGTGAGGTCGTGGCCACGGTCACCGACCACGACCCGACGCTGCTGCGGGTCCCCGTGCAGCGGGTGGCCGTGCCGGACGTCCCGATCCCGTATGCCCACGTGCTCGAGTACGCCGTGCTGCCGCGGCCGGAGCGGATCGAGGAGGCGGTGCGCCGCGCGGTGGCCATATGACCGACGTCCTGTTCCCGGCCCTGTCCAAGGAGTCGCCGCAGGCCGTGGGGGTGCTCGCCACGTGGTTCGTGCTGGAGGGCGCGACCGTCTCGGCCGCCCAGCTCATCGCGGAGGTGCAGGTCGACAAGGTTGCCGCGGAGGTGATCGCGCCGGTGGCCGGCGTCGTCCATCTGCTCGTCGACGAGGAGGCCAGCGTGGTGCAGGGAGCTCCGATCGCCCGGATCGACTAGAGATCCTCGACTCTCCGGCCGAGACGTAGGTCTTGGACTTCGAGCCGGCAGCGGTGAAGGGCCCGGACGGGACGCCGCCCGGGCCCTTCGTCACCGGAAGAAGGACTACCTGGTGTCAGGTCAGCTCGTCTTGAAGGCGGTGATGGCGGCCATCCACTGGCCTCCGCTGGTGCCCGACGCGGTGTAGGCACCCGTCGCGGTCGTGACGCGGAAGGCCGTCGCCAGGTCATCAGTGGACACGCTCAGGTTCGGCAGCCCGCTCCAGCCAGCCGCCCAGGCCGGCACGGTCGCAGCAGACTCCACCCCGACCACCCCGAACAGGATCTCGTTCGGCTGGGTCGTGGTGACCGACCCGGAACTGAACGCCGTCCCGGTCCCGGTCGCGCCCGCGCTCGTGTCGATCCCGGTGACCCCGGCCAGCTCATCGACACTCACATGGGTCTCCCCCGC
>NZ_JBFTPP010000012.1:0-157593 GCF_056398545.1 Terrabacter sp. 01T434
GGCAGGTTGGTACGCGTGGAGCGGCCGTCGACGAGCACGTAGCCCGCGTCGTCGGTCTCGACGACGCCCGTGACGAGCTCGTTGCGGGGGTCGTGGCCGATCGCGACGAAGAGACCGGTGATCGCGAGCTCGCGGGTGTCGCCGGTGACGGTGTCGCGCAGCGTGACACCGCTGAGCTTGCCCTCGCCGTGGATCTCGGCGACCTCGGAGTTCCAGGCGAAGTGGATCTTGTCGTTGGCGTGGGCCCGGTCGGCCATGATCCTGCTGGCACGCAGCTCGTCGCGGCGGTGGATGATCGTCACGGTGCGGGCGAACTTCGTCAGGAAGGTCGCCTCCTCGATGGCGGAGTCGCCGCCGCCGACGACGGCGATGTCCTGGTCGCGGAAGAAGAAGCCGTCGCAGGTCGCGCACCACGAGACGCCGTGACCGGACAGCTCCTTCTCGCGGGGCAGGCCGAGCTCACGGTAGGCGGAGCCCATCGCGAGGATCACCGAGCGGGCCCGGTGGGCGGTGCCTTCGCCGTCGGTGACGGTCTTGACGTCGCCGGTCAGGTCCACCGCGGTGACGTCGTCGGTGACGAGCTCGGCGCCGAAGCGCTCGGCCTGGGCGCGCATCTCGTCCATGAGGTCGGGTCCCATGATGCCGTCCTTGAAGCCGGGGAAGTTCTCGACCTCGGTCGTGTTCATCAGCGCGCCCCCGGCGGTCACGGCGCCCTCGAAGACGAGGGGCGCGAGGTTCGCGCGGGCGGCGTAGACGGCCGCGGTGTAGCCCGCGGGGCCGGAGCCGATGATGATGACGTTGCGGACGGTGTCCGGACGGGACATGTGGGCTGCTCCTTGTGACGCTTCTCGTGTCGTGACCGTTCGACCAGCTCGGTGACCGGCAGGTGCCGGTGCTGCGCGCGGCCACGAGCCGCATAGGCCTCAACCGATCCTAGGTGGTCGTTGTTCCCACTCGGAGCAGCTCACGGCCGTCGGGCCTCACGGGACGGGGGTGGCGCCCTCGAGCACCCCGGGGGCGCCGGTCGTGCAGCTGCGCTCGACGGCCCAGGCGGTGCTGACGCCGGCACGGGTCACGACCACCACGACCGCGGGGTGTCCGTCGAAGGTCGCGAGATCGGCCGACACGGCCTCGGGCGCCGGGTCGGCGCCGTCACGGGCCCCGATCGCCCGCAGGCACGACTCGAGGCCCGTGGGGGTGGCGATGGGACCGACGGCCGGTGACTCGGCTGCCAGGTCGCCGATCGGCTGACCGGGGTGCTCGAGGAGCGTCCTCGCCTGCGCGGCGAGCCTGCCGGGGGAGTATGCCGTCGTGCTGAGCTGGATGTGCAGGCCGGACCGCGTGGCCGGTGGGCTGGACTGGGCACCTGATGGGGCACTCGACGGGCCGCTCGACGGCGACGCGCTGGCGCCGGAGTTGTAGGTGTCGCCGATGGCCGCCGCACCGTTCGGTCGCTTCGTCAGGTGCAGGGCTGAGGCGCCCACGGCGACGACGGCGACAGCCGCAGCGACCGCGGCGGCGAGGTAGATCGGCTTGGGTCGTCCGGCTCGCGATGGCATCGCGAGCACCGCGCCGCCGCCGCCGCCGGGGCCTGGGCCGCCGTCCGGCCCGTCAGGGCTGTGTTTCGAGCTGCCGGGCGCGAGCGGGCCGGGGTCCACGCGCAGCTGCGCGGCGTGCAGCAGGGCCCGCGAGATGCGCTCGCCCACCTCGGCGGGCATCGGACCGGGGTCGGGCGCGTCTGCCAGCAGCTCTCGCACCCGGGCATCGAGGTGCGCGTCGATGTGCGGCTCGGGGCCCTCGTCCTCGATCTCGTGACCGAGATCGGTGGCGGGCGGCGCGGTCGGGTCACGCGGTTCGGGGAGGTCGAGGGGTCGGTCGTGCTCAGGGGTGTTCGCGGACTCGTCCACCGATATGGTCCTTCGGGCAGAGCGTGCAGTGGTCGTACGGGCAGGCAGGGGTGTGCCGGTCGCCGCGGTTTCGACGGCCCCCTGTGGCCGTCGGGTTCCCCCGGATTCAACCATTGTTCGGCGGGGTCACCGCGCGGCCCCGGGCGGGGGACCCGCCCGGTCAGTCCTGCTCGACCGGTCGCACTCCGGGCGTCAGGCCCAGGTGCTGCGCCAGGGCGGCACGCCCCCGCGCGCAGCGGGACTTGATCGTGCCCTCGGCCACGCCGAGGATGACGGCGGCCTCGGCGACGGGCACCGCGTGCATGTCGACGAGGACGAGCGCGGCACGCTGGCCCTCGGGTAGCCGGGCGAGAGCCTCCTGGATGTCCAGGCGCACCTCGGTGGAGGCGTGGTGGTCGTGCCGGTCGGCGAGGTCGTACTCGAAGAGCTCGGTCGTCGGCCGGCGCCGGCGCAGCCGGTCGAGACAGGCGTTGACGACGATGCGGTGCAGCCACGTCGTGACGGCCGCCTCGCCCCGGAAGGAGTCGGCGCGGCGGAAGGCGGCGATGAAGCCGTCCTGGACGCAGTCGGCGGCGAGCTCGGGATCGCGGACGGTGCGCAGGGCGACAGCCCACATCCGGTCCTTGTGCCGGCGGAAGAGCTCGGCGAAGGCATGGTCGTCACCGTTGACGTGCAGTGCCAGCAGCTCCCGGTCGCTCAGGTCGGCGATCGGAGCGGCATCCCCCGAGCTCACGGTCAGCGCACTGTCACTTCACTGATCTGCGCGCGGTAGTGGTTCGCAGCCTCGGCGGGCGCCGCCTTGGTCACGAGGACGATGATCTTGCTGGCCGGCTTGAGCTGGCCGGTGGCCTTGATGACGACGGTGCCGTTGGCGTTGGTGGCCGAACCGATCTCCTGGGCGCCGTCGAGCGACTTGGTGGAGGCGGAGTCGGTGGCGTAGACCGTGACGTCCTGAGCGGCACCGAGGACGAGCTGGACCTCCTTCACGGCCGTGGGGGCGCTGAGGTCGAGCAGGACCCCGACACCGGCCTTCTTGCCGTTGAAGTTGTCGGAGCCGTACCAGCGCGACCGCCAGTCGGTGCCGGGGTTGCCGTCGAAGGTGAGCTTGACGTTCTGGTCGGTCTCGGTGCCGTCCTCGGGGTCGAAGCCCGTGCCCCCGACCACCGCGACCGGCGCCGCGGGAGGCGCCTGGGTCGTGGTCGTCGGGGCCGGCGTCGACGTGGTGGGCGGCTGGGTGGCACCCGGGCTGCGGGTCTGGGTCACGACGACCGGCGCCGCCGTGCCGTCGTGCTGCCCGATCTTCATGACGTTGCCCACCCCGATGAAGAGCGCCACGAGCACGAGGACGCCCACGATCGCGAGGGCGATGCGGGACTGGGTGCCGCTCGGGGCCTCCGGGACGTCGCGTCGCCCGAAGACCGGCACCGGCGGCTCGAGGCGTGCCGGGGGCGCGTCCTCGAGGGCGTCGACCAGCCCGATGCCGTCGTCGCCGAACGAGTCGTCGAACGTGTCGTCGAAGGTGTCGTCGAAGTCGTCGTCCACGTCGCCTTCGCGGGTGGCCCGACGCTCGGCGGCTCGCGCCGACGCCTTGTCGGCCGCGGCCCGGGCGAAGGAGCCGACCCGCTCCCCGATGGCGCCGGCCACCCCTGCAGCGGCAGCACCCGCCGCCGCGATGCCGGCCTGGAGGCGTTCCGCGGACGGCTGCGTCGGCTCCTGCTGACCGGACTGGCCCTCGGCGGGGCTGACGAACGACACCGTCTCGTTCTGACCCTCGTCGCCACTCGTGCCACCGACCTCGCCGGAGCGGAGGGCCCCTGCCGATCCTGCCGATCCTGCCGATCCAGCCGCTGCGGCAGCGCCCACGCCGAGACCCACGCCGGACCCTCCGCCGGCGGCCACCGACGGCATCACCCGCGTCGGGTCGAGGGACTCGGAGTCGTCACGGCCGCGCAGCCGCATGCCGGTCGCGCCGTCGGACGTCGCCTGCTCGGCGGGCCAGGGTGCGATCTGCAGCGCGAGGTCACCGGGTGAGATCGGGCCGCGGCGGCCGCTGCCGAGCGTCATGCGGCAGATGAGGTCGAGGTCGTTGGGCACGCCCACGGCGATCTCGGAGGGGGCGGCCACGCCGCCGACGATGGTGGGTGCGGCTTCGAGACCGACCGGCGCGCCGGCGGGGATCAGCCCGTCGTCGACGGCCACCATCGGCCAACGACCGGTGAGGCCGGCATACGCGATCTTGACGAGGCCGACGGCGTCGGCGCGGGAGGCGCGCTCGTCGGAGAGCCGGTCCGCGTCGGTCAGCGCGGCCTCGGTGGCCAGCCCACGGACCTTGACGGCGCCGTCGGGCATGCGCAGGACCGCGCTGGGCGTCAGG
Source organism: Terrabacter sp. 01T434 (assembly GCF_056398545.1). NCBI lineage: Bacteria > Bacillati > Actinomycetota > Actinomycetes > Micrococcales > Intrasporangiaceae > Terrabacter > Terrabacter sp. 01T434. Next base: position 4,282 of record NZ_JBFTPP010000012.1, read on the forward strand.
GCGAGGTGATGCAGACCGCGGTGGCTCGCCTTGTCGAGGGCCGTGGCGGCCTCACCGGTCAGGCGGCGCACCTCGTCGGCGGCGAGGCCGCCGCTCTGGAGCAGGTGCGAGAGAGGGACGGCTCCGGTGAGCGGCTCCTCGACGATGAAACCGACTCCCTGGTCGGTGCCGACGTCGAGCACCCGCACGAGGCGAAGGTCCTCGATGCCGGCGGCACGCCTGGCGGCGTCCAGCGCCGCCGCCGCCACTGATTCCGCGGCGGAGAAGCAGACGAGCACGACCTCGCGCTCGAGAGTGTGGTCGTTGGCGCGCCAGCGCTCGTGGTGCACGCCCTCTGAGGTGCGCAGCGTCACGGCATAGCGGCCACCGAGGACGGATCCCGGTCCGACTCCTTGCACCTGCGTCACCCTCCCCTCGTCCGGCCGTACCTGGAGGCGTGGCTCGGCATCATCCTAGGCGGGTCGGTCGGCATCCCGAGTGTCCGCACCGCCGAGAGACTCGTGTGCCGCGGTGAGTGCCTCGATGTCGGCGATCTCGTCGACGCGTGAGGTGCCCTTGAGGACGGCGCGAACGACACCGGCCAGCAGGACGAGGCCGACGAGGATCCCGCCGACCCAGTAGATGGCGCCGTCGAGCGGGTTGGCCGACACCGGGATCGTGGCCGGCGATCCGATCTGGGTGCCGTCGGCCGTCGTGAGGAAGGCGCGGATCTCGGCGCGGCCGGCGGCTACGGCGGCGACCTCCACGGGGACGTTCGTGCGGGACAGGGGTCCGATGGTCACCGGGCCGGGCTGCTCGACGACCCGGACGCGGGGGTTGTCCGGAACGAGTCGCAGGCGGATGTCCTGGATGGTGTAGTCGAGGCCGTTCTCGACGGTGATCCGCAGGGTGCCCTTCTCGGCGAGGAGGTTGATCGTGCTCGTGCGTGGCACGACGCGGATCGCGCTCGTCGCTGCCCGGATGTCCCTGGCCACCGAGGCGGAGAGGGTGGCCCACGAGCCGGGCTCGTAGCGCCATCGGGTGCTGGCGAGCTCGTCGAGCACCGCTCGGTAGGTGCGCTCGAACTCGGTGCCGTCCCGCAGCACCGAGGACACACTGAGCAGCGTGTCGCGCTGCTCGGCCATCTGGGCGAGGCGGCGCGCGGTGAGGACTGCCGGCGGCGCGGCGGACGCGACCGGGGTCGCCGGGGTGGCCTGCCCGACTGCCTGGTCGGTGCCGCTGTCGGAGAGCAGCGACGCTGCGTCGACGGGCTCGAGCCACGGGGCGCTCGACGTGGCGGCGAGGAACGTCGCGAGGGCGCCCCCGTCGGGGTCGTACGTGCGGGGGGCGGTGACGAGGACGGACCGGGGCGTGCCGGCCCGCTCCCCGAGGAGCACGAGCGTCTCCGCGAGGTAGCGCTGGGTCGACAGGACCGGGCTCGGGTCGGTGCGTGCCGGAAGGAGCGCCGACAGGCGGGGGTCGTACGCGAGCAGCCGCGTCCCGGCGGCCGCGACCCTCCGTGCGGTCGGGGTGTATGCCGTCGTCCTGGTCACCGCGGCGGCGTTGACGACGATGCCGGCCGGCTTCTTGACCGAGGTGCCGGACAGGAGGGTCTGGATGCCCTGTTCGCGACCTGCTGGCATCAGGCCGTCGACGGGCCAGACGATGTCGGCCCGGGCGGCTTGGCCGAGTCGCGTGGCCAGGGTGCTCGCGCGCGTCACGAGGTCGCGCACGAGCGAGTTCGAGGGGTCGACGGCAACGGTGGCGGCGACATCGGCGTCGGTGTACGGCAGCGCCCACACGCTGCGGCCCTGCAGCTGGGTCACGAGCTCGTCGCCGAGGCGCGCGATGGTGGCGGTGGCCTGGGACGGCGGGGTGCCCTGGGTCGTGGGAGTGGGCGTCGGAGCCGTCGGAGTCGTTGGTGTCGTGCCCGTGTCGGGGGTGCTGGGGGTGGCGGGGGTACCCGAGGCGGTGCCGCTCGGTGTCGGGGTGGCCCCGCCCGGAGCGGAACCGGCCCCGGAAGAGGACCCGGCAGCAAGATCCGGGCCGAGCACGGACGGGTCGACGGCGAGATCGACGTGCGCGCCACTGGTGCCGTCGAGGATGCGGGCCACGCGCGAGTCGGGTCCGATAGCTCGCTGCCAGGCGGACTCCCGGGTGGCGTCGTTGCGGGAGAAGAGGCCGACGTCCGGGTCGAGCGTCAGGGGCAGCACGGTGGCCACCTTGAGCGGGACGTACTCCTTGCGACCGTTCCAGGCGATGAAGGTCCGCGTCCGGCCGGTGGGCTCGGTCGCGCCCTGCTGGACCACGTCGACCGAGATCGGCACGGCGGCGAAGGCGTCGGCGGAGCGCAGCCGCCCCCACGGCACCGTGGTCGTGAACGGTCGGGTCTGGCCTGCCGGCACGGTCGGAACGGCCGTGGTGGCGACGGTGCGGCCCGAGGACGGCGTGCGGCCGGACGCCCAGTCGTCGAGTGCCGCGCGCTGGTTCACCGTCACGTCCCCGCGCACCACCTGCAGCTTTGGGCTGGAGAGCGGGCCGGTCAGCGGTGCCGTGACGGTGCCGGTGATCGTGACGTCCTTGCCCGGGCTCACCACGGCGGGCGACAGGGTGTCGAGGACGATGACGGCGACGTCCTTGACCGGCGTCACGGCGGGACGGTGCTCGAGCGCACGGGCGGACGTGCCGGCATACGTCGTCGGGACCCGGGACGAAGGAGCGGCGCTCGCGAGGGTGCCCCCGACCGAGAGCCCCACGGCGGCCAGCGTCGACGCGGTGGCGGCCAGGGTGCGCACGAGGCGGGTCGCGCGACGCCCGCTCGTGTCCGGACGCCGCGACCCTCGACGGATCACGCCGTCCCCGCCAGCCGGTTCCACGCCGCCTGCGCGATGCGGCGTTCGTTGGGGAACGTGAGTCTGCGGTGCACCTCGTCGAGCCTCATCCAGGCGACGTCGATCGCCTCGTGGTCCGGGTCGTTCTCGATGGAGAGCTCCCCGCCGGTGGCCTCGAGGAGGTAGTGGTGCACGAACTTGTGCACCCGTGTGCTCGACGTCGCGAACCAGTAGTCGATGGTGCCGAGCTCGATGAGCACGCGTCCGACGATGCCGGTCTCCTCGGCCACCTCGCGGGCGGCCGCCTCGACGAGCGTCTCACCGGGCTCGACGTGGCCCTTGGGCAGGCACCACTCGATGCGCCCGGCCCGGTTGCGCCGGGCGATGATCGCGATGAGCGCCAGACCCTCGCGGACGTCCACGACGATGCCCCCGGCCGACCGTTCCTCGACGGCGGGCAGACGCCTCCCCGGCAGGGGACTCGGGACGGGAAGCGCGCTCACATCGCCACCATAACCGGCGGAACCGTGGCACCTCCCGTCGTCGGGAGACGGCGACACGGGGTCACACGGGGGCCACACGGGGAGCACACGGGGACCACACGCGAACGCCAGGACGCGCCTGCACGCGGTCGGGGGGCTCGCCGGACGCTCACTAGGCTGGTCGCGTGCCTGACCGACCCGACACGCCCGCCCCCGACGGCCAGCAGCCTGCCGACGCCGGCCTGCCGCTCCTGCGCGCCGCCGTCGCCCGACTCGCCCCCGTCCTGCCCATGCTCACCGAGCTCGGCGAGCGGTTCGCCGGGGCCGGACACGATCTGGCACTGGTCGGCGGACCGGTCCGTGACGCGTTCCTCGGTCGGGTCTCGCCCGACCTCGACCTCACGTCCGACGCGCGGCCCGACGAGATCCTCGCGGTGGTCCGGGGCTGGGCCGACGCGCACTGGGACATCGGTCGCGAGTTCGGCACGATCGGCCTGCGCAAGGGCGCCCACGTCATCGAGATCACGACCTACCGCGCCGACACCTACGACCGCACGTCGCGCAAGCCCGAGGTCATGTTCGGCGACAGCCTCGAGGGTGACCTCGTGCGTCGGGACTTCACGGTCAACGCCATGGCGGTACGGCTGCCCACTCTCGAGTTCGTCGACGTCCACGGCGGGCTGCCCGACCTCGTGCAGCGCCGGCTCATGACGCCGGCCGCGCCCGAGGAGTCCTTCGCCGACGACCCGCTGCGGATGATGCGGGCGGCCCGTTTCGCCTCGCAGCTCGGCTTCGACGTGGCACCCGAGGTTCGTGCCGCCATGACGGAGCGCGCCGACACCCTCTCGATCGTCTCGGCCGAGCGCGTGCGCGACGAGTTCACCAAGCTGCTGCTGTCATCCCGCCCGAGGCTCGGACTGACGCTGCTCGTGGACACCGGTCTGGCCCAGGTGTTCCTCCCCGAGCTGCCGGCCCTGCGCCTCGAGCTCGATGAGCACCACCGGCACAAGGACGTCTACGACCACTCCCTGATCGTCCTCGAGCAGGCCATCGACCTCGAGGGCCCCGCCGACGGAGCGCCCGAGTCAGTGCCCGGTCCGGACCTCGTGCTGCGCCTAGCTGCGCTGCTCCACGACATCGGCAAGCCCGCCACCCGACGCTTCGAGGACGGTGGCGGCGTCTCGTTCCACCACCACGAGCTCGTCGGCGCCAAGCTCACGAGCAAGCGGCTCAAGGCGATGCGCTTCGACAAGGACACGACCAAGCAGGTCGCCCGACTCGTGGAGCTGCACCTGCGTTTCCACGGCTACGGCGACGGGCAGTGGACCGACTCCGCCGTGCGCCGCTACGTCACGGACGCCGGGCCGCTGCTGACCCGACTGCACCGCCTGACGCGCTCTGACTGCACGACGCGCAACGCGCGCAAGGCAGCACGCCTCTCCCAGGCCTACGACGACCTCGAGCGGCGCATCGACCGACTCGCCCAGGAGGAGGAGCTGGCCAGTGTGCGGCCGGAGCTCAACGGCAACGAGATCGCCGAGGCGCTGGGCATCCGACCGGGCCCGGTGCTGGGTGAGGCGTACGACTTCCTCCTGTCGGTCCGCCTCGACGACGGCCCCATCGGCAAGGACGCCGCCCGCGAGAAGCTCGAGGCCTGGTGGGCCGCGCGAGGGGCCACGGACTGACGTCCGCGGGTGTCGGTCTGGTCGGTGCGATGGGCAGTCCTCCCCATCGCGAGGCCCGGTGCGACCGTCGTACGCTCGGCAGCACTTCGTTCCCGTGCCACCACCTGCTCGAAAGGCACCACGACCGACCTGACACGGCACCGCGTGAATGATTGACTGACCGCGCCGTCCCCGACCCCTGCGGGAGCGACCGAAAGGAACGAGCCCATGAGCACCCTCGCCTACCCGAGCGCCGACTTCCCGGGGCAGCCGTCGGTGGCCCTCGAGGTTCCGGACGGATGGGAGCCCGCGCACGCACCGGGCACGACGATGGCCGCCCGGCTGCCGCGCGAAGGCGCGTTCGCCCCCAACGTCGTCGTCACCATCGAGGCGTGCGGGCCGGAGTTCAGGGTAGAGGACTCGCTCGAGCAGATCGCCTCCCTGGCGACCTCCCGGGGCGGCGTCTCGGAGCCGTATGCCGCGGACCTCGGCGGTGCCGCGTTCGTCGGGTGCGATGCGACCTGGCCGGACCCCGACGTCGAGACCGTGCTCCAGGCCAACCTCTTCCACCTCGTGAGCTCCGAGGCTCCCGACGTGGGCGCGCACCTCGTCCAGCTGACCGGTGCTGTCGGTGGGCCGGAGGCGGTCGCCGACTACGAGCTCATCCGTCAGGTCCTGACGACGGTCCGTGTCACCCCGTGGGGCGAGGCATGAGCAGCGGCCTTCCGGCGATCACCGTCGGTCTGGCGACCGACGTGGGACGTGTCCGCCAGCACAACGAGGACGCGGCACTCACGAGCGGGACCGTCTACGTCGTCGCCGACGGCATGGGAGGGCATGCCGCGGGCGAGGTCGCGAGCCGCATCGCGGCCGAGACCGTCGTCGAGCTCGCCGCGCGCCCGGTCGTCCACGTGGGTGACGTCGTCGCCCAGGTCGAGGAGGCCAACAGGCGCATCCTCGCCTCCGCCGCACGGCACCCCGAGCAGACCGGGATGGGAACGACCGTCGCCGGTCTGGCCCTCGTCTCCGTCGGCGGCTCGCGACACTGGGCCGTCTTCAACATCGGCGACTCACGCGTCTACCGCTGCCTCGACGGGCAGCTCTCCCAGGTCACCGTCGACCACTCGGAGGTGTGGGAGCTCGTCGAGCGGGGCCTCATCACGCCGGAACAGGCCCAGCGGCACCCCGGACGCAACGTCGTCACCCGCTCGCTCGGGCGCGACCCGATGGGTGTCGTCGACACGTGGGTCTTCCCGCCCTACCCGGGTGAGGTCTTCGTCATCTGCTCCGACGGCCTCTCCAACGAGCTTGCCCGCGAGGAGATGGAGGCCGTCCTCGCCGACCATCCCGACGCCGAGGAGGCGGCTGCCGAGCTCGTGCGACGCGGTGTCGCAGCAGGAGGACGGGACAACGTCACTGCTATCGTCGTCGCGGTGCAGGGGCAGGACGCCGACTCCGACGTCGACGAGGACACCACCCCGCGCGAGAACGTGAACGGCTCAGCAGGGGAGAGCAGGTCGTAGACGTGAGTGACCCGTCCGTGGTCGTCGAACGGGCCCCCGACGGGTGGACGCACATCGGGGGCCCCGGCATGCACCTGCTCATCGGCCTCGACGAGGACGACGAGCGCACGATCTCAGCGAGCGACGCCGCGGACGGTGGAGACATCGACGACGTCGTCGAGGTGCTGACCGCCGGTGGCATGCGCAAGGCCCACCACTTCGTCGGCGTCCACTGGAGGCCGCGCACCCGCATCGTCGCCTTCGGTCCTGTTGCGGCCGTCGTGACCCTGACCGACGGGACCGAGCACGACGTCCGCGCGACGAGCAGCAAGGTCTGGACCGACCTCGAGCTCCCGGAGCACCCCGATCGGGTGGTGCTGCGCGTCCTCGACGAGTCCGAGCGCTCCCAGCCGGCGCCGCCGCTGGCTTTCGTGACCGGCGCCCCGGCTCCCCAGCCCGTCTCGGACGCGTCGGCGGTGCAGCCCGCGGTCCGGACACCGACGCCTGAGACGCTTCCGGCCGTCGGTGACGCGCCGCGACCCGGGGTCATCCCGACCTTCAGCGCTGCGGTCCGGTCGCCCGAGGCACCCGACCGCACGGGCGAGGGTGCGAGCGGTTCGACCGGTGCGAGCGGATCGGACGGCTCGGGTCGGTCGCCGTGGGGTCGCAGCTGGGCCCGCCACGAGACCACGTCCGCGGCGAGTCCGCCTCAAGCCGACGGTCCCCCACCGGCGCCCGCAGCGCCCACGCCCGAACCACACCGATCCGTCGAGCCGACACCGCCCGCCGTCCCCGCAGCCGGGAAGCCGGCCCTGCGTGCATGGACCTCGGTCACCCCACCAGCCCCCGTCCGAGCCCCGGCGCCCGGCGCCCCCACCGATGCCGCGTCCGCGCCGGTGGCCGACGACCTGCCCGTCGTCGTTCCGCGGGACGTCGACTCGACCTGGGCCGCGCGCCCGCTTCTGGAGCCTGACGCGGCGACGTCCTCCCCAGCACCAGCAGCACCGGCACCGTCGACCGCCCTTCCCGACCGACCGGCCGGGACGACGGCGCCTCGTCTGCCGGACGACGGGGATGACGTGCACGACGGACAACGGCCGGCGCTGCCCAGCTACGACTACCTCTTCGGCCACACGACGACGGCCGACGAGCACCGCAAGGCGCTCGCCCAGCTGACCCAGACCGACGACGAGGACGGCGGATCCGACGAGGACGAGCCACTCGCGGTGCCCACGGTCAACGACCTGCTCGACGTTCCGGTCACGAACGCCGCCCCCGTCCCCGAGGTGCCGCCGCGGCCCATCCCGTCCGCGCCACAGGTCCCCCCGGTCGCAGAGCTGTCCGAGGGCGGTCTCATCTCGTCCGTCCCATGGGCCAGCCCTGCGCCGAAAGCGTCCCAGCCGGCCCCGGAGCCGGAGGTGCCGACCTTCTCCGGACGGCACACGCCGCCCCCCGCCCCGAGCCTGCTGCCCCCGACGATCACTCCGCCTCCGGGTGTCCGTGCCCCCGAGGCCACTCCGCTGATCGCGACCGGACCGCCGCCCGCGACCGCCAGCCCGGCACCCAGCCCGGCACCCAGCCCGGCACCCAGCCCGCCCGCGCCCCCGTCCGCGCCCCCGTCCGCGCCCTCGTCCGCGCCCTCGTCCGCGCCCTCGTCCGCGCCCCTGGCATACGCCCCAACGGGCCAGCCGACCACGGAGCCGACCTTCGACGTGCCCATCTCGATGCCGGTCGCGTCCGCGCCCACCGGTGACGTCGAGACGTTCGACGACGACGAGACGGAGCTGACCGTCGACCGCAGCGCGCTGCTCGAGGCCCGCAACGCCGCGCAGAACCAGACCATCTCCGGACCGAGCGTGCTCGCCGTCCTCTGCGCGGCCGGTCACCCGACGCCGCCGCACAGCGACCGGTGCCGGGTGTGCGGCTCGAGCATCCCGCCACAGGAGCCGTTCACGATGCCGCGACCGCCCCTCGGGGTGCTGAGGCTCTCGACCGGCGATGTGGTCACGCTCGACCGCAGCGTCCTGCTCGGCCGCGCCCCCAAGCTCGGCGACGGGCTGGCCGCCCACGACCGCCCGCACGTCGTCAAGGTGCCGAGCCCCGAGCGGGACGTCTCCCGCAACCACGTCGAGGTCATCCTCGAGGGCTGGCACGTCCTCATCCGCGATCTCGGCACGACGAACGGCACCACGGTGAGCCTGCCGGGCGAGAGTCCGGTTCGCCTGCGCGCCAACGACCAGCAGGTCCTCGAGCCGGGGTCGTACGTGTCCATGGCCGACGAGGTCTCGTTCACCTTCGAGGCCGCGACGTGAAGAAGGGTGCGCCCCCGAAGATCCCGGGGCTCGTCTTCGTCCAGCCGCTCGGCTCCGGCGGCTACGCCGACGTCTTCCTCTACGAGCAGCAGAGCCCGCGCATGCCGGTCGCGGTGAAGGTGCTCAAGTCCGAGGGGCTGACCGACGCGCTGCGCCAGCAGTTCGTCGACGAGGCCGACACGATGGCCGCCCTCGGCGACCACCCCTACATCGTGCAGGTCTTCCGGTCCGGCACCTCCGACGACGGTCGCCCGTACCTCGTCATGAAGTACTACCCGCCGCCGAACCTCGCGATGCGGGCGCGCGCCGAGCGCTTCTCCGTCGAGGACGTGCTGCGCACCGGCATCCAGCTCTCGAGTGCCGTCGAGACGGCGCACCGCGCCCACATCACGCACCGCGACATCAAGCCGGCCAACGTGCTCATCAGCGCCTACGGCGCCCCCGGGCTGACCGACTTCGGCATCGCGGGTCGCGGCGCGCGCGAGGGTGACGCCCCGCCCGAGGCCACCGACGACATCGGCGTCTCGGTCCCCTGGGCAGCGCCGGAGGTCCTCTACGGCCAGAGCAACGGCGACGAGCGCTCCGACGTCTACTCCCTCGCGGCCACGTTGTGGCAGCTGCTCGTCGGCCGCTCCCCGTTCGAGGTGCCCGGCGGCGACAACTCGGCGTATGCGTTGATGCCGCGGATCCGCAGCACCGCACCACCGGCCACCGGGCGCCAATACGTCCCGGCGGGGCTCGAGCGCCTGCTGGCGCAGGCCATGGCCAAGGACCCCGCGCACCGACCGGCGTCGGCACTCGAGTTCGCCCGCGCCCTCCAGGCCGTCGAGCAGCAGCAGCGGTTGGGTCGCACGCCCATCGTCGTGCTCGACGAGCAGGGCCACACGACCCTGGTCAGCCAGACGCAAGGCTCACCGACGGGCCGTGGCGGGGACGACGAGGACCGCACCCGCATCAAGGCCCCGCAGACCGTCGTCGCGCAGCCGGTCGGCCCCTCGCCGACGACGGCCGACGGCGAGACCCGTCGTCGCTCGGAAGCCGGCGGTCAGCGCTGGTCACCGGCCCCGATGCCCAGCCCGAGTCGTGCGGCGGCGGCAGCACCCGTGCGTCCCGCCGCCGCCACCGACCCGGTGACGAGCCAGACCGCGCCGCTCGGCTCCGACTCCTCGGAGGAGGCGACGGTCCGTCGGGCTGCGAGCACCGCCGATGTGCAGGCGCTTCCGGCTCCGGTTCCGGCGTCGCCCTCACTGCTGGCCAAGCCCACGGTCCTGGTGGGACTCGTGGCCTGCGTGGTCGTGCTCGTCGGTCTCGTGGTCTTCCTCGTCGTGCGCCCCGGGTCGGACGACCCGACACCAGCCAAGCCCAAGCCGAGCGCCACGGTCTCGATGCCGGGTGACGACAGTGCGATCGGCGATGGTGTCTTCGACAAGCCGACGGTCTCGGCGAGGTCGGGCACGGGCAACGTCAGTTTCACGTGGAACTACCCGCAGCCCACCAAGAAGGACACCTTCCAGGTGTCCTACGGCCCCACCCCGTCCGATGCGGGGAACCCGGACCGCGCCAAGATCGTCTCGGTCGCGACGAGGAGCTACACGGTCAAGGCGGCCAAGGGCACCAAGGTGTGTGCGACCGTCGTCGTGGCTCGCCTGGGCCAGACCTCACCGGGCTCTGACGTCCAGTGCGAAACGGCGCAGTGAGGCGCGCAGACCCGGACCATCACCACGGCGCACCGACCGCCGACGACTGCCTGAGTACGTCAGCGGGTGGACACCGGTCGGTTGGGGCGGCACTCTCAGGACAGACACTGCCAAACCACCACAAGCTTCCGTAACGACGCGGGTTGCCCATCGTTGACAGCGGGGGCCGACGCGCGAGCGTGCCGACAGGGATTAGGGGACCTGATCGTGATCCACAGCAAGGTGACCGTCGTGTTCTGCGGCGAGGAGTACTCCGTGTCGCCGGAGACCGGCCTGACCATCGGTCGCACCGGTGACGTCGAGGTGGACGACAACCCCTACCTGCACCGCACCTTCCTCGTCGTCTCGTTCGAGAACGGCTTCTGGTGGATCAGCAACACCGGGTCGACGTTGACGGCGACGGTCGCCGACGAGCAGGGCCTGTTCCAGGCATGGCTCAACCCGGGCGCGAAGATCCCGCTCGCGATGAGGAAGCTCATCGTCTGGTTCACGGCCGGCCCGACGACCTACGACTTCGAGATCCACGTGGCGAGCCCCGCCTTCCGGTCCGTGACCGCCGACGCGCCCGCCGACGGTTCCGCCGACACGGACGACGAGGTCGGCGCGGCCACCGTCGGACGCGTGTCGTTCACCCCCGACCAGAAGCTGCTCGTCGTGGCGCTCTGCGAGCCGTTCCTGCGGCGCCGTGAAGCGGGTACGAACCAGATCCCCTCCTCGGCCGCCGCCGCTGAACGGCTCGGCTGGACCCTCACTCGTTTCAACCGCAAGCTCGACAACGTCTGCCAGAAGCTCGCCGATGCCGGCACGCGCGGCCTGCACGGCGGCGTCGGCAAGCTTGCGACCAACCGCAAGGCGCGGCTCGTGGAGCACGCCCTCTCGACCAAGCTCGTCACGGAGAGCGACCTCGCCCTCCTCGACGGGGCGGTCACCACCGACACCACGCCCGATGAAGAGAACAGGGTCGACGACCGCCTGGCCGTCGCCGAACAGGGGAACGCATGAGCACCGCCGCCACCAAGCGACGGGTCGGGGTCATCTCCACCGTCGTCGTCGCCCTCCTCGCGAGCCTGCTCGTCTGGATGGCCTCCCGCAGCGAGGGTGAGATCGTCCGCAAGGCCGACCTCAACGACGGCGGCATCTGGGTGACCAACGCCGAGCAGGCCCGCTTCGGGCGCATCAACAAGCCGGCCGGTCAGCTCGACGCGGGCGTGCTGTCGGACGGCTCGACCGGGTCGGGCCTCGACGTCTTCCAGGACGGCGGGGCGATCGTCGGCTACTCCAAGGCGAGCAACCAGATCGTCCCGATCAACCCGGCCGAGGGCACTCTTGCTCCGGAGCAGTCGATCGTCGTGCCGAAGCCCAGCACGGCCACCGGCAACCGCGTCTTCACCGCTCCCCTCGTCGACGTGCGCGGCGAGACCATCGCCATGATCGACCCGGCCAAGGGCGAGGTGCGTGCGCAGCACGTCGACAACCGCTCGGGCATCGCCGGCCTCGACGGCCTCCAGACCCAGGCCAAGCCGCTCGCCAAGGTCGGCGGCAACGCCGCGGTCGCCGTCGGGGTCGATGGCACGGTGTATGCCGTGTCCGCCGAGCTGGGCACGATCACCGTCCTGCGCCCCTCGGGGGACGGGTTCGCCGCACCGGTCACGACGAAGCTCGGCTTCACGTCCAAGTCGGCACAGGTCACGGCCGTCGGCGCCCACTGGGTCGTCTGGGACTCCAGCACCGGCAAGCTCTACTCCGACGCACTCTCGGAGCCCCAGCAGCTCACGGTCGGCAACGCCGAGCCCGGCAACCCGGCCTTTGCCGCGCTGCAGCAGCCCGGCCCCGACGCGGGCTCGGTCCTCATCCAGGACGAGTCCCAGCTGACCCAGGTCTCCCTGACCGGCGGCAGCCCGACCTCGGGCGGGGTGAAGCTGAGCCAGGCCGCGCCCGGGCAGCGGCTGTTCCTCTCCGCCCCGGTCCGCCTCGCGAACTGCGTCCACGCAGCGTGGGCCGGCGCCTCGAACGTCTACTACGGCCGCAACTGCGGCTCACCCACCGACGCCGCCACGGTGGACCTCGGGGCGATGAAGAAGGGCGTGCGCACCGACGGCGTGAAGCTGCGCGTCAACCGCGGCCTCATCGTCCTCAACGACCTCGACTCCGGCGACGTCTGGGACATCGACCGCAACAAGGTCAAGATCGACAACTGGAACTCGGTCATCCCGCCGCCGCAGACCGACAACAAGAACAAGAAGAAGGACGAGAACCTCGTCGACGACCAGGTGAGCCGCACGCCCCCGAAGGCGCAGCCGGACAACCTGCAGGTCCGTCCGGGCCGCACCTCGACGCTGCACGTCCTCGACAACGACTCGGACTCGCAGGGCTCGATCCTCGCCATCTCGCCCGGTGACGTCAGCCAGCCGGCGACGCCGGGCATCTCGACGAGCGCGTCCGCCGACGGGCAGACCGTCCAGGTCACGGTCCCCGAGGAGGCCAGCGGCACGTTCTCGTTCGACTACACCGTCAACAACGGCACGACGGCCAAGAACGGCCGGGCCACCGCCAAGGTCACCGTCCGCATCGTCGGGTCCGAGACCAACACGGCGCCGAAGCTGCGCGCGGGTCAGGCGAAGCTGGCGCAGGCGAAGTACCCCGTCGTCGCCGGAGGCTCCGTGCGCGTCGGTGTCGTCGCCGACTGGCGCGACGCCGAGAACGACCCGATCCAGGTCTCGGCCATGGACCCGACCACCACCGGGGTCGACGGCTCCGGTGCCCTGACCGTCAAGGCGCAGGTCAACAAGGGGGACCAGGTCGTCCAGTACCAGGTCGACGACGGCCGGGGCGGCACGCAGCAGGCGTCCGTCACCCTCGACGTGCTGAGCGAGCAGGACAGCAAGGCGGTCCCGCCGAAGACCCAGCCGGACGTCCTGCGAGCCGTCGTCGGCAAGCCGGTCCAGCTCCAGCCGCTCGGCAACGACATCGCCGGCGCCGACCCGACCGACCCCCAGGCCCGCATGCGCCTCGCGCAGGCCGTCAAGGGCCCGGGCCAGCTCACGCTCGACACCAACCTCGACACCAACGTCCTCACCGTGACGGGCCAGACGCCCGGCACCTCGACGGTCACGTATGCCGCGCAGGTGGGTTCGGGGGTCAGCGTGGGCCGCATCCGCGTCGACATCATGCCCAACCCCTCGGTCGACCTGCCGCCCGTCGCGACGCCTGACGCGGCCGTGCTGCGTGGGCAGACGCCGGTCATCGCCGACGTGCTCTCCAACGACTACAGCCCGCGCAGCGACGTGCTCGTCGTCCAGCGTGTCGTCACGGGCGACGCGTGGCTGCGCGTCTCGGTCGTGCAGGGGCGGTGGGTCCGCGCCGAGGCGACGGCGCCGCTCGACGGTGACAGGCCCCGTCGGGGCACCGTGAGCTACACGATCAGCGACGGCACGAAGACCGCGGTCGGCCAGCTCTCCGTCGTCCAGAAGCCGGAGCCCCGGGAGAAGGTCCTGCCGACGGTCGTCGACGACGTGGCGACGGTCCGGGTCGGTGACGCCGTCACGATTCCGGCCCTCGACAACGACTCGATGAGCGAGGGCATCCCGCTCAAGCTGGACCCGGCCGGCGTCAAGGTCCTCTCGGGCGGCGGCCAGGCCTTCGCCTCCGGGACCGTCGTGCGCTACGTCCCGGACCAGGAGCCGCTCAAGGGCCCGAAGGCGGCGATCCTCGAGTACGCCACCTACCCGGAGGGCCTGCGCGCCCGGGCCGTGACCGGTCGCATCAACGTGACCATCAACCCGCTCCCCGACGCCGTGAAGTACCCGAACCAGCCGCCGTCGGCGCGCAGCTTCTCGGCGAGCGTCACGGCCGGTGACACCCTGGCCATCACGGTCCCCACGAGTGGCGTCGACCCCGACGGGGACCTCACCTTCGTCAGCGGCATCGTCGGGGAGGACGGCAAGGCCGTCGACCTCAAGCTGGGCCGGGTGCTCGGCTTCGGCGCGGCGACGATCCGCTACGAGGCCTATCCGCGCAGCGCCGGCACCGAGGTGATCCGCTACCAGCTGCGCGACCGCTTCGGGCTGACGAGCGAGGGCTTCGTGCGCGTCGGCGTGGTCCAGCCCGGCGACCCGCAGCCGCCCGTGGCGGTCGAGGACGACGTCGTCGCCGCGCCCGGCCGCACCGTGCACGCCGACGTGCTCTCCAACGACCTCATCGCCGCCGGTGACTCCGTCTCCTTCGTCGACCTGTCGACGCTCAACGACGCCGACGTGCTCAAGGACTTCCAGCGGCAGAAGGACGACAGCTTCAAGGTCGTCGCTCCCGAGGACGGCCCGGCGAAGGTGCTCACCTACGGCATCACGGACGGCCTCTTCGACCCGTCGAAGTCGAGGCTGACGGTGCGCGGCCAGAAGGACTTCAACAACCCGCCGATCGCGGTCGACGACACCGGCATCGCCAAGCCGGGCGAGACCTCGATCCTCGTCGACGCGCTCGCCAACGACCGTGACCTCGACGGCGACCAGGCGAGCCTCAAGATCACGAAGTTCATCGGCGACGGCGTCGTGCGGGAGGGCCGCAAGCTGCGCATCCAGCTGCGACCGCAGGCGCGCGTCGTCCCCTACGTCATCGAGGACGCGGACGGCGCGGCGGCCATGGCGCTCATCTACGTCCCGGCCGGCGCCAACGGCGTCCCCTACGTCGTGGACGGCAAGACCATCAAGATGGGTGCCGACTCGACCGTCAAGGTCTCGCTCGGCGACTACGTCAGCGACCCGCGTGGCGGCAAGGTCACGCTGACCTCGCCCGACACCCTGTCGACCTCTCCCGAGGAGGACCTCCAGTCCGAGGCCGGATCGGGCACCGAGATCACCCTGACGTCCACCAACGGCTACGTCGGACCCGCGGCCGTGATGCTCGAGGTGACCAACGCGACGGGACCCGCGGACAAGGCCGCCCAGACGGCATACGTCACGATCCCGGTCCAGATCGGCGCGGACGTGCCGGTGCTGCGCTGCCCCGACCACGAGGTGCAGCTCGTCGCCGACGGCCCGGCCCGCTCGTTCGACATCCCGCGCCTGTGCCACGCGTGGCTGCCGACCGGACTGGACGCCGGCAGCGCGCAGTACGAGGCGGCCTGGGACCCGGCCATCGACCGGGTCGACCTGAGCCAGGCCGGTGCCGGTGGGCGTCAGGTGGTCCTCAAGGCGCAGGCTGCCGCCAAGGAGGGCGCGACGGGCGCCGTCACCGTCAGGGCCAAGGGCGGCGCCGACTCCTTCAAGATCAAGGTCAGAGTCATCAGCTCGCCGCCGATCGCCACCCTGCGTCCGGTGCGCATCGAGGGCCTCATCGCCGGCACGAGCCGCACCGTCAACCTCGCGCAGTACCTCGACAGCCCCCTGACCGCGCCGAAATGCTCGGTGCAGGGGTCGCAGGTGAGGTCCGGCACCGGCGTCAGTGCCTCAGCCAGCGGCTGCCAGCTCACCGTCACGGCCTCCGACAAGGCGCGCGGCGACGCGAGCATCGCCGTGCAGGTCATCGACGCGCCGGGACGCCCCGCGGCGCTGGGCGAGGTCAGCGTCAGTGTCCGGAGCAAGCCCGACCCGGCAGCTGCACCGGTCGCGGTGGCCGACCGGATCCTCGGGAGCAGCGCGCGCGTCGACTTCCGGCCGCCGGCCTACGACGGCGGTCTCCCGATCCAGGGCTACGAGGTCACGGCGATCGGACCCGGCGGTGGCGCCAAGGCCTGCTCGTCGTCGCCGTGCACCGTCACCGGCCTGACGAACGGTCAGGACTACTCGTTCACGGTCCGCAGCCGCAACCCGGTCGGCTGGTCCGACCCGAGCCCGCCGAGCAACACGGTGCGTCCCGACACCAAGCCCAAGGCGACGTCGATCAGTGACATCACCCCGGGCGACCGCAAGCTCACGGTGAGCTGGACCGAGCCGCCCAACGAGGGCAGCAAGGTGGTGAAGTACCGCGTCCAGTGGGTCAACATCGGCGGCAGCGCCGGTGCCACGGGGCAGGCGGAGGTCGTGGCCCCCGGCCTGACCAAGGTCGTCACCGGCCTGATCAACGACGACGCCTACAACGTGCGGGTGCAGGCCTACAACGAGGCCGGCTGGGGGCCCTTCGGGCCCGACGTCAGGGCCCAGTCGTTCGGCAAGCCGGCCGCGGTGCCGGCGCCGACGTTGAGTCCTCGGTCGCCGGTCCCCGGCGAGACCAACGCCCAGGTGTCGATCTCCTGGCCCTCGACCGACCCCAACGGCCCGGCCATCACGAAGTACGACGTGTTCCGGCGCACCGGAGGCGGGGCATGGAACCTCATCGCGACGCGGTCGGGCGGTGACTCCCGGGTCGCGAGCGACACGGTGCCCTACCAGGGCCAGACGGTGGACTACGTCGTGACGGCCACCAACGGCGGTCCGGCGACGTCCGACAAGGCCAACTACCGGAGCTACACGGCCAACGGCTACCCCGACAAGCCGGCCATCACCCGTGCCGTCACGCCCCGTGACGACAAGACCGCCGACATCAGCTACACGGTCGGAGCCGCGCACGCGGGCGGTGGCCAGCGGGTCACGTACTCGACCTCCAGCGGGGCCCGTGGCAGCTTCAGCTGTGCGTCCGGGTCGTGCACGCAGACCACCGGCGCGCTTCCGGTCGGGTCGCAGACGATCACGGTGACGACCTGCAACAGCGCCAACCTCTGCCAGACCTCCGGCGGGGCGTCCATCTCGCCGTACGGCTCGACCCAGGGCGTGCCCAACCTCCACGTCTCGAGCAAGGACGGCAACAGCATCACCTTCAGCTGGGGGACCACGGCCAGCAACGGTCGGCCGATCACCGGCTACGAGATCAACGGTGACCGCAACCAGACCGTCGGGGCGGGCACGCACTCGACGACCTTCAACAACCTCGGCTACTCGACGTCGAGAACCATCCGGGTGCGCGCCATCGCCCAGGACTCCGGGCCCGGACCGTGGACGGCCAACGTGACCGGCACGACCGACCCGAAGCCGCCACCCCCGGCGCTGTCGATCAGCGTGCAGCGCGGCGGACAGTGCGCGCCGACCTGTACGCCCGCGCAGGGCTGCACGACCCAGAACTGCCAGTGGGTCACCTACACCCTGGGCAACTTCGTCGCTCCGATCAGCTGCTCCGTCTCGGGTTGGTCCCAGCCCGACGACGGCACGGGCGGCTCCCACGAGCCGACGAACGGCTTCAACCAGTCGCACAAGTTCTACGGGTTCCCCCAAGGATCAGTGACAGTCACCTGCCGCGGCGCCGACGGGAGACAGAAGGGCGACACCAAGAACCCGTGGGGCGGCTGACGGACCGCCCAGGGACGACCCACGGACCGCGCGCCGCGGCGGGAGCCAGCCCAGCGGCATACGCACGCATCGACCAGCAGCACCACAGGAGAACGAAACCCATGAGCGTCACCAGCCGCATCACCCAGGAGCAGGTCACGTGGTTCGCCCACACGTTCGACCAGCTCGTCGGCAACATCGAGAAGGCCGTCCTCGGCAAGCAGCACGTGACGCGCCTCGCGCTGACCTGCCTGCTCTCCGAGGGCCACATGCTCCTCGAGGACTACCCCGGCACCGGCAAGACGCAGCTCGCCCGCGCGCTCTCGGCCACGGTCCAGGGCACGCACAGCCGCATCCAGTTCACGCCCGACCTGCTGCCGAGCGACGTGACCGGCGTGACGATCTACGAGCCGACGAAGCAGTCCTTCGAGTTCCACCCGGGCCCGATCTTCGCGACCATCGTGCTCGCCGACGAGATCAACCGCGCCTCGCCGAAGACGCAGTCGGCGCTGCTCGAGGTCATGGAGGAGGGCCGCGTCACCATCGACGGCAAGCCGCACTCGGTCGGTGAGCCGTTCATGGTCATCGCGACGCAGAACCCCATCGAGCAGGCCGGCACGTACCGCCTGCCCGAGGCGCAGCTCGACCGCTTCCTCATGAAGGCGAGCGTCGGCTATCCCGACCACGAGGCGACCATCGCCGTCCTCGCGGACGCCAAGACGCGTGACCGCGCCAAGACCCTCAGCCCGCTCATCGCGAGCAACGTCATCGTCGAGATGAGCAAGCTCGCCGACGAGGTGCACGTCGACCCGGCGATCCTCGGCTACGTCAGCCGCATCGCCGAGGAGTCGCGCCGCCACCCCTCGCTCAAGCTCGGCCTGTCGGTGCGTGGCTGCCTCGCCTACGTCCGCTGCGCCAAGACGTGGGCCGCGAGCCAGGGCCGCACCTACGTCGTGCCCGACGACATCAAGCTGCTCGCCGAGCCGATCCTCAGCCACCGCCTCCTGCTCAACGCCGAGGCGCAGTTCGCCGGAACGACCGTCGAGCAGTGCGTCGACCAGATCCTCGGCGACATCGCGCCGCCGGCCGAGCGCGCCTCGGCCTGACCGCCGCTCGCACAGCAGCAACCAAGGGGACCGCATGACCCAGCAGGACCAGGAGGCCGCGCCGTCGCGTCGCGGCGGCCGCTTCCGTATGCCGTCACGCCAGGGGGCGTCGGCCGGTGCCGCCGCGCCGGTGGCGGCGGCAGCCACCGGCACGACGGGTGGTCGCGCGCACGCCGTTCCGGCGTCGACGAGCCGTGGCATCCGCCAGATCACTGCGCCGATCACCCGCTCCATCGAGCAGGTGGCCGACCAGACCGAGGGTGTCTGGCGTCCGGTCGCCGGCCTCGTGCGGTGGATCTCCCCGCTCGGGTGGACGATCCTCGCACTCGGCGTCGTCTGCTGGGCCGTCGGCGCGCGGTGGGGGTGGACGGAGCTGCTCATGGTCGCCGCTGCGGCCCTGCTCCTCTTCGTCGTCTGCTTCGTCCTCGCGCTCGGACGGACCAAGGTCCGCATCCTCGCCGAGGTCGACCCGCGACGGGTCGTCGTCGGCGAACCCGCGACCGGGCGGATCCTCGTCACCAACGAGGCGCGCACGCCGATGCTGCCGATCCTCGTCGAGCTGCCCGTCGGCCTGTCGGCCGCACGCTTCGTGCTGCCCGCGCTGACCCCGGGCAGCGAGCACGAGGAGCTCTTCGTCGTCCCGACCTCGCGCCGCGGCGTCATCCAGGTCGGCCCCGCGACGACCGTGCAGGGCGACCCGCTCGGCCTGATGCGCCGCACCCTGACGTGGACCGAGCGCACCGAGCTCTTCGTCCACCCGCGCACCGTCGCCCTGGAGTCGCTGGGGGCCGGTCTGCTGCGAGACCTCGAAGGCAGCACCACCGAGGACGTCTCGATGAGCGACCTCGCCTTCCACGCGCTCCGGGAGTACCAGCCGGGTGACGACCGCCGCTACATCCACTGGCGCAGCTCGGCCAAGGCCGGCAAGCTCCTCGTGCGCCAGTTCCTCGACACCCGGCGCTCGCACGTGACGGTCATCGTCGACCCCGACCCGGAGCAGTACCGCTCCGGCCACGGCAGGACGGGGCGCTCCGACCGCGACGTCGAGCGCGACGTCATGGCGGCCAACGCCCCGACGGCGGTCCAGGCCGACGTCGAGACGGCGATCTCGGTCGGCAGCTCGATCATGGTCCGCGTCATGCTCGACGAGCAGGACGCCACCATCGTCTGCGGCACGCAGAAGGTGACGAAGTCGGTCCCGCAGGTGGGCCTCGACGCGATGTCGCGGGTCGAGCCCGGACGGGTCGACCTCTTCACCACCTCGCTCGACGCGGTCGAGCTGGCCCCCGACACGAGCACCTGCTTCCTCGTGACGGGCCCGCACCGCCCGTTCGTCGAGCTGCAGCGCGCGGCCGGACAGTTCCCCCCCGAGGTCACGCGCGTCATCGTCGTCATCGACCCGATGGCCGACCACGGCATCCGTCATGGTGGCGGCCTCGTCATCCTCACGCTCTCCGCGCTCGAGGACCTCCGCACGCTTCTCGTCTCAGGGGTGGCCCGATGAGCTCACCGATGTCACCGGGCCCGGCAGGCTCCACGGGCTCGATCCCGGCACCGCCTCCGTCCGCGCTGGTCAAACCGCCGACGGCCGGCGAGCGCCTCCGTGCCCAGCTGGTCCGTCTGCGCCCGACCGTCCCCCACCTCGTCGACGCCGGCTTCACCCTGGTACTCGTGGCGCTGGCCCTCGTCGGCTTCCGCACGACCTTCTTCGGACTCGGCTGGCTCTGGGTCGGACTCGCCGGCCTCGTCATCGGCCTGATCGTCACCCACGTCACCGCGACGTTCCGGGCCTACGGCATCGTCACGCTGCTCGCGGTCGCGGCGGCCTACCTCCTGCTCGGCGGGCCCGTCGCGGTTCGCGAGGACCTCGTCGCGGGCTTCATCCCGTCGGGGCAGACGTTCGCGACGCTCGTGCACATGGCGGTGCCCGGCTGGAAGGAGCTGCTGACGGCGCTCGCTCCGGTCGACTCCGAGGGCCCCTACATGGCCCTGCCGTTCCTCTTCGGGCTCGTCGGTGCCGTGCTGACCTACGGAGTCGCGCGTCGCTGGGCCGGTGCCGTGTTGGCGCTCGTCGCGCCGGTGGTGCTCCTCGTCGCCTCGATCGTGCTCGGCACACTGACTCCCGCGGCGACGCTGCTCCAGGGCGCCGTCTTCGCCCTCGTCGCCATCGGCTGGACCGCGTTGCGCAGCAACCGCAACCGGCCCGCCCTGCAGAACGGCGCCGGCCGCACCACCCGGGCGGTCACGACTGCCGCGCTACTCGCCGTCGCGACCGTGGGTGGCTTCTTCGTCGGGCCGTTGCTGCCGGGTGCCGACGGGGCGGACCGCACCGTCTTCCGGTCGGCGCTCGTCCCGCCCGCCGACGTGGCCCAGTACCCGTCCCCGCTCGCCGGCTTCCGGCAGTACACCGAACCCAACGGCGCCCAGCTCTTCGACAAGACCCTGCTGACGGTCAAGGGCCTGCCGCAGGGCGTGCCGGTGCGCATCGCCGCTCTCGACTCCTACGACGACTTCGTCTGGGGCGCCGGCAACGTCGCCAACGACGGCTCCGGAGACACCCCCGACGGCGCGGGCTTCCGCAAGGTCGGCAGCCACATCGCGGCCGAGGGCGCCGGCGACCCGGTGACGGCAACGGTCAGCGTTCCGGCCGGTGGCTACAGCGACGTGTGGCTGCCGACGTTCGGCACGGTCACCGGTCTCGAGTTCGGCGGCCCCCGCGCCGACCAGCTCAGGGGCGACCTGCGCTTCAACGTCGACACCAACACCGGTGTGCTGCCCGAGAAGCTCCAGACCGGCGACACCTACACCGTCACCGCCCTGGCCCAGAAGGTCGACGCCGAGCTGCCGAAGAGCGTCGACGTCGCCGACGGCACCGTCGTCGACAGCCAGAACCTGACGTTCATCGACGACAAGATCTCGCCGTGGACCGAGCGCGTCGACGGCCAGTGGGAGAAGGTCGTCGCCGTCGCCAAGGCCATGCAGGACGGCGCCTACACCGACGGCGGCGCGCCCGGCGACTACCAGAACATCTTCCTCCCGGGCCACAGCCTCCGGCGGATGACGCAGTTCATGAAGGCCACCCAGCTCGCCGGCGACGACGAGCAGTATGCCGCCGGGCTGGCCCTCGCGGCCAACCGCCTCGGAGTGCCGGCGCGCGTCGTCCTCGGCGCCGAGCCCGACGCCACCGGCGCCATCAAGGGCAAGGACGTCCACGCCTGGGTCGAGGTCGCGCGGGCCGACGGGTCGTGGCAGCCGATCTACTGGAAGCAGTTCGTCCCGGACCGCAACAAGAAGCCGCAGCAGCTGATCCAGAAGTCCGAGGAGAAGAAGACCGGCGCCCAGGTGCCGCCGCCCGCGGCGAACAACCCGCCGAGCGTCCTCCAGGGTCCCGACCAGGCGCAGAACGCGACCCAGCTGAAGACCCCGCAGAAGGACGACAAGAACCCGCTCGACCCGAACAACTGGCCGGACTGGCTGCGCTGGCTCCTCTTCTTCGTCGTCATCCCGCTGCTCGTGCTGCTGCTCGTCTACGGCGCCATCCGCGGGGCCAAGTGGCTCCGCCGGCGGCGTCGGCGCACGACGGGCGAGACCGCGAGCCGGGTCAGCGGCGGCTGGCGCGAGGTCGTCGACACCGCCCGCGACCTGCGCATGCCCCTGCCGGTCAAGGGAACCCGGCTCGAGCAGGCGCGCGCTCTCGAGGAGCACGTCTTCGGTCCCGCGCCCGAGAAGCCGAGCCCGGTCGTCGACGGCGCCGTCATCGGCGCCCCCGTCCCGTCGAGTGCTCGCTTCCTCCCTGGACCCGAGTCGGCGGCACCGCCCACGGATGGGGAGGAAGTGAGCACTCGACGGGGGCTGGCCCTCGTGCCGCTCGCGGCCGCCGCCAACGGTCACGTCTTCGACGTCACCGAGCCGACGCCGGAGGAGGTCGACGCCTTCTGGGCCGACGTCGAGACGGCGCGCCAGCGGATCCGGAGCGAGCAGAGCTTCTGGCAGAGGCTGCGTGGCGACGTCTCGCTGCGCACCTTCCGAGACCACCTACCGAACGGCTCCGGCCTCGCGCCCGCCCGCATCCGCACCTCGCGCCGCCAGGGCCGAGATGCGCCCACGCGGCGCGAACCGGCGACGACGACCCGCCGCGGCACCATGGCCCCCAGCGCCAAGAGCGCTCGGGCGGCACGAAAGGGAAGAGACGCGTGAAGCTGAAGTTCGTCCTCCGCTCCGGGGACCGCGAGACCGACCTCGTCGCGACGACGGACTCCGCGACCACGGTCGGTGACCTCGCCTCCTATCTCGCGGCCGCCGACCCGAACCGCTCGAGCGTGCTCGGGGTCGACACCGCGATGACCCTCGCCCTCGTCGACCAGGACCTGCGCGGGCTCGACCCGCGCTCCACGGTCGCCGAGAGCGGTCTGCAGTCCGGCATGCGCGTCTCGGTGACCCGCGCCGGGGAGGGCTTCGTGGACCGGGGCCGTCCAGCGGCCGTCGCCCTCATCCGGTCCGGCCCCGACGCGGGCAAGGAGTTCCCGCTCGCCCGCGGGACGGCATACGTCGGCCGAGGTCGGGGCTGCGAGGTGCAGCTGTCCGACGAGTCGGTCTCGCGCAAGCACGCCAAGCTCGTCATCCAGGAGGTCGTCGAGGTCGTCGACCTCGGCTCGGCCAACGGCATCACCGCCGGCGGGCAGCAGGTGACGCGCGCGCACCTCAAGAGCGGCGACGTCGTGCGCGTCGGGGACACCGAGCTCGAGGTGCACCTCGAGGGAGACGGCGTCGTCAGCCGTCCCGGCAGCGGCGTCCTGTCCGGCGACGCCGGCACCGTTGCGTTCTCGCGCTCGCCCCGGGTGGCGCCGCTCTTCTCCGGACAGGAGTGGCAGGTCCCCGACCTGCCGGAGCGCGGCAAGCGGGGCCCGATGCCGCTCGTCGCGATGGTCGTGCCGCTGCTCATGGGCATCGTCATGTACCTCATCACGCGCAGTGCGTTCTCGATCATCTTCATGCTGATGATGCCGATGATGATGGCCGGCACCTACTACGAGGCGCGGCGCCAGCAGAAGAAGGACTACGCGCAGGCGATGGCGGACTTCCGCGAGGACCTCGAGCTGCTCTCGCAGCGCATCCGCGGCTCGCTCGAGGTCGAGGGCAACACCCGGCGTGCCGAGCACCCCAGCGGCGTCGACTGCCTCACCGCCGTCCGCGACCGGAGCGCCCTGCTGTGGACCCGCCGACGCGACGGCAACGGCTTCGGCGAGCTCCGGCTCGGCCTCGGCACGCGCCCGTCCCGGTCCGCGATCAAGATGCCCGCGGTCGGCCGCTCCAAGGCGGAGGCCTGGCTCGCGGTCTCGGAGGAGCTGCAGGGTCTCGAGGTCGTCCGCGACGTCCCCGTCGTGGCCGCCCCCCTGACCGACGGCGCCGTCGGCATCGCCGGCCAGCGCGCGAGCGCTCTCGGCGCGGCCCGCTCCGTCGTGCTCCAGATGGCGTCGCTGCACTCACCGGCCGAGCTCGCCGTCTGCTCCTTCGCCTCCGGCAGCTCCGCGCGTGACTGGGACTTCCTCAAGTGGCTTCCGCACACGACGTCGCCGCACAGCCCGATCGAGGTCGACCACCTCGCTGCGAGTGCGCCCGGGTGCTCGGCCCTCGCCGACGCCCTCGAGGACATCATCGAGGCCAAGGGCACCGCGAAGGAGCAGGAGCAGGCGAACGCCGAGCGTCCCACCGTCCTCGTGCTCGTCGAGAGCGACGCCCCCATCGACCGCAGCCGCCTCGTCGCGATCGCCGAGCGCGGCCACCGCCACGGCATCGTCGTCGTCTGGGTCGCCGAGACCCAGCAGCTGCTGCCGGCCGCGTGCCACACCTTCCTCGTCGTCAGCGACGACCACAGCTCGCTCGCCGGCTTCGTCCACGCGGGCGAGGAGGTGCAGCCCGTCGCCATCGACCGCATCGGCTACGACGAGGCGATGGCGTGCGCGCGCCAGCTCGCGCCCGTCGTGGACGCCGGAGTGCCGGTGGACGACGCGAGCGACCTGCCCCGGGCCGTCTCGCTCCTCACCCTCGCCGGCACCGACCTCGCGAGCTCCGAACAGGCCGTCATCGAGAAGTGGGGCGAGTCGCGCTCGATCCTCACGGGCCCGTATGCGCCGGCGGTCCTGCCACGCAAGCCCGGCAACCTGCGCGCCATCGTCGGACAGTCGAGCCAGGGCACGTTCTCCGTCGACATCCGCTCCGACGGACCCCACGCGCTCGTCGGTGGCACGACCGGTGCCGGCAAGTCCGAGCTGCTCCAGGCGTGGATCCTCGGCATGGCCGCGGCCCACTCGCCGCAGCGCGTCACCTTCCTGCTCGTCGACTACAAGGGTGGCTCGGCCTTCCGCGACTGCGTCAAGCTGCCGCACACGGTCGGCCTCGTCACAGACCTGTCGCCGCACCTGGTGCGTCGCGCGCTCGCGTCGCTCGCGGCCGAGCTGCACTACCGCGAGCACCTGCTCGCCCGGCACAAGGCCAAGGACCTCGTCGAGCTCGAGCGCCGCGGCGAGGTCGACGCCCCGCCCTCGCTCATCATCGTCGTCGACGAGTTCGCGGCCCTCGTCCAGGAGGTGCCCGAGTTCGTCGACGGCGTCGTCAACGTCGCCCAGCGCGGTCGTTCGCTCGGCCTGCACCTCATCCTCGCCACGCAGCGTCCCGCCGGTGTCATCAAGGACAACCTGCGCGCCAACACCAACCTGCGGATGGCGCTGCGCATGGCCGATGAGAACGACTCCGACGACGTGCTCGGGTCCAAGGAGGCCGCGTTCTTCGACCCCGCCCTCCCCGGCCGGGCCGTGTCCAAGACCGGCCCGGGCCGGCTCGTCCCCTTCCAGACGGGGTATGCCGGTGGGTGGACCTCGGACGTCCCGCCGCCGCCCGACATGAAGGTCGAGACGCTGACCTTCGGCCGCGGCACCGAGTGGGAGCCGCCGCGCGTCGAGGGCGCCGACGACGCGGCCGACCTCGGCCCGACCGACATCCAGCGTCTCGTCGGCACGCTCGGCCGCGCCGCGCGCGTCGCCGAGCTGCCCAAGCCCCGCAAGCCGTGGCTGCCCGACATGCGCGCGGTCTACGACCTCGCGACGCTGCCGACGGAGCGCCGCGACGACGAGCTCGTCTTCGGCGTGGCGGACGACCCCGACAACCAGGCCCAGCCCGAGATCGCGTTCCGCCCGGACAAGGAGGGCAACATCGCGATCTACGGCACGTCCGGCTCGGGCAAGTCCGTCTTCCTGCGCTCGATGGCGGTCGCGGCTGGTTACACGGTGCGCGGCGGCCCCTGCCACGTCTACGGCCTCGACTTCGGCAACCGCGGTCTCGCGATGCTCGAGACGCTGCCGCACGTCGGATCCATCGTGCCGGGCGGTGACCACGAGCGCGTCACGAGGCTGCTCCGCATGCTGCGCGCCACGATCGACGAACGCGCCTCGCGCTACTCGGCCGTCAGTGCCGCGACGATCACCGACTACCGCCGCCTGGCCGGTCGACCAGACGAGCCGCGCGTGCTCGTGCTCATCGACAACATGACGGCGTTCCGGCAGGCCTACGAGGTGGGCGGACGCTTCCAGTGGCTCGACCTGCTGGCCGGTCTCGCGGCCGACGGGCGCCCCGTCGGCGTGCACTTCATCATCGCCTCCGACCAGCGCACCGGCCTGCCCACCAACCTCGCCGCGGCGGTGCAGGGACGGATCATCCTGCGCATGAGCAACGTCGACGACTACTCCGTCTTCGGCGTGCCCGGCGACGTCCTGACGATGGCCTCCCCGCCCGGACGGGGCCTCATGTCAGGCTCGGAGGTCCAGGTTGCGGTGCTCGGCGGCTCGTCCGACGTCACCGTCCAGGCCGCGGCGATCGAGGCCTTCGCCGACGCGACGCGCAAGGCCGGCGTCAGCCAGGCGCCGCCGATCGAGAGTCTCGCCGAGGTCATCCCGCTCGGCGACCTGCCGTCGGAGTTCGGGGGTCGACCCGTCGTCGGTGTCGCCTCCTCGAGCCTCGAGCCGCACGGCTTCGACCCGAAGGGCACCTTCATCATCACCGGGCCCTCCGGTTCGGGGCGCACGACGGCGGTCGCCACGACGGCGGCCGGCCTCTTCCGGTTCAGCTCGGCCTCGGCGCTCTACCTCATGACGCCGCGGCGGACCTCCGAGCTGCTCGACCTCGGCATCTGGACCGAGACTGCCGTCGGCGGGGACGCCACGACGGCGCTCGCGACCCGGCTCGCCGCCGACATCGAGGAGGGACGCGTCACGAGGCCCATCGCCGTCTTCGTCGAGCGCATCGACGACCTCGCCCCGTCGGGCGCCGAGAACGCCCTGACCACCCTGACCAAGGCCTGCGTCGACAACGACCAGCTCGTCGTCGCCGAGGGCGAGGCGGCGTTCTTCAGCAGCAACTTCGGCCTGCAGGCCCTGCTCAAGACGTCGCGCTCGGGCCTCGCCCTGCACCCGGACGGCAACGAGGGGCTCTCCGTCTTCAAGGCCAACCTCCCCGCCCTCAACCGGGCCGAGCTCCCCCCAGGACGCGGTTTCCTCATCGAGAAGGGCCGTTTCGAGCTGCTCCAGGCGGCCCTGCCGTGAGCTCGCTGAACCCGCCGAAAGCGTTGTGGCACAAGGGAATCGAAGGACGCTCACGGCATACGCCAGCGGTGTCCGCGGGGGCGGCGAAACATGGGGAGTGCTCCCCATCGACACCCCCGAAACGCTGACATAGGTTTCTGCATGTCGACGAAAGCCGCCCATCGGACGAACCGCCCGAAGGTGTCAACGTCGAGGAGTTTCGAACAGCGCGGGCCTGCACGGTTGGTCCGGAAGAGAACTTCCCGAATCAGTCGGGGGAACACAGGCAAAGGAGAAGGTCATGGCTTGGCTCGGAATGAACGACGATGAGGTCAACGCCCAGGGCAACGTCCTGCAGCAGCAGGCGGAGGCCATCCAGAAGCTCATCACCAAGGTCGACCAGGAGGTCGAGTCCCTGAAGCAGAACTGGCAGGGTGACGACTCCAAGCAGTTCGAGCAGGAGTGGACCGGCACGCACCGTCCCGAGCTCCAGAAGGCCCAGAAGCTGCTCACCGAGATGAAGTCGACGATCGACCACGAGGTCCAGCAGCAGCGCAGCACCTCGTCGCAGTACTGATCGACCTTCGCTCACACAAGACCAACACACGCTTCACTTCTGAAGGGGAACTGACATGGCTGTTTACAAGAAGGGTATGAACGCCGACGCGGTGTCCGCGTCCGGTGACAAGCTCGTCGGCTACAAGGGCGAGCTCGACGGCATCGTCGAGGCCGTCAACGGCGCCGTCTCCAACATCAAGGGCAACTGGGGCGGCACCGACGCCGAGCAGTTCCAGAGCGACTGGCACGGCCAGCGCCAGGTCGTCTCGGCCGCCGGCGACAAGCTCGACGCCATGGGCAGGAAGTGCAAGACGAACGCGGAGACGCAGAAGCAGACGTCGTCGAAGTGAGCTTGGCGCTCGCGTGAGCCAGACGGCTCCGCGGTAGCCGTAGCGCGAAGAGTGGTCGCTCTCTCAGGGGAGGAGCGGCCGCCCTTTCGTGTGCCCGGCTCGTCGACCGGAGATGCCCAGATGTGCGTCATGTCACGTGCCGGCGAGACGAATTGGCGTTGGTACGCCGTCGACCCGTAGATTCTTCATCAGCAAGGCAGCAATGCAGAAGTATCTCCGGACAGGAGGCCCCTCGTGAGCCTGTTTCCCCTCGTGACCGTCGTCGCCGACCGGCCCGACCTCGCCGACGCGCTGACCCGACGCGGTTGCGTGCCCAACCCCGCCCAGGAGGCCGACGTCCTCGTCGTCGATGCCTCCTCGGCCGCGGACGACGAGGTAGGTGACGCGCTGGCCCACGGCCGGGGCGTCGTCGTCCTCGGTGCCCCGGCGAGCGCCCTGTCCGGTGTAACCGCTGGTGAGGACACCGCGACCGGAACCCTCCGGCCTGCCGTCCGCGTCGAGCGCGACACGGAGATCGGCGAGGACCTGCTGGCGCGCGTCGACCTCGGCGCCCTCCGTGCCTCCGGCTCGCTGGTCGTGCAGGCCCCGGCCCGTCCGCTGCTCGCCGCCGGCGGAGTGCCGGTGGCCGCCACCACGACGACCGAGGCGGGTCGTGCCGGTCGTGCGGGTCGTGCCGGTCGTGTCGCCGTGCTGACCGTCGTCCCGGATGCGGCCTCGGCCGCCGGGGAGCAGTCGTTCGCCGAGCTCGTGCACAACGCCGTCTGCTTCGTCGCGCCGCGTCGGGTGCGCCCCGTTGACGGCGCCACCCACCCGCTCGTCCGCTCCGAGGCCTGGGCCGGGCTCAAGTCCGCCGTCACCGACCTCCGGTCTCTGCAGGTGGCCGACGGGTCCGTGCCGGACTCCGCCCACCACGAGGCCGCCGCAGGCCACGTCGGCCGCGTCGTCGCCGGCATCGAGGCCCTCGCGCCGCAGCTGCCGCACGACGCCGACTACCTCGAAGCCCTCGTCAAGGACTTCGGTCGCTGGGCCGACGGCGGGTTCGACGTGCCGGACTTCTACGACTCCCTCGTCGCGTTCGCGCCGGCACAGCACCGGGTCGACGGACTCCCCCATCTCGTCGTCTTCCCGATGTACACCCAGAACGGCAACCCGGACCGCCAGGTCGAGGCCGTCCTGCTCGAGGTGATCTGGCCCGACTTCGTCGCCGAGCTCGAGGGCGGCGACTACTCCAACAAGCTCTTCCTGCCGATCCGCTTCCTCGACTTCACCGCGGGCTACGACACGAACTCCGCCGTGCTCTTCCCCGAGACCGTCGCGATGCGCGAGGTCCCGGCCTTCACGTGGGGCGGCATCTTCGCCGACCGTGAGGCGGCCCGGTTCCGTCGCGTCGTGTCCGAGGCGGCCGCCGTGACGCGCCTGTCCCTGCCGCCGGACGCCGCGCGCCTCATCGCGGACCAGGACCTCGCCGAGCGTGCCTTCGTCATGTGGGACCTCATCCACGACCGCACCCACATGCACGGGGACCTGCCCTTCGACCCGTTCATGATCAAGCAGCGGATGCCGTACTTCCTCTACTCGCTCGAGGAGCTGCGCTGCGACCTCACGGCGTTCCGTGAGGCCGTCACGCTCGAAGAGCAGGGCCACCCCTACGCGCGGTCGGTGCAGTATGCCGTCCTCTTCGACCGCATCTTCCGCTTCGCCATCACCGGTGACCGCACCCGCAACTACGACGGCCTGGGCGGACAGCTCCTCTTCGCCTGGCTGCACCAGCAGGGCGTACTGCACTGGACCGACAACCGCCTCACGATCGAGTGGGACCGCGTGGCGGAGCCGGTGCTCGAGCTGGGCCGGAAGGTCGAGGACCTCTACTGGCGCTCGATCGACCGTCCCAAGACCGCGCACTGGCTGGCGGCCTACGACCTCGTCGCGTCCGTGCTGACGCCGCACCCGGTGTCGGCGTGGGCCCGGCACCGCGACGGCGACCTGACCGCACTGCCTCTCGACGGCCCGCCCAAGGGGCTCACCGACGCGGTGCTGCCCGACGAGTTCCCGCTCTCGATGTTCTACGAGGCCCTGTCCAAGAAGATGAAGGGCATCATCGAGTCGACGGCCGGGATCACCGGGGCGAGCGCGTGACCGCGACCGGCTCGGTCGGCTCGGTCGGCTCGGTTGCGCCGTCCGTGCGGGTCGTCGTCGTGACCGGCGCCACCGGAGCGACCGGGCGCGCGACCTGCGCCGCCGTGCTCGCCCGCGGTGAGCAGGTGGTGGCGGTCGGCCGCGACGCCGCCTCGCTCGAGTCGCTCCGCGCCGAGCTGGACGGTGCGCTCGGTGACGACGCCGGCGGCCGTCTCGACACGCGCGTCTGCGACCTGCTCGACGGCGATGCTGTCGAGGCCCTCGCCCGCGACGTCGTGGCGGACCACGGGCACGTCGACGCGCTCTTCCACCTCGTCGGTGGCTGGCGCGGCGGTGACCGTTTCACCGACTCGACCGACGACGACTGGCGCTGGCTCTCGGGCAACCTCGTCGACACGCTCCGGCACACGACCCTCGCGCTGCACGACCACCTGCTCGCCTCCGGGCGAGGGCGCGTGGCGATCGTGAGCGCGGCTGCCGCACAGGCACCCACGGCCGGCAACGCGGCATACGCCAGCGCGAAGGCAGCGGCCGAGACGTGGCTCGGCGCCCTCGCGGACTCCTTCGGGTCCGACGGGGCGACCCCGGGCTCGGCCGCGGTCATCGGTGTGGTGAGGTGGATCGGGACGGGTCGCACGGCGACCAGCCCGGCGGCGATCGCCGAGTGGCTCACCGGGCTGCTCGACGGGGATCCCTCAGCCCTCAACGGCGCGCGCGTCGACCTCTGACGCAATCGAAAGAGCACTTCGTCCGCCCCGTAGGCGCCCGGAGCTCGATCGAAAGAGCAATCCGTCCGCTGGGTCACCGCCCAGGCCGACCTGACCGACCGACTGACCGAGTGAGGACTCCCGTGACGACCCTGCACGACCCCGAGCGCCGCGGCTTCGCGTCCGACAACTACGCCGGCCTGCACCCCGAGGTGCTCGCCGCGCTCGCCGAGGCCAACGGCGGCCACGAGATCGCGTACGGCGAGGACGCCTACACGACGCGGCTGCAGGAGGTCGTCGCCGGACACGTCGGCGCCGGCGCCGTGACGTGGCCGGTCTTCAACGGCACCGGCGCCAACGTCGTGGCCCTCCAGGCGCTCCTGCCGCGCTGGGGCGCCGTCGTCTGCGCCGAGACGGCCCACATCAACACCGACGAGGGCGGGGCGCCGGAGCGGATGGGCAGCATCAAGCTGCTCACCGTGCCGACGCCGGACGGCAAGCTCACGCCGGAGCTCGTCGACCGGCAGGCCTGGGGCTTCGGCGACGAGCACCGCGCGCAGCCGCTCGTCGTGTCGATCACGCAGACCACCGAGCTCGGCACCTGCTACACGCCCGAGGAGGTGCGCGCCATCAGCGACCATGCGCACTCGCTGGGCATGCGGGTCCACCTCGACGGCGCCCGCATCTCCAACGCCGCCGCGACCCTCGGCACCGACCTGTCCGCCTTCACCGGCGAGGCCGGCGTCGACGTCGTGAGCCTCGGCGGCACCAAGAACGGCGCTCTCGCGGCCGAGGCGGTCGTCGTGGTGAACCCCGAGCTGGCCGCCGACCCGTCCCTCGGGCTCGTCCACGTGCGCAAGCTGTCGATGCAGCTGGCCTCCAAGATGCGCTTCGTGTCGGCACAGCTCATCGCGCTCTACGGCACCGACCTGTGGCTGCGCTCGGCCACGCACGCCAACGCGATGGCGACCCGCCTCGCGGCGGGCGTCGAGCCGCTTGCCGGCGTCACGGTCCAGCGCCCGGTGCAGGCCAACGCCGTCTTCGCGGTGCTCGACCGAGACGTCGCGAACGCGCTGCGCGAGCGGTTCCGGTTCTACGACTGGGACCCGGCCACCGGCGAGGTGCGCTGGATGTGCTCCTGGGACACGACGGAGGCCGACGTCGACGCCTTCCTCGCGGAGCTGGAACGGCTCCTCGGCGCCTGAGAGTTCCCGTTGCAGCGGCAGGGCCCGTACCTCGCCGAGGTGCGGGCCCTGCCCTGTGACGAAACGCGTCAGGCCGGGGCCGTCGTGAACCGCAGGTAGGGCTTGACCTCGTCGACGGCATCGGCGCCGAATCGCTCGCGGGCGTCGGCGGTCGAGACAGTCGGGGCGACGATCACCTTCTGGCCCTCGCGCCAGTCGGCCGGTGTGGAGAACGGGCCGCTGTCGGTGAGCTGGAGCGCGTCGACGGCGCGAAGGATCTCGTCGAAGTTGCGGCCGACGCTCTTTGGGTAGGTCAGCGACAGGCGGACCTTGTTGGCCGGGTCGATGACGAAGACGGAGCGGACTCCGGAGGTGTCGCCCTCGCCGGGGTGGATCATGTCGTAGAGCTCGGAGACCTGGCGGGAGTCGTCGGCGATGATCGGGTAGCCGACCTTGGCGCCGCCGACCTCCTCGATGTCGCCCTTCCACTCCTCGTGCTGCTCGATCGGGTCGACCGACACCGCCAACACCTTGACGCCGCGCCGGGCCCACTCGTCCTCGAGGG
The DNA here is from genome assembly GCF_056398545.1 of Terrabacter sp. 01T434. Taxonomy (NCBI): domain Bacteria; kingdom Bacillati; phylum Actinomycetota; class Actinomycetes; order Micrococcales; family Intrasporangiaceae; genus Terrabacter; species Terrabacter sp. 01T434. The sequence continues at coordinate 37,223 of NZ_JBFTPP010000012.1, forward strand.
CGGCCACGCGGCCGAGCTCGGTGGTGCAGACCGGCGTGAAGTCGGCCGGGTGGCTGAAGAGGACGGCCCAGCTGGCGTCCTTCCAGTCGTGGAAGCGGATCGGGCCCTCGGTGGTCGTGGCCTCGAAGTCGGGGGCGATCTCGCCCAGTCGCGGTGTTGCCATTGGCTCGTCCTCTCGCGGTCGGGCGCACGGCGCGCCCCGGTCTGCGACTCATTGTGACCACAAGACCATGCACCGCGTTATGGGTGTCCAAATGTTGTGACGCGCACTCAGCGGGCACCCAGTCAAGCCGCCAAGACTTCCTCGAACCCTGTCGCCACCCCGAGGAGTCCGACGTGAGCGCTCTGCTCGACACGATCACCACCCAGGTCCTCCATGCACCGGTCTGGCTCGTGCTCCTCGTCGTCGGCGGGGTCGTCTTCGTCGAGGATGCGCTCTTCGTCGGCTTCGTCGTGCCGGGTGAGACGGTCGCGATCCTCGGCGGGGTCGCGGCCTCGCTGGGACACGTGCCGTTCGCGGCGGTCCTCGTCGTGGTCGTGGTCGCGGCCATCGTCGGCGACAGCGTCGGCTTCGAGGTCGGTCGCCATCTCGGCGGCCGGGTCGTGGGGCTCAGTGCCTTCGACCGGCACCGGGACCGCATCGACCGTGCGCAGGACTTCCTCGGTCGGAAAGGTGGCACCGCAGTGTTCCTGTCGCGCTGGACGGCCTTCCTGCGCGCCGTGATGCCGGCGCTCGCCGGGATGTCCAAGATGCACTACCCGACCTTCCTGGCCTGGAACGCGGCCGGCGGTATCGCCTGGGGGAGTGTCGTGGTCACCGCCGGCTACCTCGCCGGACAGTCGTACGCCCGCGTCGAGACGTGGCTCGGACGGGGTGCTGCCGTCGTCGTCGCGGTGGTCGTGGTCGTGGCGCTCGTCATCTGGCAGAAGCGGCGGCACAGTGCGGGCCCCGACACGGGCGCCGACGCGGGCCCCGAGGGTCGCGAGGGTCATGAGACTCCGTCGCGTATGCCGTCGCCGGGCTGACGCGGGCGACGCGGGCCGATGTCGGGCGCCCGCATTGATAGTTCATCCTCTTTGCCCCATTTGGACCCCAATCAGGGAATGACCTGTCATGCTCCTGCGCGGGGCGGCTGAGCCCCGCTTTGCCCCGACCCGAGCAGGAGCACCGTGACCGCCCCCCAGACCTTCCACGGCATCGTCGCGAGCCGCCCGGAGCAGACCGTGCTGGACGACGACCGCGGGATCATCTTCTGGGTGCAGACCGACGACGACCCGCACACGGACGCCGCCCAGGTGTTCCTCTCGGCCACCCGCGCGGACCAGGTCGAGGGTCTCGACCTGGCGATCGGGTCGGAGCTCACCATCGAGGGAGCCCCGCTCGGCAACGGCGTCACCTCCGTCTCGGCCCTGCGGCTGGCGGAGCACCGCCGGCCGCGAGGTCGGGTGCTGGGCACCGTCGAGGTCCACGTCCCCGACCTGGCGCGCCTCGACCCGGGTCGCGAGCGTCGCTACCAGCTCCTGGTGTGGGGCGGTGTGGCGACCATCGTCGTGCTGGGTGTCATCGGGATGGTGAAGAGCAGCGTCGTCGGCAACATCGGTTTCATCTTCTTCCTCCTCTGGGGTGCGGTGCTGGTCTGGGACGACCTGCGCACCCGGAAGATCGACGACCGCGAGTACGCCGCACTGTCGAACGACGTCGTCACGGCCGTTCGGTCCCGGCTCAACATCGACGTGCCCCCGCAAGCGGTGTTCGACATGCTTGGCGGTGGCCTCGAGCGCACGGGCAACCCGTGGCGGCCGATGCGCCCCCGCCGGACGGGCCCGGCGTACTGGGTCGCCGAGGCGGTCGGGGCGCGGCTCGCGGTCGACATCACGCCGCAGCCGCTCCAGCCCAATGCCCCAGCCACCATCACGGTCGTGGCGGTCGACGAGGACCACCCGGCGTGACCACAGAGCTCCCTCCTCCCAGCGGCCCGCCGCTGGTCCCACCCGTGACGGCGACGCCCGGTCAGAGCGGTCAGCTGGTGCCGGCGCCTGGAGGGCGCAACGGACTCGCCATCGCTGCCCTGTGCTGCGGTCTCGCCGCCTTCGTTCCCCTGGTCGGCGTGCTCGCCGTCGTCTTCGGCGTCGTCGCCCTCAACCAGCTGCGAGGCGGCTTCCAGCGAGGTCGGGGCATGGCCATCACCGGCATCGTCCTGGGCGCGCTCGGCGTGCTCGCCTGGGCTGCGCTGCTCGCCATCGGCATCTTCGCCGGCGGGCCGGAGCGTGACGCCTCCGGGCAGGTCGCTCCGGCTCAGTCGGTGTTCCTCCAGGACCTCAAGGCGGGAGACTGCTTCGACGGCGTGCCGGCCACTCCGGACGCCGCGGTCGACGCGGTGACCTCCCGCGCCTGCAGCGGAGCGCACGAGGCCCAGGTTGCCGCGATCGTCGAGCTCCGCGAAGGAGCCTTCCCCGGAGACAAGCAGGCCGCCGATCTCGCCGGACGGGCCTGCAGCGACGCGGTCGAGCCGCGGCTCCGCGACAACGTGACGGACGCCGACCTGAGCTTCGTCTACCCCGACACGGCGCTCGCGTGGCGCCTCGACCGGCACGCCGTCTGCATCCTCGCGGCAACGTCGGGCAAGCTCACCGGCTCGGTCCTGAAGTAGGCCGCGAACGCCACACGCACGTGAGGCCCCCTCCCGCTGGGAGGGGGCCTCACGGCATACGTGCTCGGGTCGAGGTGATCGGCGACCGCGGTGGGTCGGCTGTCACCTCGACCCGGGGATGTTCGCTGGGGTCAGCGCGCCTCGGTGCCCGCGATGAACGCCTCGAGCTTGGCACGGCCGAGGTCGTCGGGACGCTGCTCCGGCGGGGACTTCATGAGGTAGGACGAGGCGGACAGCAGGGCGCCGCCGATGCCACGGTCCTTGGCGATCTTCGCCGCGCGGATGGCGTCGATGATGATGCCGGCCGAGTTGGGGGAGTCCCAGACCTCGAGCTTGTACTCCAGGTTCAGCGGCACGTCACCGAAGGCGCGACCCTCGAGGCGCACGTAGGCCCACTTGCGGTCGTCGAGCCACGCGACGTAGTCGGACGGGCCGATGTGGACGTTCTTGCTGTCGACGAGGCCCGAGAGCGAGCCGGTCAGGTTGGACGTCACGGCCTGGGTCTTGGAGACCTTCTTGGACTCGAGACGCTCGCGCTCGAGCATGTTCTTGAAGTCCATGTTGCCGCCGACGTTGAGCTGGTACGTCCGGTCGAGCGCGACGCCGCGGTCCTCGAAGAGCTTGGCCATGACGCGGTGCGTGATGGTCGCGCCGACCTGGCTCTTGATGTCGTCACCGATGATCGGCACGCCGGCGGCCTCGAACTTCGCGGCCCACTCGGGGTCGGAGGCGATGAAGACCGGGAGCGCATTGACGAAGGCGACCTTCGCGTCGATGGCGCACTGCGCGTAGAACTTGTCGGCCTGCTCGGAGCCCACCGGGAGGTAGGAGACGAGGACGTCGACCTTGCGGTCCTTGAGCACCTGCACGACGTCGACCGGCTCGGCGGACGACTCGTCGATCGTCAGCTTGTAGTACTTGCCGAGGCCGTCGAGCGTGTGGCCGCGCTGGACCTCGACACCCGTGGTGGGGACGTCGGCGATCTTGATGGTGTTGTTCTCCGAGGCGTTGATGGCCTCGGACAGGTCCTTGCCGACCTTCTTGTCGTCGACGTCGAACGCGGCGACGAACTCGACGTCAGAGACGTGGTAGTCGCCGAACTTGACGTGCATGAGGCCGGGGACACCGGTGGTCGGGTCGGCGTCCTTGTAGTACTCGACGCCCTGCACGAGCGAGCTCGCGCAGTTGCCGACGCCGACGATGGCGACGCGTACGGATCCCATGGATCACTCCTTGTTGTTGGTGGTCGTGCTCTGGGGGGTGGTGATGTCGGTGGTGTCGTATGCCGCTGGGCCCGGGTCGAGGGCCGCGCGGCGTTCGGCGACGATGAGCTCCTCGAGCCAGCGGACCTCGCGCTCGGCGCGCTCCTCGCCGTGCTGCTGCAGCGCCAGGGTGTAGCTGTCCATGCGCTCGCGGCGCGCCTGGGAGGCGTCGCGGATGTTGGCGAGACGCTCCTCGAGGCGGGAGCGACGGCCTTCGAGGATCCGCAGCCGGACCTGGGCCTCGGTGCGGGAGAAGAAGGCGAAGCGGACGTCGAAGTCGTCGTCGTCCCAGGCGTCCGGGCCGCTGGCCGCGACGAGGTCCTGGAAGTGCTCCTTGCCGTCCGCGGTCAGCTCGTAGGTGATCCGGGGACGCTTGCTCGTCCCGGTCGCCGCCTCGCTGGTCTCGTGGATCCAGCCCGAGTCGAGCAGCTGACGCAGAGCCGGGTAGAGCGAGCCGTAGGACAGGGCGCGGAAGATGCCGAGCGCGGTGGTCAGCCGCTTGCGCAGCTCGTAGCCGTGCAGGGGACCGTCATGGAGCAGGCCGAGGACCGCGAACTCGAGCAGCGCGGCACGGCGGCTCTGAGGACGTGGGGATGACGGCACGCCTTCACCATACAGGCAGATATATCGCTGCGATACATCGCCAGTCAAAGTGCGATCGAAAGAGCAATCCGTCCGTCGTGTGTGACCGCGCGGTCGCGCAGCGTGGGTACGGATTGCTCTTTCGATCGTCAGGGCGCGAGGACGTAGGTGGCGATGTAGGCCGTGCCGGTCGAGTTCGGGGATCCCTCGCCGAGCTGCACCGTGAGCCACTGCCCCCGACCCGCGGACTGGGGCACGGTCTCCCTGCCACCCTCCTGGACCTGTGAGGCCTGGCCGGTGAGGCCGTCGAGCGTGTAGTAGCCCGGGTTCGCCCGGAGGGAGCCGGTGCCGACGGTGCCGTAGGTGACGAGGTAGGGGCCGCTCGACGGTGCCTCGAGCTCGACCTTCCGGCGAGCGACATCGGTGAGTGGTCCGGCCGTGAGCGCCAGTAGCCGGTACGTGTAGCCCTGGTGCTCGAGCGCGTCCGGGACGAGGCCGACCACCTGCTGCGCCGCGTCGCGGACCTCGGTCTGCGGACCCAGCTCGTAGACGGCGGCGACGAGTCGCACCCCGGGTCGCGACACCGGACGGTTCTGCCTGTCGACGAGGTCGACGTGGAGGGTGGCCGGGCTGCCCACCGTGACGTCGGCGGACCCCTGGCCGGACGGACCCAGCTCGAGACCGCCGACGGGCAGGTCGCCGCCCGGTGCCGTCGCCGAGCAGGACATCGAGACGTAGCCCTCCAGGGCGCCGACCCGGGCCCGCACCATGAGGTCTCGGGTTGCTGTGGGCGAGGTCGTGGGGCCGTAGCACTCGACGGTGAGCGAGATCTTCTTCGTCGTCGGGTTCCAGTCGACGTCGAGCGAGCGCTGCCCGACGTCGCCGATGGCGCCGCCTGCCAGCAGGCTGTCGGCCGAGTGCGCCCGAAGGCGGAAGCCGTCCTTGATGATGTCGCCGTGGGCGTCCGGAACGGCGCGGTACGGCAGGCCGTCGGCGCCGATCATCGGGGCCGTGCTCGACGGCGTGCCGGCGGGAACGGTCGGGCTGGGCCGGCCGAGCGACGTCACGACCCCGACGGCCAGCGCGGCAACCGCGAGGGTGGCGCCGGCACCGACCGCCACCGCGCGGCGGCGCTTCGTCTGCGTGACCTTCGCGGCGACGCCGGCCCGGAGGTCGGTGGCCGTGCCGAGGTCGTCGGCGTGGGTGGTCAGCTCGTCGCGCAGGTCGGTGAGGTTCATCGGACACGCTCCTCGTCGGAGTTCGGCGCCAGGGTGGGGTCGATGCGGAGCTTGGCGAGGGCGCGGCTCGCCTGGCTCTTCACGGTGCCGACCGAGCACTGCATGATCTCGGCGGTCTCGACCTCGGAGAGGTCCTCGTAGAACCGGAGCACGACGACGGCCCGCTGGCGTCTCGGCAGGCGCGCGAGCGCCCGCCAGAGGTCGGTGCGGTCGTCCACGCGTACGTCGTCGGCGGGACGGGGGCCGGAGCCCACGCCACGCTCGGGGAGCTCGGCCGTCGCCTCCTCACCGTTCCAGCGCCGCCGCCACCAGCTCGAGTACGTGTTGACCATGACCCGACGGACGTAGGCGTCGGGCTGGCCCTCGATGCGCGCCCAGGCGAACCACGCCTTGGCGAGCGAGGTCTGCACGAGGTCCTCCGCCAGGGCGCGGTCGTGCGTCAGCAGGTATGCCGTCCGCAGCAGTCTCGTGGAGCGCGTCGCCACGAAGTCGTCGAAGGACCCTCGGTCCACGGCTGGTCCCCCTGTCAGCGGCCCGGTCGAGGAGCTGCTCGCCCCGGCGTCGGCGCTCGTCACAGTCGTCACGGTCGTCACACCCTGCAGGACCGGCTGGCCCGGGAGAAAGGTTGCACGTCATGCGGGGGTATGTGAAGCGAGCCTGTGGGGTGGTTGTGCCGCTCGTGTGAAGCGCCTCGCCGGTTTCGTCGTCCCGGTGCAGGTCGGGTCATACTGAGTGGCGGCTCGGGACGGTTCTCGGGCCTGATCAGTGAATGGAGCAGGTTGTGACGCAGAGCAGGCGCGACAAGAGCCGCACCGGCTGGAAGAAGTGGGCGATCGGCACCCTCAAGTGGGGCTCGATCGCCGCTGGCGTCCTGCTCGTGGTCGGTGTCATCGGCGTGGTCATCGCCTACAACCGGACCGCCATCCCGCAGCCGAACCAGCTCGCCAACAAGCAGGTCTCGATCGTCTACTACAGCGACGGCAAGACCGAGCTCGACCGCATCGCCGTTCAGGACGGCAACCGCGAGTCCGTGCCGCTCAGCAAGGTGCCGAAGTTCGTCCAGGACGCGCACATCGCGGCCGAGGACCGGACCTTCTACCAGAACAACGGCATCTCGGTCGGCGGCATCCTGCGCGCCGTCAAGACGAGCGTCACCGGCGAGACCCAGGTCGGCGGCTCCACCATCACCCAGCAGTACGTCAAGAACTACTTCCTCACGCAGGACCGGACCATCTCCCGCAAGGCCAAGGAGATCCTCATCGCCGTCAAGATCGACGGCCAGCTCTCCAAGTCCGAGATCCTCGAGAAGTACCTCAACACCATCTACTACGGCCGCGGCGCCTACGGCATCCAGAGCGCGGCGAAGGCGTACTTCGGCAAGGACGTCTCCCAGCTCACCGTCGGTGAGGGCGCGGTGCTCGCGTCGGTCCTCAACGCCCCGACGCTCTACGACCCCGCCCAGGGCCCGGCCGCCGAAGCCAACCTCACCAAGCGCTACGCATACGTCCTCGACGGCATGGTGCAGGAGGGCTGGCTCAGCGCCGCGGACCGGGCCAAGTACGCCGCGCTGCCGAAGATCCTGCCGTACAAGGGCAACAAGTTCTCGTCCGGTCCCAACGGCTTCATCACGGCGCAGGTCAAGAACGAGCTGCTCTCGACCGGCCTGTCCGAGCAGGACATCGACAAGGGCGGCCTGCGCATCGTCACGACGATCGACAAGAAGTCCCAGGACGCCGCGATCACGGCGATGCAGTCGAACCTGCCCAAGCAGGTGCAGGGCGGCCTCGTCGCGGTGCGACCCGGTGACGGCGCGGTCATCGCGATGTACGGCGGCGCGGACTACTCGAAGTCGCAGTTCAACACCTCGACCCAGGCGATCATGCAGGGCGCCTCGAACTTCAAGCCGTTCGCCGTGCTCGCCGCGGTGCGCAGCGGCGTCTCGACGAAGACGAAGTTCGACGGCGACCAGCCCCAGGACATCGCCGGCACGACGATCACCAACTTCGGCGGCCGCTCGTACGGCATGGTCGACATGCGCCGGATGGTCGGTCGCTCGATCAACACCGCCTTCGTCAACCTCAACAACACGATCGGGCCGGAGCTGACCCGGCAGGCGGCCATCGACGCCGGCATCCCGGAGAAGACGCCGGGGCTCGACGCGACGCTGACCAACGTCCTCGGCACCGCCTCGCCCCACGTCATCGACATGGCCACGGCCTACTCGACGATCGCCTCGCAGGGCGTGCGCGCCAAGCCGTACTTCGTCAAGAAGGTCACCTCGACGACGAGCGACTTCAGCTTCGAGGCCAAGGCCCAGACCAAGCGGGCGTTCGACAAGGACGTCACCGCCGACGTCACCGACGCGATGACCTACACCGTCAAGACCGGGGGCACGGCGACGAAGCTGCAGCGGCTCGGCCGTCCGGTCGCCGGCAAGACGGGCACGTCGTCCTACGCGAAGTCGATCTGGTTCTCCGGCTTCGTCCCGCAGCTGGCGGTGTCGATCGGCATGTACAAGCCCGACGCGCAAGGCAACCCGCAGACCCTCACGAGCTCCGAGGACACCAACCTCACGGGTGGCACGGTCCCCGCCGACGTCTTCTACGACTTCATGAAGGTCGCCCTCCAGGGGATGGAGGTTCAGGACTTCCCGGCGCGGGCAGGCGTCGGCGACGACAAGATCCCCACGCCGACGACGACCTTCACCCCGCCGCCGACCACGACGACGACGCAGGCGCCGACGACGACCACCACGCAGGCGCCGTCCACGACGACCACGCAGGCGCCGACGACCACGCAGGTCCCGACGACGACGCAGGCGCCGACGAGGACCAGGACCCGGACGGCGACGTCCACGCCGACCCTGACGGTGCCGCTGGGGCAGCGGTCGAGCCAGGGCAACACTCCTTGAGCCGGCGGTGCGGTCGGGGGCGTCACGGCCTGACGGGGCTGGTGCCTCGGTGACCGAGCAGGTCGACGACCCCGTCGTGCGGGCGGCCTCCGAGGTCATCGGGGGCCCCCGTGGGCGGTATGCCGCGGCGCACGAGCTTCCGTGGCTGCTCACGGCCGCACTCCTGTCGGCCCTGACAGCCGTCACCGCCGGGCTCGCCGTCCTGCTCCGCGTGCCGTGCCTGCGCACCGGCTTCAGCGGCGACACCCAGTTCTGGAGCGCGTGCTACGCCGACCTGCCCACCGCCTACCGTGACGCCAACGTCAAGGCCGGAATCGCCGCCTACCTCCAGGGTGGCGACGGCGCGCCGGTCACCGGTCAGCCGCCCCTGACCGGGCTGGTGCTCACCGCCGTCGCGAGCCTCACGCCGGACAACGGGTCGCTGGCGACGCGCGCGGTCTGGTACTTCGCGCTGTGGTCGGTGTTGCTGACGCTCCTGCTGCTCGCCGTCGTCTGGCTCGTCGCGTCGTCCGCCGCCCGGCCCTTCTCGGCCGCGCACGTCGCGCTGTCACCCGTCGTGGTGCTCGCCGGCTTCATCTCCGCCGACCTGCTGGGGGTGGCGCTCGCGAGCGCCGGCATGTGGGCGTGGTCGCGGCGCAACCCGACGCTCGCCGGGGTGCTGCTCGGGCTCGCCATCGGGGCCCGGTCGTATCCCGTGCTGGTCCTCGTGGCCATCGCGCTGCTCTGCGTGCGGTCCGGGCGGCTGCGCGAGATGGGTCGCGTCGTCGGCTATGCCCTGCTGACGTTCGGCGCCCTGCTCTCGGGGCTGTGGCTGCTCAACCGCGGAGCGGCCGCCTCGCCCTACCAGGGGTGGGCGTCCTCGGGCGCGGGCTACGGCTCGCCGTGGCTCCTGCCGCAGCTCGCCGGCCACCCCCTTCCCGAGGGGGCCGTGACGACGCTCGCGGTCGTCGGTTGGCTCCTCGCGCTCGTGGTCGGAGCCGTGCTCGCGCTGTCGTCCGCGCGGCGACCCACCATCGCCGAGGTGTCGCTCGTCATGGTCGGGATCGTCCTCGTCACGGGCAAGTCGTTCACGGTCCAGAGCTCCCTGTGGCTGGTGCCGCTCGTCGCGTGGTGCGCCCTGCAGTGGCGTGACCACCTCATCTGGGCCGGCGCCGAGGCACTCAACTTCGTCGCCGTGTGGCTCACGATCGCCGCGACGACCGTGCCGGACCGTGGGCTGCCGGCGCCGTGGTATGCGTTCTTCTCGATGCTGCGCGTCGTGGCCGTGCTGTGGCTGGTGGCCGTGGTGTGGCTGCGGGCGCGGGGTCGGTGGGGTCGCGGGACGTCCGAGACCGACGACCTCGCCGGGCCGATGACCGGCGCGCCGGATCGGCTCATCGTCCGCTTCTCCTGAGCGTTCTCCCGAGCGTTCTCCTGGGCGCAGGGGCCGCGGGCTGCGCCGATTTCGGGGTATGCCGTCCGGCCCGGTAGTCTTGCCCAGTTCGCCGTGTGCCCGGTGGCCTGTGGATCAAACCGATCGATGTCGGCGCGGTCTGCGAGGCTGAACCCGGCTGGAAGATCAGGCCGGGCCCCGTGCCCGCGGTGGGACGAATGCAACCCTCCTGTCACGAGAGAGACTCGTGACCGCCGAGACCAGAGGAGGTGGGTTAGAAGCATGCGTCAGTACGAACTCATGGTCATCCTCGACCCGGAGACCGAAGAGCGCACCGTCGACAAGACGATGGACAAGTTCCTCACCGTCGTGAAGAACGACGGGGGCACCGTCGACAACGTCGACATCTGGGGCCGTCGCCGTCTCGCCTACGACATCAAGAAGAAGTCCGAGGGCATCTACGTCGTCGTCACCATGACGGCGGAGCCGGCCACCGCCCAGGAGCTCGATCGCCAGCTGAACCTCAGCGAGTCGATCATGCGCACCAAGCTGCTGCGCCCCGGCGCCTGATTCAGCGACAGTCACTGAACCCGCTCGATCACCCGACGAAGGACTGAACGGAGCCCACGCATGGCAGGCGACACCGTCATCACGATCATCGGCAACCTGACCGCCGACCCGGAGCTGCGTTTCACGCCGTCCGGGGCTGCGGTCGCGAACTTCACCGTGGCCTCGACGCCGCGGCAGTTCGACCGCCAGAGCAATGAGTGGAAGGACGGCGAGACGCTGTTCATGCGCTGCTCGGTGTGGCGCGACGCGGCGGAGAACGTCGCGGAGTCGTGCCAGCGGGGCATGCGCGTGATCGTGTCCGGCCGGCTGAAGTCTCGTTCCTACGAGACCAAGGAAGGCGAGAAGCGCACCGTCGTGGAGATGGACGTCGACGAGATCGGCCCGTCCCTGCGCAGTGCCACCGCGAAGGTCAACAAGACCCAGCGCGGCGGCGGCGGTGGCGGCTTCGGCGGCGGCCAGGGCGGCCAGGGCGGCGGCTGGAGCGGTGGCTCCGGCGGCCAGGCCGAGGACCCGTGGGCGACCGGCGGTTCCGCCGGTGGCCAGGCGGCCCCGGCTGCGAGTGGCGGCCAGCAGGGTGGCTGGAACAACCAGTCCTCCGGTGGCGGTCAGCAGGGTGGCGGCCAGCAGGGTGGCGGTTGGGGCGCAGCCCCCAGCTACGACGAGCCCCCCTTCTGATCGCGCTTCCTGATCGAGCTCGAGCAGGTCAGCACCGTCGTTCGGTGAAGTGAGCCGGACGGCATACCCACGTAGTTCTTAAACCCATCCCGGGGCACCAAACCCCGGGCTCTCATCAAGAAGGAGAGCACCACGATGGCAAAGCCCGTTGTGCGCAAGCCCAAGAAGAAGGCCAACCCGCTGAAGGCGGCGAAGGTCGAGAACATCGACTACAAGGACACTGCGCTCCTGCGCAAGTTCATCTCCGACCGCGGCAAGATCCGCGCGCGTCGCGTGACCGGTGTGTCCGTCCAGGAGCAGCGCCTCATCGCCACGGCCGTCAAGAACGCCCGTGAGATGGCCCTGCTGCCCTACTCGAGCTCGGCTCGCTGAGCTAGTTCGGGAACGAGGAGAACACCATGAAGCTCATTCTCACGCACGAGGTCTCCGGCCTCGGTGCCGCTGGTGACGTCGTCGAGGTCAAGGACGGCTACGGCCGCAACTTCCTGATGCCGCGCGGTCTCGCGACCCCGTGGACCAAGGGTGGCCAGAAGCAGGTCGACGCCCTGACCAAGGGTCGCGCGGTCCGCGAGATCAAGGACCTCGACCAGGCCAAGGGCATCAAGGGCCAGCTCGAGGCAACCTCGGTCAAGGTCCCGGCCAAGTCCGGCCAGTCCGGCCGCCTCTTCGGCGCCGTCAGCAACGGTGACATCGCGGCAGCCGTCAAGGCTGCCGGTGGCCCGGAGCTCGACAAGCGCAAGATCGAGGTCAAGCAGGCCATCAAGACGCTCGGCTCCTACGAGGCGACCGTCCGTCTGCACCCCGAGGTCGCGGCGACCCTCACCTTCGAGGTCGTCCCCGCCTGACCGTCGAGGTCTGATCGGCCGAAGGGCCGGGCTCCGCACCACGCGGAGCCCGGCCCTTCGTCACGCCCGGCCCCTTCGAGTGCTCGGTGCCCGACGAGGTGCGGGCGGGGAAGTGAGCACGCGAGTGTCGAGTGCTCAGTTTCCGACGGGCTCAGGTGGAGTCGCGCACGACGAGGTGGGTGTCGAGGGTGGTGACCCGGGGCGGGGTCTCGCCGGCGAGCAGCCGCAGCAGCGTGTCGGCCATGACGACGCCCATCTCCTGGGCCGGCTGGGCCACGGTCGTCAGACCGACCTTGCCGCGCGTGGCGTACTTGCTGTTGTCGAAGCCGACGATCGCCACCTCGCCCGGCACGCGCAGCCCCCGCTCCTCCAAAGCGAGCAGCGCACCGCTCGCCATGAGGTCGCTCGCGACGAAGATCGCGTCGACGTCCGGGTAGGAGTCGATGATCGAGAGGGCAGCGCGGATGCCGCCGGCCTCGGTGAAGTCGCCGTGCGCGACGCGGTGGTCGGAGAGACCAGCAGCGCGCAGGGCGTCGCGCCAGCCCTGCTCGCGGTCGACCGAGGCCGGCATGTCCGGCGGGCCGGTGATCGTCGCGATCGCCGTGCGGCCGCGGTCGATGAGGTGCTGGGTGCCGGTGACGGCGCCCAGCCGGTTGTCGACGTCGATGTAGTAGTCGCTGTCCTTGGCCTCGTCACCGATGGGGCGTCCACCGAAGACGACGGGCAGCGACCTGCTGAGCGAGGCGAGGAAGTGGTCGCCGGAGTGGTGCGAGACGACGATGGCGCCGTCGACGTTGCCCCCGAGCAGGTAGCGCCGCGTCTTCTCGGACGGGCTGCTCGGGTGGGTCAGCTGCAGGTTGAGCACGTAGTCGCTGTCGTCGAGCCGGTCGCTGATGCCCTGGACGACGTCGGCGAAGTAGGGGTCGCCGAAGAAGCGGTGCGCGTCCTCGGGCACGACGAGCGCGATCGACATCGTGGCCCGCGCGACGAGCGAGCGAGCGGCCCGGTTGGGCACGTAGTTGAGCTCGGCGATGGCCTTCTCGACGACGGCGAGCACGTCCGGGCTGACCCGCGGCGAGCCGTTGATGACGCGCGAGACCGTGGCCCGGGACACGCCGGCCACCCGGGCGACCTCCTCCAGGGTGGGTCGCCCGACGGGGGTGGCCAGCGTCCCGTCGCTCATGTCGTCGATTCTCCTGCGGATTCGTCGCCGGCACCGCTGGCGTCCGGCTCGGCCCAGGGGGCGGGCAGCCGGCGGGTCGCGATGATCCGGGCGAGGTCGAGTGCGCTCGCCTTGGGGGTGCGCACCTGGGTGTCGTAGTCGACTCGGACGATACCGAAGCGCTTGGCGTATCCCCACGCCCATTCGAAGTTGTCGAGCAGCGACCAGTAGAAGTAGCCGCGCACCGGCACTCCGGCGTCGACCGCGTCGAGGATCGCCCCGAGGTGCGCGCGGACGTATGCCGTCCGGCCGCGGTCGTCGACGAAGCCGTCCTCGTCGGGGACGTCGTCGAAGGCGGCGCCGTTCTCGGTCACGTGGAGGGCGACGCCGGCCGGCCCGGCATACTCCTCGTGCAGCCGGACGAGCAGGCGGGTCAGGCCCTCGGGCTGGATCTCCCAGTCCATCGCCGTGACGGGCAGGCCGCGCGGGTGGCGGTAGGAGTCGTCCGCGGCAGGGAACGGTGAGCGGGTGAACCGGCCGCCGTTGACGCTGTCGGAGAGCGAGGCGGCGGGGGGCTCGTGGCCGATGGCCTCGCCGTTGTAGTAGTTGACGCCGAGCACGTCGACGGGGGTGGAGATGACCTCGAGGTCACCGTCCATGATGTGGTCCTCGAGTCCCAGGTGACGGACGTCGTCGAGGAGGTCGGCCGGGTAGGCGCCGCGGAAGACCGGGTCGAGGAAGATCCGGTTCATCTGCGCGTCGACGCGCCGGGCGGCGTCGACGTCGCGCGGGTCGGACGGGTCGAGCGGGTCGGCCACGGTGAAGTTGAGCGTCAGGCCCAGCTCGAGGGACGCGTCGCGGGCGCGCAGCTCCTGCACGACGCGGCCGTGCGCGAGCAGCAGGTGGTGCGCGGCCGCCAGCCCGTCGGCGGGTGACGTGCGCCCCGGCGCGTGCATGCCGGCCGTGTAGCCGAGGAAGGCGGCGCAGAACGGCTCGTTGAGTGTCGTCCAGGTGCGGACCTTGTCGCCCAGCCGGTCGTGGACGGCCAGCGAGTAGTCGACGAAGCGGTCGACCGTCTCGCGCGAGGTCCAGCCGCCCCGGTCCTCGAGGGCTTGGGGCAGGTCCCAGTGGTAGAGGGTCAGCCACGGCGCGATCCCTGCGTCGAGGAGCGAGTCGACGAGCCGCTCGTAGAAGTCGAGCCCCTTTGCGTTGACGGGTCCGCCGTCGGGGCACACCCGGTCCCACGAGGTCGAGAAGCGGTAGGACTGCATCCCGAGCGACTTCATGAGGGCCACGTCGGCGGCATACCGGTGGTAGTGCTCGCACGCGACGTCGCCCGTGTCGCCGTCGACGACGGCACCCTGGGTGTGGCTGAAGGTGTCCCAGATCGAGTCGGTGCGGCCGTCCTCGTGACGGGCCCCCTCGATCTGGTAGGCCGCGGTCGCGACACCGAGGACGAAGTCCTGAGGCACCGGGCGGCTCTGCGCCAGCACGAGATCCGTGGCAGGGACGATGAGGGGCTGGGGGCTACGCGTCTGCGCGGTCATCCCTTGACTGCTCCTTGCATGATGCCGGAGACGAGCTGCTTCCCGGCGAAGACGAACAGGACGATGAGGGGCAGTGCCATGAGCACGACCCCGTTGAGCACGAGGGAGTAGTCGACGAAGTAGGCCGCCTGCAGCTGCTGCAGCGCGACGGGCAGCGTCGGGTTGCCCGGGTCGAGGATGATGAAGGGCCAGAAGAAGTTGGTCCACGTCGCGATGAAGGTGAACAGCCCGAGCATGGCCGCGCCCGGGCGGGCGGCGGGCAGCGCCACGGACCAGAAGGTCCGCAGGGTGGACGCGCCGTCGACGCGCGAGGCCTCGATCAGCTCGTCGGGAAGCGCCTCCTGGAGGTACTGCGTCATCCAGAAGACCCCGAAGGCGCTGACCGCGCTCGGCAGGATGACGGCCCACAGGCTGCCGATCCAGCCGAGCTTGCTCATGACGATGAAGAGCGGCACGATCCCGAGCTGCGTCGGCACGGCCATCGTCGCGATGACGAAGACGAGCAGGCCGTTCCGGCCGCGGAAGCGCAGCTTGGCGAAGGCGAAGCCGGCCATCGCCGAGAAGAGCACGACGAGCACCGAGACCGTGCCGCTGACGAGGATGCTGTTGCCGAGGGCCTTCCAGAACGGGATCGTCGTGACGACGGTGCTGGCGTTCTGGAGGAAGTGCCCGCCGGGGATGAACGAGTACGGGTCCTGCACGATGGCGGCCGAGTCCTTGCTGCCGATGACGAAGGACCACCAGAGCGGGAACGCCGAACCGACGAGCACGACCGCGAGGAAGACGTATGCCGTGGGGCTGGCCTGGGTGCGTCGCACGAGGCGGGCGCTGTGTCGAGGCTTCACGGCGGGGGCGGGGGTCAGGGTCGGGGCGGTCATCGCTGTCCCTTCGAGGCGATCCGGCGGGTGACGAGGAAGTTGACGACCGCGAAGATGACGACGATGAGGAAGAGCATCCAGGCGACCGCGGCCGCGCGGCCGAAGTTCTTCTGCGTCCAGCCGAGCTGGTAGAGGTAGAGGGTCAGCGTCTGCCACTGCAGGTCGGCGCCGCCGAGACCGTACTGGTCGTACATCCGCGGCTCGTCGAAGATCTGCAGGCCGCCGATCGTCGAGGTGATGACGACGAAGATGATGGTCGCGCGCAGCTGCGGGACGGTGATCGAGAAGAAGGTGCGGACGCGTCCGGCGCCGTCGATCATCGCCGCCTCGTAGTAGTCGCGCGGGATGGCCTGCATGGCGGCGAGGAAGATCAGGGCGTTGTAGCCGGTCCACCGGAAGTTGACCATCGTGGCGATGGCGAGGTGGCTCGGCAGGACCTCCTTGTGCCACTGGATGGGGTCGACCCCGACGAGGCCGAGCAGGTGGTTGACGAGTCCGAACTTGTCACCGAAGAGGTCGCTGAAGATGAGGGCGACGGCGACCGGGGCGACGACGTAGGGCAGCAGCACGCCCATGCGCCAGAACGTCCGGGCCCGCAGGCCGCTGTCGAGGGCGGCCGCGATGAGCAGGGCCGCGATGACCTGGGGGACGCTCGAGAGCAGGAAGATGCTGATGGTGTTCTTGAGGGCGTTCCAGAAGTAGGGCTGCGCCAGCACGTCGGTGTAGTTCTTGAGGCCGACGAAGCCGCCCTGGCCGCCGATGAGGCTCCACTTGTGGAGCGAGACCCACGCCGTGTAGAGCAGCGGGAAGAGCCCGACGACGCCGAAGAGGATGAAGAAGGGCGAGACGTACGCGTAGGGCGCGCCCGACTCGTCGAGCTTCGTCAGGCGCCGTCGCCATCTCGACCGCGGCTGCATCGGCGAGCGCTGCACGAACGCCGGGGACTCGGAGGGGTCCGGGTGCGTCGTGCGGGTGGGGGACTGAACGGTCATGGCAGTTCCGATGGTCGGGGGGACGGCTCGGTGCGGGGGTGGGGGTGCACCGGGCCGTCCCCGGGTCAGCTGGCTCGGCGGTCAGGTCAGCCGATGGCCTTGACGTCGCCCACCCACTTGTCCCACGAGTCCTGCGGAGAGGTGCCCTGCTCGACGCGGGTCAGCGCCTGCTGCATCGCGTCGTTGATGGCGAAGTAGTGGGTGCCCTTGTACGGCGTCATCGTGACGGCCTTGGCGCGGTCGGCGAAGATCTGGCCGGTCGGGGCGTCATTGAAGGACGCGACCTTGAAGGAGAGCAGGTCGGGGCTCTCGAGGGCCTGCTTCTGGCTCGGGAAGGTGCCGACCTTCTTGAAGGCCTTGACCTGCTGCTCGGGGGCGGTGAGCCATGCGGCGAGCTCCCGGGCCTCCTTCGGGTGGGCGCTCTGCTTCGGCACGGTCAGGTACGAGCCGCCCCAGTTGCCGCCGCCGCCCGGGAAGGTGTTGGCGACGTCCCAGCCCTTGACGCCCTTGGCGTTGCCCTCGATGACGCCGACCATCCAGCCGGGGCAGAGCATCGTCGCGAAGCCGTCCTTCTGGAAGCTGGCCGTCCAGTCGTCGCCCCACTGCTGCAGCTTGGCGGACAGGCCGTCGGTGATGCCGGCCTGGACGACCTGGTCGTAGACCTTCTTGACCTGGGCGTTGTCGGTGGCGGTGATCGAGTCGTCGCTCGGGTTCTCGTAGGCGGCGGGGATCTGGTTGACCATGCCCTGGTAGGTGGCGCCGATGCTGTCGAAGAACGGGACCTTGGACTTGGCCTTGAACTGCTTGCCGGCGGCGAAGTAGCTCTCCCACGTGTTGCCGAAGAGCTTGGCGACCGACTCGCGGTCGCTCGGCAGGCCCGCAGCCTTGAAGAGGTCGCTGCGGTAGCAGATGGCCTCGGGCCCGGAGTCCGTGCCGTAGCCGATGAGGTGGCCGTCGGAGTCGGTGGCGGCCTTGGCCTTCCAGTCGAGCCAGCGGCCCTGGACATCGGCGGAGTTGAGGTCGTTGAACTTGTCGGAGTACTGGAGCATCTCGGGGAGCCAGTCGACCTCGACGGCCTCGACGTCGGCCATACCGCTGCCGGCGGAGAGCCGGGTGAAGAAGTTGTCACGGGCCTCGTTTGAGGTCGCGGCCTTCTTGTGGGTCACCTTGATGTTCGGGTGCGACTTCTCGAACTCGGGGATGAGCTCCTCGTAGCCGAACTGGTTGAAGGTGGCGAGGGTCAGGGTGACGGGCCCGCTCGCACCGCCGGTGCTGCCGGCCTGCGTGGCGGCCCCCTCGGTGCTGGAGCCGGAGCTGCAGGCGGTGAGGGCCATCAGCCCGACGGTGAGGCTGGCGAGAACGGCATGGCGCGAGCGCAGGGTCGGTGCGCCGATCCGGGTGGAACGGGATGTCATGGAGAGCTCCTTTGGTCTCATCCCCAGTGTGGGTGTGGGAGCGCTCTCCGTGCGTGAAACGCGGCCGTGAGAGCGCTCTCACGAGCAGGATGGCGGCTCGCGACGGGAGCGGTCAAGTGCCGTGACCATTCCGTGACCTGAACGCCGGGCTCGATCACCGCTAGCGTGGAGGTCCCGGCACTTGCCCGGGCCCTGGCAACTGCGGGAGGCTCCATGACCGTCCACGACGTCGTCGCCATCGGTCGGGTGGGTGTCGACCTCTACCCGCTCCAGCACGGTGTGACGCTCGACGAGGTGCGCAGCTTCGAGAAGTTCCTCGGTGGCAGCGCAGCGAACGTCACCGTCGCCGCCGCGCGTCACGGCAGGCGGGCGGCCCTCGTCAGCGCTGCGGCCGCCGACCCCTTCGGACGCTTCGTCCACCGCCAGCTGCTCCAGCTCGGTGTCGACGACGCCTACGTGCAGACGATCACCGGTGGCCCGCCCACGCCGGTGACCTTCTGTGAGATCTTCCCGCCCGACCACTTCCCGGTCTGGTCCTACCGCTACCCGACCGCGCCGGACCTGCTCATCACCCCGGAATCCCTCCCGCTGCAGGCGATCCGAGAGGCGCGCGTCTACTGGTCGACGCTGACCGGGCTCAGCCAGGAGCCGAGCCGAGCTGCCCATCTCGCCGCTTGGGAGGAGCGCGGGCGGGCGGCGCTGACGGTGCTCGACCTCGACTACCAGCCTGCCTTCTGGAGCGGCCGCGGCGCAGCCCACGACCAGGCCCGCGAGGCGTTGCGCCACACCACCGTCGCCATCGGCAACGTCGAGGAGTGCGCCGTCGCCACCGGCCACGCCGACCCGGAACGCGCGGCGCGGGCGCTGCTCGACCTGGGCGTCGAGCTCGCCGTCGTCACCCAGGGGTCTCGTGGAGCGCTGGCCATGACGCCGAGCGAGCTGGTCAGCGTCCCGGCCTTCCCCGTGCAGGTCGTCAACGGGCTCGGCGCCGGGGACGCCTTCGGTGGGGCGCTCGTCCACGCGCTCCTCGAGGGCTGGGACCTCGAGCGCATCCTGCACTTCGCCACGGTGGCCGGGGCCCTCGTGGCGGGCCGGCTCGCCGGGTCACCGGCGATGCCCACCACGGCCGAGGTGCAGGAGCTGCTCTCGGACGTCGAGGTCGCCGACGAGGCGCGGTGAGCTCCCGGCCGGAAACGAGAAAACCCGCCCCCGCTGGTCACGTCGCCGAACTCGACCAGCGGGAGCGGGTGCCCTTTGACTCGATGACCGACAGGGGAGGAGATCACCGAGTCGCACAGGAGCAACTCACGAAAACGACTATGGGCGCCCGACCTTAAAGGAGACTGGGAAAGCCGTAGCAGTTAGCCCAGACCTCTCGCTGTCCGTGGTGGACGATCAGGGACGAACCCCCATGTTCCGTGCGAAAGGGACGTGACGGCATACGCCCAAGGCCCTCAGCGGGCGCCGATGACCATCCAGTCGTCGCGACGCGCCCGCCAGCCGAGCACGACCCCGCGGATCGCCATGAAGGCGGTGAACGCGACCCACAGCACGACGACGTCTCGGGTCGCGGAGCCGCTCGGTCCGGCCGCACGCACGGCGAGGATGACCGGGAGGTAGGCGACCAGGGTGGCGACCTGGCCCCCGGCCAGCCACCGGCCGTCGCCGGCGCCGATGAGGACTCCGTCGAGGACGAAGACGTAGCCGGCCACGGCCTGGCCGAGTCCGACGACGACCAGGGCCGCGCCGAGCGCCTCCTGGACGGCCGGGTCGGGCGTGAAGAGCGGCGGCAGGACCGAGTGCAGGGCTGCGATGACGAGCCCGAGGGCGAGACCTCCCCAGACGCCCCAGCGCACCATCGTCCCCATCGCGAGCCGGACGCCCGCGCGGTCGCCGGCGCCGAGCGCTCGGCCCGTGATGGCCTGGGCGGCGATCGCGAGCGCGTCGAGCGCAAAGGCGAGGAACGACCAGACGGTCATCGCCACCTGGTGGGCTGCGAGCGGCACGTCGCCCAGGGAGGCCGCGACCCACGTCGTGACGAGCAGCGTGGCGCGCAGGGCGAGGGTGCGGACCAGCAGGGGTATGCCGGTTCGCCCGGCCGCGAGGACCCGTGCGGGATGTGGGCGCAACCGGGCGTGCCGTGCCCGCGCCTTGACGAGCAGCACGGTGACGAGCGCGACCCCCATCCCGGTCTGCGCGATGACGGTGCCCCACGCGGATCCTGCGATGCCCCAGTGCAACCCGTAGACGAAGACCAGGTTGAGCGCGATGTTCGCGCTGAAGCCGACGACCGAGGCGACCAGTGGCGTCGTCGTGTCCTGCAGGCCCCGGAGGACGCCGGTGACGGCGAGGATGGCGAGCATGGCCGGGATGCCCAGCGCGGAGATGCGCAGGTAGGTCGTCGCCTGCTCGAGCACGGCTGGGGAGGCGCCGAAGATCGCACTGATCGGGCCGGCCCAGACGGCGACGACGGCGGCCGTGCCGGCGCCGAGCCCGAGCGCGAGCCACAGCCCGTCGATGCCGGCGCTCACCGCGGAGCGCTCGTCACCGGCGCCGAGGTGGCGGGCGACCACGCTCGTCGTGCCGTAGGCGAGGAAGACGAAGACCCCGGCGGCCGTGACTAGCGCGGCGCTCGCGACCCCGAGGCCGGCGAGCTCGGCCGTCCCGAGATGGCCGATGATCGCGGAGTCGGCGAGCAGGAAGAGCGGCTCGGCGATGAGTGCCAGGAAGGCCGGGACGGCGAGACGGACGATCTCGCGGCGATGGCTCCCAGCGGCCGGGGCGACGCGGCTCACGACGGCTGACCGAGGTGCTTGAGCGCCTCACGCCGCGAGAGCCCCGACAGGGCGGGGTGCCCGTTGACGAAGGCCCGCACCCAGTCGGGGTCGGTGCGCGCATGGTCGCGCAGCGCCCAGCCGATCGCCTTGCGGCTGAAGAAGTCCGGGTCGTCGATGTTCGGCTCGATGACGTCGGTCAGGAGCGACTGGTCGAGGCGATCGCGCGCGCCGACCTGGCAGATGATCGCGGCCCGGCGCACCCAGAGCGAGTCCGAGCCGGCCCAGTCCCGCAGGCGCAGCCCCTCGACCGTCGGGTGGGTGAGCACCGTGTCGCGCACCAGGTGCGTCGCGATGTCGTCCACGACGTCCCACCAGGCGCCGGCCCGGATCAGGCTCTCCCACAACGGCATCGCGTCGCTGTCGACCCACCTGCGATAGGGACGGTGACGCGCGAGGGCGATGGCGGCATACCAGTGCTCCCGGTGGGTGGCCCCGTCCCAGAGGGCGCGGATCGTCGCCTCCCACTGCGCTCGCGACTCCATGGCGAGACCGGGGTCCCGCAGCAGGGGGCCGAGGAGCGCCTTGAGCTGCGGTGAGGTCAGTCCCAGGAAGGGCATGGCCGACTTCATGTAGCGCTGCTGCCCGGCCGCGCGCTCGGCGTCGGCGTGCTCCGCGAGCGTGGCGGTCACGGCGGCGACGAGGTCGCTGTGCACCCCCGGCTCGGACATGGGTGCCAAGGTAGCGCCGTGCCGGGGCAGGCGCGGACGCGGCTCACCCCTTGCGGGCTCGGCCGAGGTAGCCGAAGACCCACGGCCGCATGACCTTGGGCGACGGCGCGTAGGCACACTCGATCGTCTCGATGACGAGGCCGGACTCCTCGATGAGCCGGTCGATCGGCCGCGTCAGGTGGCAGCCGTCGAAGGCCTTCTTCTGGACGGGCTCGAGGAGGCGCTGCCAGCGCTGCACGTGCGGCTCGGGGGCGAGGCCGTGCTCGAGGAAGTGCAGGGCGCCGCCGGGACGCAGCACGCGCCGGACCTCGGCGAGTGCCCGGTGGACGTCGGGGATCGTGCACAGGGTGAACGTCGCGAGGACGGCGTCGGCGCTCTCGTCCGCCAGGCTGAGCCACTGGCCGTCGAGGTCGCCGCGAACGATGGGGACGGGGCTGAGTGCGCGGCGGTCGGCGCCGAGCTGCCAGGCGACGTCGGAGGGCTCGACCGCGATGACGCGGGTGACCTCCGGCGGGTAGAGGCCGATGTTGTGCCCGCTGCCGAAGCCGAGCTCGACGACCTCGCCGCGCAGGCCCTCGCAGGCGCGAGCGCGGAGGTCACGGAGCTTCTCGTCCTGGCAGCCGAACGCGACGAGCCGCGGCGTGACCTCGGTGGTCCAGATGCCCATCGCTCAGCCGGCGCGGTTCACGCCGGGGTGCCGAAACGCACGGCGTTGCGCTCGCGAGCCCGCTGGCGCTCGACCTCGCGGTCCTTGGGCGGGGCCGTGGTCGTCAGGTGGTCGAGCAGGTGCTGCGTCGCGTGCGCGACCGCCTCGACGGCCTCGTCGAACGCGGCCTGGTTGGCCTGGCTGGGCTTGGTGCTGCCGCTGACCTTGCGGACGTACTGCAGCGCGGCGGCACGCACCTCGTCCGAGGTGGCAGCAGGCTCGAAGTTGTGGAGCTGTCGGATGTTGCGGCACATGTCTCGACTGTATGTCGCCACCTCGACGGGCGGCGCGTATGCGGACGGTCGCCGTGCCGCGGTCGGGCGCGGTGACGTCGCACCTGGTGGTGGCGGGCGTGGTGGTGGCGGGCGTGGTGATGGCGGGCGTGGTGACGTCGGGCGCGGTGAGAGGGTGGGCCGATGGAGGTCCTCGTCCTGCCCACTGCCGCCGATGTCGCCCGTCGGGCGGCCGGCATCGTCATCGCCGGCCTCGGCGCCGCCCGTCGTGCCGAGCCCGTGATCGGGCTCGCGACCGGGTCGTCACCGCTGGGGCTCTACGCCGAGCTCGCCGCGGCGGTGCGGGCCGGGAGTCTCGACCTCGATCGCGCCCGCGGCTTCGCGCTCGACGAGTACGTCGGGCTGCCGGTGGGTCACCCGCAGGCCTACCGCGAGGTGCTGCTGCGCGAGGTCTGCGCACCTCTGGGCCTCCCGCCCGACCGTCTGCGGGTGCCGGACGGCTCCGGCCGGGACGAGGAGGCGCTCGTCGCCGGTGCAACCGAGTACGAGCGACTGCTCGCCGCGGCGGGTGGTGTCGACGTGCAGATCCTCGGCATCGGGGCCAACGGCCACCTCGGCTTCAACGAGCCGGGGTCGGCGCTGTCGTCGAGAACCCGGGTCAAGCGGCTGTCGGACCGCACCCGGCACGACAACGCCCGTTTCTTCGACGGGATCGAGGACGTGCCGACCCATTGCGTCACGCAGGGGCTCGGCACCGTGCTCGACGCGCGCCGACTCGTCCTCGTGGCGTCCGGCCCGGGCAAGGCGTCGGCCGTCGCGGCTGCGCTCGAGGGTCCGCTGTCGGCCTCGTGCCCGGCATCGGTGCTCCAGTGGCACGCCGATGCGACCGTCGTGCTCGACGAGGCAGCAGCCTCGGGCCTGCGCAACCGGGACTACTACGACGCATCGGCGGCGGGCCTGTAGGACCCGGCCACACGGCATACGTCGTCCACCGGCGTGTCGCACGGGGTTGTGGACGACGCACAGGGGTCGGGAACTTTTTCTCCACAGCCCGTGGACAGGCATTTGCGCAGGTCACTGAGCACGGCGAGGCGCTGTCGGCGGCGCGCACCCACACCTGTCCACACACCTTGTCCACAGCTGTTGACGGCGTGTCGAGCACGCTGTCCACCGGTTGTCCACAGGAGACGGCATTCGCGGGCCTCCCGGATTGGTGCCCGCTCGATGGCGCGCCTACGGTGGGGCGGGTGCTCCCAGAAGCACTGTCAGAACCGCGTTGTTCACTGGGTGAACCAGGTTGCACCCATGTCATTCATCACTCAGGGGAAGGGGAGCCCGTGTCGCTCGCCGAGTTGAGCACGAGCGCCTTCGCGTCGTCGTCGGCCCGTGACGGTGGACCTCCGGACGACCGGCTCCCGCCGCAGGACGTCGGCGCGGAGCAGTCCGTGCTCGGCGGCATGCTCCTGTCGAAGGACGCGATCGCCGACTGCGTCGAGCAGCTCAAGGGCACCGACTTCTACCGTCCCGCGCACGAGCTGATCTACGACGCGATCCTCGACCTCTACGGCCGCGGCGAGCCCGCCGACGCCATCACCGTCAGCGACGAGCTGACCAAACGCGGCGACCTCGGCCGCGTCGGCGGCCAGGCCTACCTCCACCAGCTCATCGCCTCGGTGCCCACCGCGGCCAACGCCGGCTACTACGCGCAGATCGTCGGCGAGCGCGCCGTGCTGCGCCGCCTCGTCGAGGCCGGCACCCGCATCGTCCAGCTCGGCTACGCCCAGGGCGGCGGCGACGTCGAGGACATCGTCAACGCCGCACAGGCCGAGGTCTACGCCGTCGCCGACAAGCGCGGCGGCGAGGACTACCACGCCATCGGCGACGTCATCGAGGCCACGGTCGACGAGATCGAGGTCGCCTCGGGCCGGTCCGGTGAGATGACCGGTGTGCCGACCGGGTTCACCGACTTCGACGCCCTGACCAACGGCCTGCACCCCGGCCAGATGATCGTCATCGCCGCCAGGCCGGCAATGGGAAAATCGACCATAGGCCTAGATATAGTGCGTTCGGCCGCGATCAAGCACAAGATGGCGGCCGTCGTCTTCTCGCTCGAGATGAGCCGCACCGAGATCACGATGCGTCTGCTGTCGGCCGAGGCCGGCATCCAGCTGCAGCACATGCGCAAGGGCACGATGCGCGAGGAGGACTGGACCCGCCTCGCCTCCACGATGGGTCGGGTCTCCGACGCCCCCCTCTTCATCGACGACTCGCCCAACATGTCGCTCATGGAGATCCGGGCCAAGTGCCGCCGGCTCAAGCAGCGCGAGAACCTCAAGCTCGTCGTCATCGACTACCTCCAGCTCATGAGCTCGGGAAAGCGCGTCGAGTCGCGCCAGCAGGAGGTCTCGGAGTTCTCGCGTGCGCTCAAGCTGCTGGCGAAGGAGCTCGAGGTCCCGGTCATCGCGATCTCACAGCTGAACCGTGGCCCGGAGCAGCGCACCGACAAGAAGCCCGCCATGAGCGACCTGAGAGAATCGGGATCAATCGAGCAGGATGCCGACATGGTGATCCTGCTCCACCGCGAGGCGGCCTACGAGAAGGACTCCCCCCGAGAGGGCGAGGCCGACCTCATCGTGGCCAAGCACCGAAACGGTCCCACCGACACGATCGTCGTCGCCTTCCAGGGCCACTTCAGCCGCTTCACGAACATGGCCAACAACTTCTGACGTCCGCACCGACCGTCGAGGAGGAGATCGAGGCGTGATCCTTCCGGAGGTCCGCGATCCCCGCTTCGTCACGATCCGGCGGGGCGGGGTCCTCACGGACGCCGACCACCACCTCCTCGCGCTCTGGGCGGCGTCGTGCGCGGAACACGTGCTCCACCTCTTCGAGTCGGCGCGTCCGGACGACCCCCGCCCCCGCCACGCCATCGAGCACGCCCGGGCCTGGGTGCGCGGCGACGTCCCGATGATGACCTCGCGCGCCGCCGGCGGCCACGCCATGGGAGCGGCCCGCGACCTGCGTGGTGCTCCGAGGTTCGCGGCATACGCTGCCGGTCAGGCCGCGTGCGTCGCCCACGTCGCCGCGCACGAGCTGGGAGCGGCCGCCTACGCCATCAAGGCTGCTCGAGCTGCCGCGGCGGTCGACGAGAGTGGTTCCGCCGGCCGAGCCGAGTGCGCGTGGCAGCACGAGCAGCTCCCGCCGGCCATCCGCGAGCTCGTCCTCGAGGACGAGCGGCTGCGCAACGACATCTGCTGGTCGGTGTTCGTCACCTGACCGGCCGCCGGCTCAGCCGGCCGCAGTGGTGCGCCGGATGTCGGTCCAGCCCGTCCATCCGCGTTCCTCGAGCAGCTCGAGCAGGCGTGCCGCGCACGCGAAAGACTGGAGGAACGTCGCATCGAGCAGCTCGACGAGCTCGGCGCTGACGGGGTGCTCGTCTTCCATCCCCTCGCCCTCCGCGGCCGCCGCCTCGATGAAGGCGGCCACCCGGTCGGCCAGCTCGGGCAGGCGCGGGTCGTCCGGACCGCAGTCGACGAGGTCGCCGATGTCGAGGTAGAGCCGGCGCAGCGGCTCGTGCTCGATCTGCATCTGCTTGATCTCCATCAACGCAGCGACGGCATCGGGCATCTGCGCGCTGATGAGGATCCAGCTGTCGCGCTCGACCTCGATGAGCCGCTCCGGGAAGCCGAGCTCCCGCATCCGCTCGACGTAGGCGACCGCCTCGGGAGGCAGCGCCAGGCTGTCGCCGGCCGCGAGCTTGGCGATCCGCTCCCGGTGTCGTTGGCGCTCCCGGATCTCGGCGCGCAGGCGGCGGTCGATGTCCTCGACCGCCGCCGCGAACTCCTCGTCGCCCGCCGCGAGCAGCTCACTGACCCGTGACAGCGGTACGCCGGCGTCGGCGAGGATCCGGATCCGGACGAGCTGGACGACGGCGGCCGCGTCGTAGCGCCGGTAGCCGGAGCGGTCGCGCTCGGGCTCGGGCAGCAACCCCTTGGCGTGGTAGTGCCGTACCGCGCGCACGGTCACCCCGGCGTATGCCGCGAGCTGGCTGATCGTGAGCATGCCGGCATTCTCCCGTGGTCACACGAACGTGCGGTGGTAGGTGCGCATGGCGAGGGCATACGCGACCAGCAGCAGCCCGACGCACCAGCCGAGGGCGACCCACCCGTCCGTGCCGACGGGCTGCCCGGCGAACAGGGCGCGGATGGTGTTGACGATCGAGGTCACCGGCTGGTGCTCGGCGAACCACCGCACCGGTCCCGGCATGCCGGAGGTGGGCACGAACGCGGAGCTGAGGAAGGGCAGGAAGATCAGCGGGTAGGAGAACCCGCTCACCCCGTCGACCGTCTTGGCCGTCAGGCCGGGGATCACGGCCAGCCAGGTCATCCCGAGGGTGAAGAGCACCATGATCCCGAGGACCGTGAGCCAGGCGAGCACACCGGCGCCCGTGCGGAAGCCCATCGCCAGGGCGACGAGCACGACGAGCAGCAGGGAGATGACGTTGGCAACGAGCGAGGTCAGGACGTGGCTCCACAGCAACGAGGAGCGGGCGATCGGCATCGACTGGAACCGCTCGAAGATCCCACCCGAGACGTCGGTGAAGAGCCGGAAGGCGGTGTAGGCGACCCCCGAGGCGACGGTGATGAGCAGGATGCCGGGCAGCAGGTAGTCGACGTAGGACGCGCCACCGACGTCGATCGCGCCGCCGAAGACGTAGACGAAGAGCAGCAGCATGGCGATCGGCGTGACGGCGGTGGTGATGATCGTGTCGGGGCTGCGCAGGATGTGGCGCAGCGAGCGCTTGGTCAGGGTGGTGGTGTCGTTGAAGGCGTAGGCGGTCATGTCCGGTCCTCAGTGGTGGGTGTCAGAGTGGGTGTCGTGGCCGACGATGGCGAGGAAGATCTCCTCGAGGGTCGGCTGCTTCTCGACGTACTCGATCTCCGTGGGCGGGAGCAGGGCCTTGAGCTCGGCGAGCGTGCCGTCGGCGATGATCCGGCCCTCGTGGAGGATCGCGATCCGGTCGGCGAGGTGCTCGGCCTCGTCGAGGTACTGCGTCGTGAGCAGCACCGTCGTGCCCTGTCCCGCGAGCGCCTGCACGGTCCTCCACACCTCGAGCCGAGACTGGGGGTCGAGCCCCGTCGTCGGTTCGTCGAGGAACAGCACCGGAGGGTCGCCGATGAGGCTCATCGCGATGTCGAGGCGGCGGCGCATGCCCCCGGAGTAGGTCCCCGCACGTTGCCCGCCCGCGTCGGCCAGTGCGAATCGCGCGAGCAGCTCGTCGGCGATCCGACCGGGGCCCGGGAGACGTCGCAGCTGGGCGACGAGCACGAGGTTCTCCCGCCCGGTGAGGATCTCGTCGACGGCGGCGAACTGCCCGGTCAGGCTGATGGACCGGCGGACCCGCGCCGGCGCGGTGCCGACGTCGTGGCCGTTGACCGAGGCCGTTCCGCCGTCGGCCCGCAGCAGTGTGGACAGGATCCGCACCACCGTCGTCTTGCCGGCGCCGTTGGAGCCGAGCAGGGCGTAGATGGTGCCGGACGGGACCCTCAGGTCGACGCCCGTGAGCACCGCGTGGTCGCCGTAGGACTTGGTGAGTCCGCTGATCTCGATGGCGTGTTCAGTGGTCATGCCCCAAGGCTGCAACCCTGACCTTGCGTCAAGGTCAAGCCCCGATCGCCGAGGGCTTCACGACGGTGCAGCGGGTCGCTCAGTTCGCCTCGTCGAGGATGCGCTGGCGCACCGCACGCAGCGCGGTGGCGACGGCCACCGGCACGCGCTCCGGGGCGGTGAGCCAGTCCACGACCGCGCTGTCGTCACGCGTCACCCCGACCCGCTCGTCGGCGATCGCCGCGGCCAGGAGCGCTCCGGTGCGGGGTACCGGGAGGGTGTCGCCGAGCGCCTCGTCCGCCCAGACGTCAGCCGACCGCAGCAGGTCGTCGTCGACGTGACGGCGGCGCGTCCCCGCCAGGGCGAGCGCGGCCGCCGGGAGGGAGCCCGCGGACTCCTCGCCCGCCACGGACCTCACCTCCGCCACGAGGGCGTCGAGGTGGATCTCGAGCAGCCAGGACGGCATGCCGCGCGCCGCGAGGACGCGGGCGAGCCACTCGACCTGGTGGACGGCCCGGTCCTCGGTGAGGGCGGCGAGGGAGATGAGCCACGCCGAGTCCGTCGTCGCGAACCGTGAGCCGCGCGCGCCGTAGCGGGCGCCGTAGTACGGCATCGCGTTGATCGACCCCTGCGCGGCCCGGACCGCGGCGCGCAGCAGGGTGGCGTCGGTCGTGATCTCGTAGCCGCCCGAGGCCGGGTTGACGACCCCGGCATCCACCGCCTGGCCGGAGTCGCGCCGGATGAGGCCGGCGGCAACGTGACTGCGTGCCTCCGCGACGAGGTCGGCGATCTGGCCGGCGTCGGAGCCCGGCACCACCTGACCCGTGACGGCGGCGCGCAGGGTCCGCGTGTCGGTCGACCCGGTGGCGACGACGAGCCGCTCGATCCCCACGACTGCAGCCACGACGGCCGGGTCCTCGAGGGGGCCTGTCACGGCCCGGTCCGCATGGGTGAGGAGGAGCTCGTGCACGACGTCGGCACCGGGTGGCGTGGTCATGGCGTGCATTCTCGCGTGGGTCAGGACGTCTGCTCCCCGCTGTCCGTCGTGCTGGCCTTCCTCTTCGGCCACACGCTCTCGAGCCGTCCCCTGCTGCGCAGCGGTCTGGCCCTCGGTGCGGCGCTGCGGCTCGTCCCCGGCGCCATGAACGCCGGTCTGGTCAATGCGGTGTTCTGGGTCGGCATGTCGATCTCGCTCGTCGCGGCCTTCTTTGCGGCCTATCCGGTGAATCGCTACCTACTGGCCCGCGGCAGAGGGCACGCCCTGAGGCACGAGCAACACGGCGGGAGCGGACCGGTCATCGGCGCACGGCGGTTCATCCCGGTGCTGCCGACGTCGGCGCTCGCGGCTGCCATCGCCGCCTTCGTGGTCGGCGGCTTCGTCGTGGCGGTGGCGGACGGCCTCGCGTCCCCCATGGCGCCGCCGGCGCACACCACCACGAGCACCCGCTGACTGGTTGCTCGGACCACTGCCCGCGGCTTCGCGCGGGCACAGTGGGGTCATGAGGACCCGCGACGACGTCAGCCACGGCGCTGCGCCGGTGGTGCTCGACCTGCCCTTCCGTGGGAGCTGGCTGGCACGCAACAGCCCGGCGAGGCGTGTCCCCAGCCATGGGACCCACCTCTTCGGCACGACGTACGCCATCGACTTCGTCGCCGTCGACGAGCGCGGGCTGCCGGCACCGCGGACGTGGCGCACCGCGTTGTCGGTGGAGGCGCTGGCGCTCTTCCGTGGCTTCGGCCAGCCGGTGCTCGCGCCAGTGCCCGGACGGGTGGTCATCGCTCACGACGGCGAGGTCGACCATGTCGCGCGGCGCTCGCAGCTCACCCTCGTGGCGTATGCCGTGGGTCAGCGCGGGCGCGTCCGGGGCGGTCCGGGCGCGATCGCCGGCAACCATGTCGTGGTCGCCCTCGGGCCGGCCGGACCGTTCGTCCTCGTTGCGCACCTGCGGCAGGGCTCGGTGCGGGTCGTCGCCGGCGGAGCGGTGGCTGCGGGGGACGTGCTGGGCGCGTGCGGCAACTCCGGCAACAGCACCCAGCCGCACATCCACGTCCAGGTGACGGACTCGGTGGACTGGCCGTCGGCGCGAGGCCTCCCGATGCTCTTCCGTCGCGAGTCGGGCGGCGAGGCCTGGATGCCCCGTGAGTCCGAGATCGTCGTCGTGCCCTGAGGCGAACCGCCAGACTCCTGCGCGCCAAGGACGCCGAACGTCCGGGATCGGCCCTACGCTGCCGATGCCGGCGACGACAGCGGCGAGGGCCGGGGGCGATCCGCCTCCGAGGGAAGGGGACCGTGATGTGCGACGCGAGCCACGACGACCGGACGGGCGTCCGCTTCGAGCGGGTCCGGATGACGGGGGCGATCTTCGATGACGTCCACCTCGACGGGGCCAGGCTCCACGACGTCGACCTCCGCGGTGCCTCGCTGCGCATGGTCGACCTCCGCGGCCTGCGGGCCCGGGACGTCTGGCTCGAGGACGTCGACATCACCGGCGACGTCGAGAACGTCCGCATCAACGGCGTCGACATCGCCCCGCTCATCGAGGCCGAGCTCGACCGGCGCGACCCCGACCGCCCGAAGATGCGACCGAGCGACGCCGCCGGCTACCGCGAGGCATGGGACGTCCTCGAGCGGCGCTGGGCCGGGACCGTCGAGCGTGCCCGCACGCTTCCGCCCGACCGGCTGCACGAGCGGGTCGACGGGGAGTGGTCGTTCATCGAGACGCTGCGCCACCTCGTCTTCGCCACCGACGCCTGGGTGTGCCGGGCGCTCCTCGGTGACCCCGAGCCGTGGGACGCGCTCGACCTGCCTCACGACGACATGCCCGACAGCCCGCCGGTGCCTCGTGACCGCGACGCCCGCCCGTCGCTCGACGAGG
The DNA here is from genome assembly GCF_056398545.1 of Terrabacter sp. 01T434. Classification (NCBI taxonomy): domain Bacteria; kingdom Bacillati; phylum Actinomycetota; class Actinomycetes; order Micrococcales; family Intrasporangiaceae; genus Terrabacter; species Terrabacter sp. 01T434. The sequence goes on from NZ_JBFTPP010000012.1 coordinate 68,250, forward strand.
TGCTCGCGCTGCGCGCCGACCGGATGGCCACCGTGCGCCGCGTCGTCGACGGTCTCACCGACGAGCGCCTCGCCGAGGAGACCACGCCCGTCCTCGAGCCGGGCTACCCCGAGCCCGAGTCGTATGCCGTGAGCCGGGTCCTGCGCACCGTCCTCAGCGAGGAGTGGCACCACCGGCTGTATGCCGAGCGCGACCTCGACGCCCTCGCGGCCGGGCACGGCGAATGGGTCGTTCCGTCGTCCTGACCGCCACGCCGGGGGAGGTCACAGCAGGCTCCCGGCTGGTTCCCATCCGAGGTTCCTACGCTGTCCCATCACATGCGCGTGCAGGTGCCGGCAGCGGTCGGTCCCGCCGATCGTCAGGAGGTTCCCGTGGCTGATCTCGGATGGCCGGAGCTCGCCATCATCGCGCTCGCCGTCGTGCTCCTCTTCGGCTGGAAGCGCATGCCCGACATGGCGCGCAGCCTCGGGCGCTCAGCCCGCATCTTCAAGTCCGAGATGGACCAGATGCGCACCACGCCCGACGCCGGTGCGGACAGCAGCCACACCCCCGGTGCCGACACCGAGCGGGACGCCGGTCACGACGCCCGGAGCGACATCGGGCACGACACCGGCTACATCACCGTCCACGACGCCGTGCACCAGGCCGACGCCCGGGTGGCTGCCGCTGACGCCGAGGTCGCCCGGCTGCGCGCCGAGCTCCTGCGACGCAAGCACGCGAACGGCTCGCACTAGCTGGCGGCTCCCGCTCGCTCGCGACCTCGCTCGCGACGGGACGTCGCCGAGACGCCCGGCACCGCTCACGTGACCGCTGCGCCGGACGGCATACGCGACCTCGCCGTCAGGCGACGGTGTGGATCGGGTCGGTGGGCAGCTTGCGCACCTTGGCGCGCCGACGACGGCGCTCGGGGATCATCGAGCGCATCTCCTCCAGGCGGCCGAAGCACAGCAGGCGGTCCTCGGCCTCGAGCACGACGCGGCGGCGCGGGTTCGGGATGACGCTGGCGCCGCGGTGCAGGGTCAGCACCTGCAGGTCGCGCTCCTCGAGACCGGAGTCGCCGATCGTCTTGCCGATGATGTCAGCGCCGGCGTGGACGACGAGCTCGGCGACCCCGTATCCCGTTGACACCGTGAGGCGCTGGCGCACGTCGATCTCGGGGAAGGCGACCTGGCCGGCGATGTGGTCGATGATCGCGCCGGCCACGTCGAGCTTCGTCGCGGTCTCGATGCCCTCGAGCCCGGGGGAGGAGTTGACCTCCATGACGAGCGGGCCGTCGTTGCCCTCGAGCATGTCGACGCCGGCGACCCGCAGGCCCATGATCTGCGCCGAGCGGACCGCGGCCTGCTCGTACTCCGGAGTCAGCTCGACCGGCTCGACAGTGCCGCCGCGGTGCACGTTGGAGCGGAACTCCTCGCCCTTGGCGCGGCGGCGCATCGCGGCGACGACCCGGTCGCCGACGACGAGGGCGCGGATGTCGCGACCCCGGCTCTCGCTGATGAAGCTCTGGATGAGGACGTTCTGGTTCGTGCTGTGCAGCGTCTCGATGATCGCCTCGGCGATCTTGATGTCGGGCGCGAGGATGACGCCGATGCCCTGCGTGCCCTCGAGCAGCTTGATGACGACGGGCGCGCCGCCGACGCGCTCGATGGCCGGCATGACGTCGGCGCGGTTGCGCACGAACGTCGTTGCCGGCATGCCGATCTGGTGGCGGGAGAGGATCTGCGCGGCCCGGAGCTTGTCGCGGGCGTTGGCGATGCCGTTCGCGGTGTTCGGCGTGTAGACGTCCATCTGCTCGAACTGCCGCACGACGGCCGTGCCGAAGTAGGTGATCGAGCTGCCGATGCGCGGCAGGATCGCGTCGTAGTCGGACAGCGGACGGCCGCGGAACTGCAGGTCCGGCTCCGGCCCCGAGAGGTCGATGGCAAAGCGGAGCGTGTTGAGCACCCGCACCTGGTGTCCGCGGTCGAGCGCTGCGGTGCGCAGGCGCTGCGTCGAGTAGGCACGCGGCGCGCGGGAGAGGATCGCGAGTTTCATGCAGGGTCCTGCCAAGATGGGCGGGTGTCTGGGCCGGCCTATTCAAGCACTCCCGTCGGGTGGAGGGAGTGGGTCTCCCTGCCCGGCGTCGGCCTGCCGTGGCTCAAGGCCAAGATCGACACGGGCGCGCGCACGTCGTCGCTGCACGCCGAGGACGTCGAGGAGTTCGACCGCGACGGCGAGCCGTGGGTCCGCTTTACCGTGCACCCGTGGCAGGACTCCACCGACGACGCGCAGACCGTCGAGTGCCCGGTCCACGACCGCCGCAGCGTGCGCAGCTCGTCCGGCCACGTGACCAGGCGTCTCGTCGTGCTCCTCGACCTGTCGCTCGCGGGTCGCGCGGTCCCGGCGGAGGTGACCCTGAGCAAGCGCCACCGGATGGGCTTCCGGATGCTCGTCGGCCGCGAGGCGCTGCGCCAGGGTTACGTCGTGGACCCGTCCCGGTCGTATGCCGGTGGCCGGCCGCCCAAGGACGTCCGCCGCCGCAACCGCGCCCACTGACTCCCGCCTGACTCCCGCGGACGAGAGCCGACCCGAGCAGGGCCAGCGCCGCCGTGCCGAACGGCGCTCCGGGTGCGGTGCCAGAGCCGCGTCAAGGCCGCCGCCCACCGCGCCCGCTGAGCCGGACGGATCGCTCTCTCGATCAGCGTGATCGAGAGAGCGATCCTCGTCGAGAGAGCGATCCGTCCGGTGTCAGGGCGTCGCGTCGTGGAGGGCGAGGAGGCGGGCCTCGGCGGCGGCGTCCATCGGACCTCCACCGCGGTTGGTGGGTCGCTCGGGCAGGCCTTCACGCTGGAGCCAGGCCCACGTGTCGGCGACCGTCTCGGGCATCGGCCGGCTGCGCAGCCCGGCCGTCGCCGCGGCGGTGGTGTCGAGCGAGTGCAGGCCGACGAGCTCGCCGGTCGGGGGCACCCAGATCGGCAGCTCCGTCCACGGCTCGACGCCGGCCGACTCGACGGTCGAGGGGTCGAGCCAGACGAGGTCCGCGTCACTTCGCGTGACGGTGCGAACCTCGTCGAGCAGGGCACCGATCGTCGTGTGGCCGGGCTCGCTCACCGTGTTGAAGGTGCCGACCGGCCGCGAGCCGAGTGCCCAGTCGGCGATGTCGCGGCCGTCGACGTACTGCAGCGGCCGGTCGTACGGCCCCGGCGCCGGCACGCGGCCACCCCGGGCGATCCGGCCCAGCCAGAACGGCAGCCGGCCGACCATCTCGTACGGGCCGAGGATGAGCCCGGCCCTGGCGATCGCGACGTCGCCGTCGAACTCCGCCAGGACGGCGAGCTCACCGCCCCGCTTGGCTGCGGCGTAGTCGGTGGCGTCGGTGGAGGAGGCGTCGCCGTCGACGACCGGTGCGCTCTCGTCGGACCCGGGCTCTATCGGCCACGTGTAGACGGAGCACGACGAGATGTAGGTGTAGTGGCGTGCGCGCCCCCTGAGCAGGCGCGCGGACGTCTGCACCGCGACCGGCGCGGCCGACCACGTGTCGACGACGGCATCCCACTCGTCGTCGCCCAGCACCGCGCTCATCGCGCCTGGATCGAGCCGGTCAGCGTGCCTGGCCTCGGCGCCGTCGACCGGGGTGCCGCTGACGCCACGTGTCACGGTCGTGACCTCGTCGCCGCGGGCCAGGGCGGCCTCGACGAACGCGCGGCCGACGTGGTGGGTGCCTCCGAGGACGAGCAGTCTCATGGGCCTGATCCTCGCCGGGAACGTGTCCCCGCGCCAACGTCCCTTCGCTGTCGACGTAACCCGGTGCCGGCCGGGGGGCGCCATAAACTCAGGGGGTGACGGAATGGCCGGTCGCGCTGGTGCCGCTCGTGGTCGTGGGATCGTCGGCCCTGTGGGTCTACGCCGACGCGCAGCGCCTGTCTGCCGCGGGCTCACCGGTCTTCGCGAGGATCGGCAACCTCACGGTCGACCAACCGCGTCAGTGGTTTGCCGGCTGCCTGCTGCTGTGGGCTGTGTTCGTCCCCATGTACCTCGTCAGCCGTGCAAGTCACTGAGGCAGGAAGCCGGTGTCTGGCAGGGTGGAGGGATGGGTGCCACACACGACTGGAGCGAACCGCTCGACCTCGACCACCTCGGCGAGATCCGTCGTGATGCAGGGACGCTCGCGCCCGGAGGCCCGCTGCACCTCGTCCTCGAGGTGCTTGCCTATCCGGTCGACGAAGCCCTCGCGGGGACGACGACCCGCGTCCGCGTCGTGCTGCACGCCGACGGGTCCGTCTCCGTGGCCGACGACGGTCGCGGCACCGAGACGCGCACCGGCGACGACGGGGTCGCGCAGGTCAAGCCGGTCATGGCGACGAGGGACCTGCGCTTCTATGGTCGCGACGACGCGCCGCTGCTCCCGGACGGGCACCGCCGCTCGGGCATCTCGGTCGTCGCCGCCCTGAGCCACTGGGTCGTGCACACGAACCGTCGGGCCGAGGGTGGTTGGCAGCAGCGCTTCGAGCACGGCGTGCCGCGAGGCCCGCTCGAGAGCCTCTCGGGACTGCAGAGGCCGGGGACGGTCGTGCACTTCCGACCCGACTCGTCGCTCGTGCCGGGTGCCCTGGCCGCCGACGAGATCCGCAAGGCAACGACGGCGTATGCCGCTGTCGTCCCTGTCGAGGTCGTCGCCGAGAGCGTGTGACGGGCCCTCGGCCGACTGCCTTGGCGGCATACGATGCGAAGACCCCCAGCCCACGAAGGAGTGGCCCATGCCCCGCGACCTCGCCCCCGACCTCGTCGAGCGCCTCACCAAGGCGTTCGAGGCCGACCCCACCGCACGGATGCTGCAGAACGCCGTGACGACGACCTCGGTCGACGACATCGCGCTCGACCGCAGGGTCGTCACGAGCATCGACCACTCGGTCTCGCACCTGCTCGACGACTGGGCGGTGACGTCGCAGGAGAAGAGTGGTCGCTGTTGGCTCTTCGCCGGGACCAACCTGCTGCGGGCGGGGGCCCGGGAGAAGCTGGCGGTCAAGGACTTCGAGTTCTCGCAGAACCACCTGCTCTTCTGGGACAAGTTCGAGAAAGCGAACCACTGGCTCGAGTCGATCATCGCGACGGCCGACCGGGACGTCGACGACCGCACCGTCGCGCACCTGCTCGCCACCCCGGCTGAGGACGGCGGGCAGTGGAACATGTTCGTCGCCCTCGTCGTCAAGCACGGTCTCGTGCCGAAGGTCGCGATGCCGGAGACGAAGAGCTCGAGCAACACGCGCCTGATGAACCGCGATCTCAGCACGATCCTGCGCCAGGCGGCGCGTGACCTGCGGGCACAGGCGGCGGACAGCGCCTCCGAGGAGGACCTGCGTGAGACCAAGGAGCAGGTCCTCGCGTCGATCCACCGTCTCCTCTGCATCCACCTCGGCACGCCGCCGGAGTCGTTCGTCTGGCAGTGGAAGGACACCGACGGCGGCTTCCACCGCGACGGCGCGATGACGCCGCTCGAGTTCGCGGAGCGCTACGTCACCGTGCCGCTCGAGGACTACGTCTGCCTCGTCAACGACCCCCGCGCGACGAGCCCGTACGGCCACACCTTCACCGTCGAGCACCTCGGCAACGTCGTCGGCGCGCCCCCCGTCACCTACCTCAACGTCGAGTCGGACCTCATGAAGTCGCTTGCGGCGCAGGCGATCGCCGGCGGTGAGCCGGTGTGGTTCGGGTGCGACACCGGCCAGATGTCCCACGCCGACCTCGGCCTCTGGGACGCCGCGCTCTACGACCATGCCTCGATCTACGGCACCGAGCCGAGCCTCGGCAAGGCGGACCGGCTGCTGCACCACGAGTCGCTCATGACGCACGCGATGCTCTTCACCGGAGTCGACCTGCACGACGACGTGCCGCGGCGCTGGCGCGTCGAGAACAGCTGGGGCACCGAGAAGGGCGACAAGGGCTTCATGACGATGAACGACTCGTGGTTCGCCGAGTTCGTCTTCGAGGTCGCCGTGCGCCGCGACGCCCTGCCGGCCGAGCTGCAGGAGGCGCTGCTCCAGGACCCGATCGTGCTCCCGGCCTGGGACCCGATGGGCGCGCTCGCCGACTGACCTACGTCACCTACGCTGCAAGGCGTGACGACGACGACGCCCGGGCCGGCGACGGATGCCGACGTGCCGGCATACGTCGCCTCGCTCGGACTCCCCGGGCTGGCCGACGTGCACGTCCACTTCTTGCCCGATGCCATGCAGCGCAAGGTGTGGGCCTACTTCGACGAGGCGGAGACGCACTACGGCGCGCCGTGGCCGATCACCTACCGCCTGAACGAGGAGCGTCGGCTCGAGACCCTGCGCACGCTCGGGCTGCGGGCGGTCCCGGCCCTCGTCTACCCCCACAAACCGGGCATGGCGACCTGGCTCAACGCGTGGTGTGCGGACTTCGCCCGGCGCGTGCCCGACGCCGTGCACTGCGCGACCTTCTATCCCGAGCCCGGCGTCGGAGACTACGTGGGCGCGGCGCTCGACGACGGTGCCCGCCTGTTCAAGATGCACGTCCAGGTCGGTGACTTCACCCCGGACGACGAACGCCTCGAGCCGGCATGGGCCCGGCTGGGGGCGGCACAGGTGCCTGTCGTCCTACACGCCGGATCGGCACCCATCCGCGGCACCCACACGGGGCCCGCGGCCGTGCGGGAGGTGCTGCGTCGCCACCCGGACCTGGTCCTGGTCATCGCCCACCTCGGGATGCCGGAGTATCACGAGTTCGCCGACCTCGCAGACGAGTTCACCGGCGTCCACCTCGACACGACGATGAACGGCACGGACTTCACCAACCGGTTCGCGCCCTTCCCGGACGGCTACGTCGACCGCCTCGCCGGCTTGCGCGACCGGGTCGTGCTGGGCTCGGACTTCCCGAGCATCCCCTATGCCTACGCCCACCAGGTCGACGCGCTGGCGCGCCTGGGTCTCGGTGACGACTGGATGCGAGCCGTGCTGTGGGACAACGGTGCCCGGCTGCTCGGTCTCACTTGAGGTGGCGGGCCAGGAACGCCTCGGTGCGCTCGATCGAGGTGTCCCACTGAGGTGACGTCAGCGTGTGGCGGCCGCCGGGATAGATCTCCAGATCGACCGACTTGCCGTCGGCCCGGAGGGCTGCCACCGACTCCTGCGACCAGGCCAGTGGGCAGTCCTCGTCGGCCGTCCCGTGGTGGATGAGGAGGGGTTCGGTGATGCGGCCGAAGTAGGTTCGGGGGCTCGTCGCCGCCCATCCGGTCGGGTTGGCCTCCGGGGTGCCGAGTCGCGCGATGACGACGCGCGCCGCGCTCGAGCGAGACGCGTCGTGGCGGACCCACTTGTCGAAGTTGTCGATGCTGTCGGAGCTCACCGGCGCATAGGCCACGGCCGCGCGGAAGAGCCCCGGGCGTACGACCAGGGCGGTGTAGACGACACCGCCGCCCATCGAGCGACCGATGAGGGCAAGGCGGTTGGGGTCGACGAACCTGGCCTGCTTGAGCGCGAGTCCCGCGTTGATGGCATCGACGGTGTAGCCCGCGCGGAGGTTCGCGTCGTTGTTCGGGTCCTTGTCGGACTGCGCGTGGTTGCGATAGTCGATGTGCAGCGTCACGTAGCCATGGCGCGCGAGGTGGTCGCGCTCGCGAAGCATGGTCTCGCCGTTCGTGTAGACCGCCGGGTCGACGTAGCCGTGCGCCAGGACGACGGCAGGGAAGGGGCCCGCGCCGCGCGGGATGTTGATGCGGCCCGAGATCTTCAGGCCGTTGCTCTCGTACGTCACGAAGTACTGCCGGTACGCGTCCGTGCTGCCGCTCTCGCGCCCCAGCGTGAGGTTGCCGCCCTCGTGACGGGTCGCGATGAGCGCCTCGATCGACGCCGGGTCGGGTGCCGGCTTCCGAGCACTCGACGAGGGAGTGGGGGTGGGGGTGGAGCTCGGCGGCACGCTCGTGACGGGCGGTGTGGTCGTGCTGCTGCCGGCGTATGCCGTGGGGCCGGGGCCCGTGGTCCCGGCACCCCGGTCGTCGGTGGGCCCCACGGCCGTGCAGGCGCCGAGCAGGGCGCCCGCAGTCAGGCCGGCGGCGAGGGCTCGGGCGGTGTGCACCACTCGAGTCTCACCCGGGACCGCCGAGATTCCCAGCCCGCTCCCAGCCTCGTGGCCGATCCGAGATGTGCACGTGCCGACCGACGACCGTTGGTGGACGCAACCCACTGACACGCCGGCGACACGCCGGGAACGGGCGGAACGGCATACCAACGGTCGTCGGTCGGCTCAGGCGAGCGTGGCGGCGGCCTCGAGGACGGTCCAGGCCTGCAGCTGCGGCGACAGCTCGATCGGCGGCTGCGGGGCGGTCCCGGCGGGCTCGAGCGGGAAGACCGAGGGGTCCCTCCGCCCCGCGACGGTCAGGCTCCCGCGTCCGCGCCACAGCGACTCCGCCGTGTTCAGGACGAGCCGTCGCGCGGTGGCCCGCGTCTGATCGGCGAGACCTGAGCCCGAGGTGGCTGCGAGAGCGAGGTGACGCACGAGGATGCCGGTGAAGAGCCCGCCGTCGCCGCCACCGTGCGTCCGCAGCACCTGCGCGCCGCCGACCTCGACGGTCAGCCGGGCGTCGACCGCGGCGACGAGCGCGGCCGCGCGGGCGAGGCTCACGCGGTCACCGAGCGTCACGAGGGCGGCAAGCACCGTGCCCTGGTTGTAGGACCACACGTCCGGCACGAGGACCTCCTCGCCGCCGCGCAGCCGTATGCCGTCCAGCACGAGTCCGCTCTCGGGCGACCAGAGCCGTGCATAGAGCCAGTCGACGAGCCGGCGTGCCTCGTCGGTCTCCCCGAGTCGGGCCAGGTGCAGGGCGGCCGGCCCCGTGGCGGGACTGTTCTTGAAGTCGCGGTCGCGGCTCCAGAAGAGGCCACCGCCGAGGTCGTCCGTATGGGCCGAGCGGAGCTGCGCCGTGAGGTGGCGGCCCGCCGAGCGGAGGCGTCGGCGCCGGGCCGTGCGCCCGAGCTGGCCGTGCAGGTCCTCGAGTCGACCCGAGGCGAGCGCGAGCCAGGCCATGTCGTCGTAGAAGTCGTTGACCCAACGGACCCGGTTGCGTAGCCGGATCGTCTGGAGCAGCCGGTCCCCCTGCGCGGCATGCCGATCGGCGCCTCTGCGGTCACCCGTCCGGAGCGCGCGGAGGCCTGCGTCGACGACGGCGTCGAGGTAGTGCGCCTGCCACCAGTAGTGCCAGGTCCCGAGCAGACCTCCGAGCGTCCGTGACGCGGCGGGCGCGGGGTGCACGATGCGTGCGAGGTGCGTTCGCGGCATACCGCCGAGGGAGCCGGCGAAGAGCGCCGTCACGGACCGCTCGGCCTCAGCGGCGCGCTCGTCGAGGGCGGTCGGGAGGTGGGAGGGGACGTCGCCGGCGGACACGCAGCGACGCTACCGCGAGCCGATCCGCACGCCGGTGTGGAAGGGTCGGCAACGGTGTCGAGATCGTGCCGGCCGCTCCGACGTCCCGGACGTCCCGGAAGTCAGGACGATGCCGAGGCCGTGCGGCGAACGGCGTGACGAAGGAGTCGAGATGAAGTACCTGCTCATGATCTGGAGCAACCCGCAGACGTGGGGGCACCCGATCTTCCTGCGCACGCCCGAGGCCGCCGCCATGTCCGAGGACGCCCGCGCAGGGATGCTGCGCGACTTCGAGGAGCTCATGACCGAGATCAGCGAGTCGGGCGAGCTCGTGACCGCCCAGGCGCTCGCGGACCCGCTGACCGCGCGGAGCGTCCGGGTGCGCGAGGGCGAGAGCCTCGTCACCGACGGGCCGTTCATCGAGTCGAAGGAGCAGATGGCCGGCTACTTCGTCGTCGACTGCGCGACCCCGGAGCGCGCCGAGGAGATCGCCGGGCGCTTCCCCGACGCCCGGTTCGCCGCCGTCGAGGTGCGGCCGCTCATGGGCGGCTCGACCGAGGACCTCTGAGCCGTGGGCGGATCCGTCGTCACTGATGACCTGTGGCGGAGCGTGACGCCGCAGGTCATCGGTGCGCTCGTGCGCCGCTACCGCGACTTCGACCGCGCCGAGGAGGCCGCACAGGAGGCCCTGTTCGCGGCGGCCGCCCAGTGGCCCGAGGAGGGTGTGCCCGACGATCCCAAGGCGTGGCTCATCCGCGTCGGATCACGGCGCCTCATCGACGGGCTGCGCAGTGACGAAGCACGGGCGCGCCGTGAGCTCGCCGACGTGACGCGGGCGCCCGCGGACACCCTCGTCGCCCCGCCGCCGTATGCCGCGGGCTCGGCCGACCGCGACGACACCCTGACGCTCCTCCTCCTCTGCTGCCATCCTGCGCTCACCCCGCCAGCGCGGATCGCCCTGACCCTCCGGGCGGTCGGCGGCCTGACGACCGCGCAGATCGCGCACGCCTTTCTCGTGCCGGAAGCGACGATGGCCCAGCGGATCAGCCGTGCCAAGCAGCGGATCCGTGAGTCCGGTGCCGAGTTCCGGATGCCGCCGCACGACGACGTGCCGGACCGGCTGCGCGAGGTCCTGCACGTCCTCTACCTCGTCTTCACCGAGGGTCACACCGCCAGCAGCGGACGCGAGCTGCACCGGATCGACCTGACCGCAGAGGCGATCCGGCTCGCGCGTCAGATGCACGCGCTGCTGCCCGACGACGGTGAGGTGACCGGCCTGCTCGCGCTCATGCTGCTGACGGAGGCGCGACGGCCGGCCCGCACGAACGCCGCCGGTGAGCTCGTCCCGCTCGCCGAGCAGGACCGATCCCGGTGGGACACGGCATACGTGAGCGAAGGGGTCGCTCTGGTCAGCGACGCACTGACGCGCACACGGCTCGGGCCCTACCAGGTGCAGGCGGCGATCGCGGCCGTGCACGACGAGGCGCCCTCGGCGGCGGAGACCGACTGGGAGCAGGTGCTCGCGCTCTACGGGCTGCTCGAGCAGCTCTCGCCGGGGCCCGTCGTGACGCTCAACCGTGCGGTCGCACTCGCCATGGTCGAGGGGCCGGCCGCCGGGCTCACGGTCCTGGACGACCTCGCTCAGGACAAGCGCCTCGCCCGGCACCACCGTCTGCACGCCGTGCGCGCCCACCTGCTCGAGATGGCAGGCGAGACCGAGCAGGCCCGTGACAGCTACCTGCTCGCGTCGCGCCTGACGACGAGCATCCCCGAGCAGGACCACCTCCGACGAAAGGCCGAAGCCCTGTGAGCGACACCCCGACTCCTCCTGTCACCGTCACCGAGTCCGACGTCGATCTCGGCGACGGGCACGTGCTGCACGCCTACGACACGGGCGACCCCGGCACCCCGGACGTCGAACCGCTCGTCGTCATCTGGCACCACGGGACGCCCAACCTCGGCGCGCCTCCCCGACCGCTCTTCACCGCCGCAGCTCGGCTCGGCGTCCGGTGGGTGTCCTACGACCGGCCTGGCTACGGCGGCTCCACCGCCCGACCGGCGCGCGATGTCGCTTCCGCCGCGCGTGACGTGGCGGCGGTCGCCGACTCTCTCGACGTGGGTTCCTTTGCGGTCATGGGTCACTCGGGCGGGGGCACGCATGCGCTCGCGCCCGCCGCGTTGCTCGGTGACCGGGTGCGCGGGGTCGTCAGCATCTCCCCGGTGGCTCCGTTCGGCGCGTCGGGCCTCGACTGGTTCGCCGGCATGGCACCGGGCGGTGAGGCGTCGCTGCGTGCTGCTGTTGCCGGGCGTGCGGTCAAGGAGGCGCACGAGGCCGCCGCGGGCCAAGCGGCGGAGGGCGAGATCGACTTCGGGTTCGTGCCGGCCGACGAGGCAGCCTTCTCCGGGCCGTGGGGCTGGCTCGGCTCCGTCGTCGGTCCGGCCATGGCAGCCGGCCCGGCCGCCCTCATCGACGACGATCTCGCCTACGTCTCCGACTGGGGCTTCGAGCCCGGCGACGTGGCGGCACCGACCCTCGTCGTGCACGGCGGCGCCGACCGCATGGTGCCGCCCTCGCACGGTGAGTGGCTCGCCGGGGCGATCGCCGGCGCGCAGCTGTGGCTGCAGCCCGACGACGGCCACATCTCGGTGCTGCGTACGGCCGAGGAGGCCCTCACCTGGCTCGCGGGAGCCGCGCGTGCGTCTGGTTCGAGGTGATCGCGGGAGCGTGACCTCATCGGCGGCGGCCTCGTTGTCCTTCGAGACCGACACCGGACGAAGGAGTCCCACCGTGCCCCGTTCACCCCGAACACCACGCACCACCCGTCTCGCCCGCGCTGCCCTGGCCTTCGTCGCCGCACTCTCTGCCACCGCGACCGTCGCGTCGGTCGCACCCAGCGCATCCGCGACGCCCGCCCCGCATGTGGTCCAGCTCGGTGACTCCTACTCGGCCGGCAACGGCACGGGCACCTACGAGGAGCGCAGCTGCTACCGCTCGCCCGACAACTACGGCTCGCAGGTCGCGGCCTCGATCGGCGGCACCTACACCGACGCGGCGTGCAGCGGTGGCGTCGTCGCCGACATCCTCCATCCCCGTGATCTGGGCAGCGCGTTCACCAAGACGGCGACCTACTCGATCGACCCGGCCCGCTACCCCGACCAGAAGAGCGAGTGGCTGCGACGCGCTCAGACCGAGCGACTGTGCGGCGTGCCGGCGCAGCCCGACTTCTCCTACACCTACACGTTCGTCGCGGGGGCGGGCGTCAACGACGCTTACACCGGCACCGTCTCGTGCCAGCTGAGGACCCGTCCGCAGATCGACTCGGTCACGCCGGACACGGACTACGTCTTCGTCACCATCGGCGGCAACGACATCGGCTTCTCGACCATCGTCGTGGACTGCCTGACCCTGCGGGACCCGTCGAGCTGCAAGCAGGCGCTGGACGCGGCCACGGCCAAGGCGCCCCTGATGGTCGAGAGCACCAAGGACGCCCTTCGTGCTGTCGAAGCCCGCTCGGGCGGACATGCGCAGGTCTACCTGCTCAGCTACCCGTTCCTCATCAACACCGAGAGCTACGGCATCCCCGAGGCGGCACCTGTCTATGACGCGGGCACCGCTCTCAACAACCTCCAGCGGCTCGGCGACGACCTGCAGGCACGCGGCATCGCCGAGCTCAATGCTGAGCCGGGCGCCGACAACTACCACTTCGTCGACACCGTCAAGGCGGCCTGGGGCGGACGCGTCCACGGCCTCGACCCGCACGTCGTCGCCGACAACTCCAAGGCCTGGCTCGTGCCGGTCGGCACGCCCGGCCGGGACACCGCCGAGTTCGTCCACCCGACCCAGCCCGGGTGGAACGCCACCGCCGGAGCCCTACGCAGCGCCGTCACCGGCTGACCTTCGGAGCCCGCACGGTTGTTGCCGACGCGGGTGGTTCAGGCCCAGATGGCGGCGGGGATGCCGTCGGAGAAGACCTCCGGCGGATCGGGGATAGGCCTCGCCAGACCGGCTGCGTGCCGGGCGGCCGACCATGCGACCGCACAGGCGTCGAGGACGTCGTCGGCGGCATACCCCTGGCCCTGGAGGACCGACGGCCGGGCGATGCCCGCGGCAGCGAGGGCGTCGAGGCGCCGGTCGCGGCCGTCGTCGGTCCTCTTGCTCGCGAGGATCGGAGCACCCGTCATGGCCGCGAAGGATACCTCGGGGTGTATCTCGAGGACGGTCACCGTCGGTCGGGTGCGCAGCCAGGCGTCGACCTCGACGATCTTGTCGCGCAGCGCGAAGGCCTGCGCGCCGACGCCCTGACCGACGAGGTCGCGGTTGACGCTGTCGGCCTCGAGACGCGTGGCCGCGGCATACGCGGAGCGGGTCAGCGTCGAGAAGACCGACGACGCCTTGCCGGGGAGTGCCCGGCGAGCGAGGACGTCGGCCTGGCGGATCGTGTTGTCGGGCAGACCGATCGGGATGTCGATGCCGACGACACGGATGCCGGTGGACTCGCGCACCATGGCCACGAGGTCGGTGATCGTCGGTGCCACGACGATGCGCGGCCGGGGTGCACCGGGCTCGAGCAGCGCCCCGACCCAGCCGGCGGCGCAGCCGTCGACGCCGAGCACCGGCGCGACGAGCTCGACCGGAGCGGGCCTGTCGGCCATCGCGCCGGCGTCGGGCGCTCGATCGAGGAGGTCCGCGAGGCGGCGCAGAGCCGCGACGCTCACGGCCACCGCGGTCCTCACCTCGTCATCGGCGGCGCTCGAGAGCCCCGCGGACAGCTCCTCGGCCAGCTCGCGGATCCGTCGCTGCGCGTCCTGGTCCATGACCCCAGCCAACCCCATCCGAGAAGACAGGTCTCCGCCGGTGGCTGGGCGGCGGCTCACTGTCACCGCGCCGAGTCGTCGATTTGCCCCGAATCGACCATTTCGATCTGAAGGCGCCAAACGCCCAGTGTCAGCCAACGATCCCTACGTCAGTGCTCCGCTGGGCGCAGCAGTGTCCTAGCGGTCCGGGACGGCACCGCGGCGCGGACCGACGCACGCGGCATACGCACCCTTCGACAGTGTCGGGAGTCGGACGTAGCGTGAAGCAATGACCCACCCCGACACCGGTGCCACCACCCTCGGCGAGCTGCGTGCCTCCGGCCACGTCCACCGCAGCGTCAAGAGCGAGATCCGCGAGAACCTGCTGGCCCGGCTGCGGGCCGGCGAGGTCGCGTTCCCCGGGATGGTCGGTTTCGAGGAGACGGTGCTGCCGGAGCTCGAGACGGCGCTGCTCGCAGGGCACGACCTCGTGCTCCTCGGCGAGCGTGGCCAGGGCAAGACCCGCCTCATGCGGACGCTCGCAGGTTTGCTCGACGAGTGGAGCCCGGTCGTCGAGGGCTGCGAGATCGGTGACGACCCGCACCAGCCCTCGTGCGTGCGTTGCCGGCGGATGACCGCCGAGCTCGGCGAGGACCTGCCCGTCGCGTGGCGCCACCGCAGCGAGCGCTACACCGAGAAGCTCGCGACGCCTGACACGAGCGTCGGTGACCTCGTCGGCGACGTCGACCCGGTCAAGGTGGCGCAGGGCCGCACGCTCGGCGACCCCGAGACGGTGCACTACGGCCTCGTGCCGCGCAGCAACCGCGGCATCTTCGGGCTCAACGAGCTGCCCGACCTCGCGGAGCGCATCCAGGTCGCCCTCTTCAACGTGCTCGAGGAGCGCGACATCCAGATCCGCGGCTACTCGCTGCGCCTGCCTCTCGACCTCCTTCTCGTGGCCACGGCCAACCCCGAGGACTACACCAACCGCGGCCGCATCATCACCCCGCTCAAGGACCGTTTCGGCGCCGAGATCCGCACCCACTACCCGACCGAGGTGAGCGACGAGGTCGCCCTCATCGCCCAGGAGTCCGCGCTCGTCGCCGACGTGCCCGAGCACCTCCTCGAGGTCATCGCGCGGTTCACCCGTGGGCTGCGGGAGTCCTCCGCGGTCGACCAGCGGTCCGGCGTCTCTGCGCGGTTCGCCATCGCCGGGGCCGAGGGCGTAGCCGGCTCCGCGCTGCGTCGCGCCGCCCGCTCCGGGGAGGCGTATGCCGTCGCCCGCGTCTGCGACGTCCCCACCGTCGTGCCCACCCTCCTCGGCAAGGTCGAGTTCGAGATGGGCGAGGAGGGGCGTGAGCGCGACGTGCTGGCGCACCTGCTGCGCCTCGCCGTCGCCGAGACCTACCGGTCGCGGCTGTCCGGCCTCGACCTCACCGGCTTCACCAACCTCTTCGCCCAGGGCGCCGTCGTCGAGACGGGTGAGCTCGTGCCGGGCGCCGACCTCCTGGCCCAGGTGGGTCCGGTCTCGGGGCTGTCGAAGGTGCTCGACCGGCTCGGCCACGGCGACGACGCGACCCCGGGTCAGGTCGCGGCCGCCATCGAGTTCGTCCTCGAGGGGCTGCACCTGACGCGCCGCATCGACAAGGACTCCGTCGCCGGCCGCACCGTCTACGGGGCTTAGGTCGTGCCGATGACGCCGCGGGGCCCGGGCGAGGGCGGGGACGTGCACGGGCGCTTCCGCTACACGCCCTGGCACGGCGGACCCGATCCGCTCGCGCCGCCGTTCGACGTGCGGTCCGCGCTCGACGAGGTCGGGCAGGACGTCCTGGCCGGTGGCACGCTGCGCGAGGCGCTGCGCGAGCTCATGCGCCGCGGGATGGACGGGCGGCGCGGGCTCGACGACCTCGCCGACCGCGTACGCCGTCTGCGGGAGGCCGCCCGTCGGCGGGGTGACCTGGGCGGCACCCTCGACCAGGTGCGGGCGATGCTCGACCAGGCGCTGGCCGAGGAGCGCGACACGCTCGCGGGTGAGTCCGGCGACGACGCCCGACTGGCGGAGATGGACCTCGCGACGATCCCCGACGACGTCGCCGGGGCCGTGCGGGCGCTCGGGGACTACGCGTGGCACTCGCCCGAGGCGCGCGCCACGTACGAGCAGATCCAGCAGCTGCTCCAGCGTGAGGTCGTCGGGGCGCAGTTCGAGGGGCTCAAGCAGGCCCTGTCGGGCAACGACCCTCAGGCGATGCAGGCGGTCAAGGACATGCTCGCCGACCTCAACCGGCTCCTCGCCGCGCACGCCCGCGGCGAGGACACCGAGGACCAGTTCCGCGACTTCATGGACAAGCACGGTGACCTCTTCCCCGAGCAGCCTGAGAACGTCGACGAGCTCATCGACGCACTGGCCCGCCGACAGGCGGCGGCCGAGCGGCTCATGGCGTCGCTGACCCCCGAGCAGCGTGAGCAGCTCGGCCAGCTCATGTCCGACGCCCTCGGCGACCCCGACCTCGCCTCGCAGATGGCGCAGCTCGCCGACAACCTCCGTGCGTTGCGGCCCGGGCTCGACCGTCGCAGTCCCGTGCAGCAGGGTCAGGGCGGCGAGCCGATGGGCTACGGCGACGCCGTCGGCGCGGTGGCGGAGCTGGCCGATCTCGAGCAGCTGGGAGAGCAGCTCGGACAAAGCTACTTCGGCGCGACCCTCGACGACGTCGACGTCGAGCGGCTCGAGCAGTACCTCGGCGCTGACGCTGCTCGGGACATGGAGGCTCTGCGCCAGCTCGAGCGTGAGCTCGAACGCCAGGGCTACGTCTCGCGTGGTGACGACGGCCTGCGACTCACTCCTCGGGCCGTGCGACGGCTCGGGGAGACGGCGCTCAAGCGGGTCTTCGAGAGGGTCGAGGCCGCCGGCCGCGGCGACCACGACGACCGCGCCGCAGGTCAGGCCGACGAGCTGACCGGGCTGAGTCGGCAGTGGGAGTTCGGCGACGAGCTGCCCATCGACACGGTGCGCACCGTCTCGAACGCCCTCCAGCGAAATGCCCGAGGGGGCGGACGGATGCACTCCACGGGTGGGGTGGAGCTGCTCGTCGAGGACTTCGAGGTGGCCGAGACCGAGCGACGTTCGGTGGCGGCGGTCGCGCTGTGCGTCGACATGTCGTTCTCGATGCTCCACGAGGGGCGGTGGGGGCCGATGAAGCAGACGGCGCTCGCGCTCTCGCACCTCGTACAGACCCGGTTCCGACACGACGCCCTGCAGATCATCGGTTTCAACCTCGCAGCCCGGAGGCTCACCCCGACCGAGCTCACCGAGGCCGAGCCGGAGTGGGTGCAGGGCACGAACCTCCAGCACGCGTTGATGCTCGCGTCGCGGCACCTGCGGCGCCACCCCGAGGCCGAGCCGGTCGTGCTCGTCGTGACCGACGGCGAGCCGACGGCCCACCTCGAGGTCGACGGACGGCCGACGTTCCACTGGCCGGCGACCCAGGAGACCGTGCGGGCGACGGTCGCGCAGGTCGACGAGCTGCGGCGCTCCGGTGCCCAGCTCAACATCTTCATGCTCGGCGACGACCCGGGGCTCGCACGGTTCGTCGACGCAGTCGCGCGACGGGCCGGCGGTCGCGTCTTCACGCCCGACATCTCGCGGCTCGGCGAGTACGTCGTCGCCGACTATCTCCGAACCCGCCGCGGACGGCGCTGAGCCTGCAGAAATCGGTCGCTGGCGGTGGCCGCCGACTGCCATGGTGGCGCGATGGGGCGAACTCCTGACGCGCGGCTGGACCGCATCGAGGCCTACTACGACTGCGTCCCGCGCGCCGTCGCCACGGTCGAGCACGTCGGCCCCTTCACGCTGTTCGTCGCCGACGAGGGCACGGGGTGGCAGTTCTACGCGCGGCCGCGGCTGGGCGGCCATGGCGTCTTCACCGCTGAGGACGTATGCCGTGTGCTCGAGCGCCAGCAGGCCCTCGGGGTGCCGCGGGCCATCGAGTGGGTCGACGCGGTGACACCGTCGTTGCTGCCGGCCGTACGTGCGGCGGGTCATGAGCCGCACCTCTACCCGTTGCTCGTCATGCCCGGCAACGTCCCGGTTGCCGCTGACCCACGGGCTCGGGAGCTGCATCCCGCCGAGCCACACCTGTCGCTCGCTCTCGGGTCGGTGTCGGCGGGATTCGCCGGCCACGACGAGGTGCAGCCCAAGGACCCGGGCCGGCAGCCCGAGCTGATGGAGCGCGGCGACCTCGTCGTCGTGGCGTCGTTCGACGGCAACCGCCTCTGCGGCGCCGGGTCGGCGGCACCCCGGGGCGACGTCGCCGAGCTCATGGGCATCGCCGTGCCGCCCGGTCACCGCGGCCGCGGGCACGGCACCGCGATCACGAGCACCCTCGTCGCCGCCTGCCGGGAACGGGGCGTCGAGACCGTGTTCCTGTCGGCGGGGTCGGACGCCGCGGCAGAGATCTACCGACGCGTGGGCTTCGTGGACGTCGGCACCGCGTGCATCCTCGAGCTCGACGACTGACCTGCCCGACTCAGTGACTCGGCTCCGGCGACGGCCCTACGTCAGTGCTGCGTGGGGCGCAGCACTGACGTACGCCGTGGCCATGGCGTGATCGACTCCGCTACGGCAGTCGCACCCGTCGGGCGAGGAGGAAGGCCTGCGGCGTCTTCTCGTAGTCCTGCGCGGCGCGCTCGGTGTGGACGGTGACCCGGAAGCCGGCATCCGCGAGCTGGCCGGTCACCCGGTCGGGGTCGTGCCGGTGCGCCTCGAAGGTCACCGCGTGCCCATAGGCCTGCTCGTGTCGCACGGAGAAGCCGCCGGCCTGGAAGGCCAGCAGCAGCAACCCGTTCGGCCGGATGACGCGGTGCAGCTCGGAGAAGACCTCCGGGAGCAACGCGTGCGGGGTGTGGATGACGGAGTACCACGCGACGATCCCAGTCACTGAGTCGTCGGCGAGGTCCAGCGCGGCCAAACTGCCGGTGCGGAACGCGATCTGCGGGTGACGACGCTGCGCCTCGGCGACCATCCCCGGCGAGAGGTCGACGCCGCTGACGTCGAGGCCGAGGGTCTTCAGGTGCCCGGTGATCCGGCCGGGGCCGCAGCCGACGTCGACAACCGTGCCTCCGCCCTCGAGGTCGACGAGCTCGGCGAAGTGCCCGAGGAGGGCCCGGTCCAGCGGGCTGCGTGCGAGCTCGTCCTCGAGCAACCGCGCGTAGTCGACGGCCACCGTGTCGTATGCCGTCCGCGTCTCCGTGACGTGCAGCGGCTCACTCGTGCCGTCGGTGGGCGGCATGCTCATGACCTCCTGGGGTGGTCGAGGTTGGGCTCGTCGTGGGCTCGTCGTGGGCTCGGCTTCAACGGCTACGCGTCAACGGGACGCTGGGGCGGCGTCACTGGGGCGGTAGACGAGCCAGAGTGCGCCGGTCGGTGTCGGCGTCGCGCTGACCAGCGTCAGTCGATGCAGGTCCGTGGCGCGCTCGAAGAGCCGACGGCCCTCGGGGTCGACCACGGGCGCCACGGCGAGGTGCAGCTCGTCGACGAGGCCTTCAGCGATCAGGGACTGGGCGAGCTCGATGCTGCCGTGGACGCCGATGTCGTTGCCGGGCAGCGCTTTGAGCTCGCGGACGATGTCGGCGAGCGAGCCCTGGACGGCCTCGGCGTCGCCCCACCCTTTGATGGACGACGTGGGGAGCGGGGTGGAGGTGACGACGTACTTCTTGACGCCGTTGATGAAGTCGGAGAAGGGCTGGACGTCGGAGGTCGGCCAGTAGTGCGACCACGCGTCGTACATGTGGCGGCCGAGGAGCACGGCGTCCTGCTGAGCGATGAGCGCGTTCTCGCGCTCGATGAGCTCGTCGTCGAAGGTGGGCGGTTGTGGCTGGTCGGGGTCGACGTCGGCTGGGAAGAGCCGGTTCGGGTCGTCGACCGACCCGTCGAGCGAGGTGATGACGTAGACGACGATCTTGCGCATGTGTCTCCTAGGGGGTCGGTCAGGGGGCGGCGGGGCCGCTGAGGGTGAGGCCGAGCCACGCTGCGAGCTCGGTGATCTCGCGGTGGACGGCGGTCGTGGTCGCCTTGGTGAAGCGGACGTCCTCGTGGATGGCGTTGACGACGAGCGTGCCGGCCTTGCGGTCGGCCTGGGCGTCGAGCTTCCCGACGAGCCGGTCGTGGTGCAGGATCGGCAGCGCGAAGTAGCCCCAGCGGCGCTGGTGCTTGGGCTTGTACATCTCGAGGATGTACTCGAAGCCCCAGAGCTGCTCGGCGCGGACGCGGTCGTGGATGAGGCGGTCGAACGGGCTGAGCAGTGCCGTGCGCCCCTCGAAGTCGCCCGCGACGTCTAGGTATGCCGGGTGGACGCGCCACGTGCCGGGCACCCCTTCGACCTCGGCGGGCTCGCCGGCGTCGCCGGCGAAGGGACCCTCGCCTGGCATCACCGTGCCGGTGGGGCGGGCGATGCCGAGGGCGGCGAGGCGCCGCTCGTTGCGGTGCGCGATGGCCTCGTCGAGGGTGAGCGTCGGCAGGTCGGGCGGGTAGACGCGCTCGGGCAGGTCGAAGTAACGCTGGCGACCACTGCGCCCGGCGATGGCGACCTCGCCGCGCAGGGCCAGGGCCTCGAGCATCTTGGTGATGTTGCGGTTGTTGGTCCAGCCGGTCGAGGGCCACGGGACGACGCTCGTGTCGGCGATGTCGCGCGAGAGCAGTGGCCCGTCGGCCTCGAGTCTGGCGAGGATGTCGCGGCGGAAGGAGTCGTTGGCCTCGAGCCAGTCGGCCATGAACGGGTAGGGCTCGGCCTCGCGGACCTCTGCGAGGACGGCCGGGACGTCCTTGGGGCTGCGCACGTAGGCGACGGTCTCGACGAGGGTGCGGTCGTGCTCGATGGCCGTGGTCAGGTGAGCGGGGTCGTAGGTGCGGCCGAGCCGGCTCCACAGCACGAGGTCGGCGCTGGGCGCGACGGCCGCCGTCGGGTCGATCTGCAGGATGGTCAGCCGCTCGACCGTCGCGACGAGGTCGGTCGGACGCGGTTGGTCGAGCAGCTGCGCGTGCACAGCGATGCGCCGTGCGTGCTCGACTGTGAGCTGGTGGACCACCATGTCGCCGACCCTAGCCACCACCGCCGACACGTGGCGGCCTAGCGCGCCGCCCAGCCCGTCACGTCGATGATCCGCAGTACGTGGACGCGGTCGAAGGGCCGGTCCCGGTACTGGGGATAGCGGGCGGCCAGCAGTGCGGCCAGGCCGTCCTCGCGCTGCGGCCACGGGTCGGGCTCACGTTCCATCGAGGCGCGCACCCACCAGAGCCGCGACCAGTCGTCTGGGTCCCAATGCTCGACGAGCAGCGTTGCGCGCGGATCGGACTCGAGGTTGCGCTCGCGCTGGAGTCGGGTCGACGACTTCGGCTTGACGCGGTCGACGGGCACCCCGACGAAGCCGTCGGCATCGACGGCGAAGACGCACGGCACCGCGTCGACCCCGCGCGTGGCGTGGACGGTGCAGAGGATGCCGTGATCGTGGGCGACGAGCCGCGCCAGCGCCTCGCCGGGGCCGAGCTTCATCGCCGGACGGAGGCCGCGGGCAGCGTCAGGCCGTCGCGTTCGTCGTCCCAGGCGGCGGCGCTGATGCGCCAACCCTCGGCGGTACGGATGAGCTGGATCGACTTCATGCCGCGCCCGGTGAACGGCACACCGTCCTGCAGGCCCGCCTTGGCGTAGCTGCCGAACCAGTGCGCGATGTCGCCGAACACCTCGGTGCGGCCCGCGACGAGCCACTCGCGGAAGTCCGTCAGCGCGCCACCCGTCAACAACGCCTCGCGCGGCGCGATGAACTCCTCGACGGTCATGACGGAGGGTTCCAGGCCACAGGTCCGCACGACGACGGCCCGCGGGACGAAGAGCTCGCGCAGCTCGGTCATCCGCGCAGCGCAGCCGGGGCCGGAGACGAAGGCCCCGAAGAACGCGTCGACCACCGACCGGATCATCGCTTCGTCGTCGGTGTCGGTGTCCCTCTCGGCGTCGGCTCGTCCAGGCTGCTCGGTCGTCACGGCACCACCGTAGCGATGGCACGGGCGCGTCCGGCCGAACCGACGACGGTGAGAGCGGCGGCTCGCGGCAGGGGTTGGGCCTGGTACTTCGACAGGACCCAGGCGGTGGGCACCCGGGCCGGAGGGCACCCAGCAGCAGCACGGTCACGAGCACCCACAGCAGCCCGGCCAGCCCGGTGAGCAGCCACGCCACGGCTCCGAGCACCCAAGGGGTTGAGGTTGCCGGTGTGGCGGCTCATGCTGAGGACCATGGGAGTCGTCGACTTCGAGCTCGAGCGCAGGATCCAGGCGCCACCCGGCGACGTCTTCGCCCGGCTCGCCGGGATCGAGGCGTACGACGAGTGGATGCCCGCGAAGGGCAGTATCAGGCGGCATACGCGGCAGACGTCGCCGGGAGAGCCGGCGCTGGGAACGACGTACGTCGACGAGACGCGCTTCGGCCCGACCCCCGGCGAGATCGTGGAGTTCGATGCGCCGCACACGTTGACGTATCACTGGTGGAGCGGTTCGAGGTCCGGCAAGCTCAAGACGGAGGGGTGGCCCGGCTACTCGTTGGAGGCCGCGGACGACGGCACGACGCTGGTGCGCCACCACGCGAAGCTGCACACCTACGGCTGGTACCGGCTCGCCACGCCGGCACTGGGATGGATGGCCCGACGCGAACGCACCGCCACCGTCGATGCGCTCCGGGCCTCGTTCGAAGGATGAGAGGAACCCATGTCCGCCAAGCAGAGCATCGACGCCCCCCACGAGCAGCGGCCCTTCAAGGCCCACGGCCACATGGACGTGGTCACGCTCGGCGACTTCACCCTCGGCCGGGGCGTGTTCGAGCCGGGCTGGCGCTGGTCCGACGACGTCAAGCCCATCGCCGGCACCGACTCCTGTCAGACCCACCACACCGGCATCTGCCTGTCGGGCAGGATGACCGTCCGCTTCGACGACGGCACCGAGATCGCCATTGGGCCCGGCGACGTCATGGACCTCGCCCCCGGACACGACGCGTGGACCGAGGGCGACGAGCCGTGCCTGCTGCTCGACACCGGCATCAAGGCGTATGCCAAGCCCGAGTGAGGATCTCGCGGGTCGAGAGCGGTTCGGTATTGGAACCAGCGCTGCGCGTTGGGTCACCCAGCGTCTGGTGGGGTGTCGGCGGCTACGTCAGTGCTCCGGTGGGTGGAGCAGTGACGTAGCGCGCCCTCGACGACAGTGGGACTCGCGGCGCCTCGCCTCCGGCGGAGTCCGGGCACAAGCGCGGGACGAGCGCGGGGACGAGCGCGGGGACGAGCGCGGGGACGCGGGAGGCGTACTCGTCGTACGACGCCCCGAACGTCCGGCGGAGGTCGCGCTCCTCGAACACGATCCCGACGCCGATGTAGGCAGTGGCGGCAACGGCGAACAGCAGGTGGGGTGCGCTCATACGAGGGGTGGCCCAGAAGGCGAGCACGAGCCCCGTCATCAACGGGTGCCGCACGAAGGCGTAGAGCCCGTCGACCTGCAGGTCGGAGGACGGCCCCGTGTCACGGGTGCTCGCCCAGCCGGCCTGGCGGAGCCCGACGAGCTCGAGGTGGTCGACGCCGAAGGTCGACGCGATCGCGAGGACCCAGCCGGCCGCGCAGAGCGCCCAGAGGACGGCTGCGGCCGAGCCGTCGACGCGCCAGATCTGCTCGTCCCACGGTTGCCAGAGCGCCAGCAGCAGCGCGAGACAGAGATTCGTGGCGAGGACGTAGGTGGTGCGCTCCAGCTCGACCGGGACGAGTCGACGGAGTCGGGCCTTCACCACGCGACGTGCCATCACCGAGTGCTGGACGGCGAAGAGCAGCAGGAGTGACAGGTCGATGGTGACCGCCCAGAAGGTCGTCGTGCGCGGTGCGACTCGGCCGACCGCTCGGAGATGCCCAGCCGCTCTGCGAGCTGACGGTTCGTGAGGCCCTCGGCTACGAGTGCCGCGACCTCCGTCTGCCGCGCGGTGAGCCCGGTCGACACGGCTCGACGCAGCGGCATCAGACCGAGGAACCGTCGCACGTGGTAGACCACGGACTGCGCGTCGCCGCTCGCGGGAAGGTGCGAGCGGCCCTCGAGCTCGACGAGCTCCGCCCCGAGGATCGCCCGCGCGAGCATCCGGCCTCCACCCGGCGGGGCGGCCCGGTCTCCGCGCCGGTGCAGCACGAGCGTCGGCGCCTGGACCCGCCCGAGGCTCGGCGACACGTCCAGCTCGTAGGCGAGCCGCAGCAGCGCGACCGCGGTGTCGGCCGACGAGGCAGCGCGTTGGTAGCGCGCAACGATCCGACGGGTCTCGGCGTCGGCCTCCGGGGCGAAGAGCTCGGTGAGCACGTCCGAGCCCAGGCCCCAGTGGGTCGCCAGCAGGCCGAGCAGGTGACGCCTGCTGTCCTCGTCACCGAGCGAGCCCCCGGTGACCCAGCCGCCGTAGAGCACGAGCCGCGAGACCGTCTCCGGTCGCTCGGCCGCCCACTGTGCCGCCACCGGGGCACCCAGTGACCAGCCGAGGACGTCGAAGCGCGAGGCGCCCACCGCGTCGGTGACGGCGGCGATCGTCTCGAGCTCGAGCGACATCGTGCGGGGACCCTCGTAGGCGTCGGACAGGCCGCACCCGGGACGGTCGTAGCGCACGAGGGTGCGCCCCGACGACAGCGCCTCGTGGAACGTCCGCTCGGCGGGAATCGCCCACCCCATCTCGAGGTGACTGAGCCAGCCCGGCACGACCAGAAGGTACGGGCCGCTGCCCGTCAGGGCGTATGCCACGCGCGCGCCACTCGCGAGCGGCGCCCTTCCGAGGTGCTGCACTGCCACACCACCAGTGAACAGCCGGACGGGGTCAGCTGGTGATGTGAGCTGGTGATGTCAGCTGGTGATGTCAGCTGGTGATGTCCTTGCCCGCGAACCGGGCCCAGGCGAGCGACCCGAAGACGACGGCATACGCCAGGTCGACCCACAGGCCCTGGCTGACGTTGTCCCAGAAGGGCGGGTCGCGGAGCAGGTCGCCGAACGCCATCCACTGGTCCACGAGGAGCCACGGGTGCAGCCAGGCGATCTGGGGGACCGAGTCGGCGATCCACGACAGGATGGTGAAGATCATGAGCGCGACCGTGGCGGCCAGCGGCTGCTCGGTCAGCGTCGAGATGAAGAGGCCCACGGCGCCGAGGGCCGCCAGTCCTGCCGCGATGTAGAGGCTGACGAACACGACCCGCCAGACGGCCGAGCCGAACGGGATCTCGGTGCCGGACAGGGTCAGCATCGGTCCGGTGCCGAAGAGGGCGATGCCGGCGACCGTCCCGGCGAGGACCACGACGGCGACTCCCCACAGCGCGCCGATCATGAGCGAGACGTACTTCGTGACGAGCAGCCGGGTCCGGCCCACCGGCACGGTCAGCAGGTAGCGGAGGGTCCCGAGGTTCGCCTCGCCGGCCACCGAGTCCCCCGCGAGCATCGCGATGGCGAGGGGGAGGAAGAGCCCCAGCTCGACACTGAGGGCAGCGAGCGGCACGAACAGTCCGTTCGAGGTGATGGAGGACAGGAAGTCCGGCCCCCGCCCTTCGCGTGGCGACGAGATCCGCACCGCGACCGCGATGAGGACGGGCACCGCGGCCAGGACGAGCAGTCCCATCTGGTTGCGCCGGCGGCCGGCGATGAGGCGCAGCTCGGACCGCAGGAGCCGCGTGGACAGCCGCCGCCTCGGTGGCGCGCCGGCCGGGCGGGTCGTGGCAGGGGCGTCGGTGAGGACCGGCTCAGTCGCTGACATCGAAGCCCTCCCCGGTGAGGGACAGGAAGAGGTCCTCGAGACTGGGGCTGGTCACGGTGAACTCCTTGACGCCGACGCCGCCCTCGACGAGCGAAGCGACGATCTTCTCCGGTGCGATGCCGTCCGGTGCCCCGCGGACCCCGCCGGGCACCGCCTCGACGCCGCTGAGGCCGAGCTGCGACATGATCTCCGCCGCGACGGTGGGCTGTTCCGTGAGGACCCGCGCCGTCGGGGCCGCCCCGCCGCGCACCTCGGAGGCGGAGCCCTGGGCGACGAGCCGACCGTCTCGCATGACGCCGAGATGGGTGCACATCTGCTCCACCTCGGACAGCAGGTGGCTCGAGACGAAGACCGTCGTGCCGTCCGACGCCAACGACGCGACAAGGTGGCGCACCTCGCGAGTTCCTTGTGGGTCAAGGCCGTTCGTCGGCTCGTCGAGCACGAGCAGCTCCCTGGGCCGGAGCAGGGCGGCGGCGATGGCCAGCCGCTGGCGCATGCCCAGGGAGTAGGCGCGGTAGCGCTTGCCCGCGGCTGCCAGCAGCCCCACCCGATCGAGTGCGGCGTCGATGCGCTGCCTGGCGGTTCGTGGGTCCGCAGTGAGGTCCGCCGCATCGAGCCGTTGCAGGTTGGCCCGGCCGGACAGGTAGGGGTGGAAGGCAGGACCCTCGACGAGGGATCCGACGCGGGGCAGCACGATTTGGCCACCCTGCGGGATCCGTTCGCCCAGAAGGCTGCTCGTGCCGGCGGACGGTCGCACGAGACCGAGCAGCATCCGGATCGTCGTCGTCTTGCCCGAGCCGTTCGGCCCGAGGAAGCCGTACACCGAGCCCCGTGGCACGACGAGGTCGACGGCGTCCACGGCGGCCTTGCCGCCGAAACACTTGGTCAGCCCCCGGGACGCGATCGCGAGATCGGGCCGGTTGGTCCCGGGGGCAGACGTCCGCACCGCCTCGAGTGGTCGGGTCACTTCGCCGCCAGGGCCCGGTACAGCTGGTCCGGAGCGACGGCTCCGACGGCGACCCGGCCGTCGTCCGTCAGGACGAGCGTGAACAGGGTGCCCTCGAGCACGTGCCCGCGGCCCCAGGTGCCAGACGTGGTGGGAAGGGCCTTGAGTATGCCGTTCAGCTGCGCCGCGCTGTCAGCCGCGGAACCGCCGGCGCCCTTCTGCGAGGTCGACGGCGAGCTCGACGTCGAGGTCGGGAGGGCGAACGGGACCACGACGACCGTGCTCCACCCGGAGCCGACGATCCGCGGGGACCCCGGCGCCTTGGCCACGGCGCCGGACGAGGGCGCGGTCGGCTTGGTGCCGCCGCCGTCGCGCCGGGGGGGCGCGGCGTCGGACTGGGTGACCGTCGTGCCGGCCGGCGGCGTGAACGCGAACTGGCGAGCGTCCGGCTTGGCGAAGTCGACGGCCGTGAAGCCGACCTCGAACGCCGGGTTCGTCCGCTTCGTCGAGTAGACCTGGACGCGCAGCGGGACGTGCTCCTGGCTGTCGATGGCGATCCGCACGGATCCGACGAGGGTGGTCCTGTCCTTCGGGGTGAGGACCAGCTCGTACGCGGAGCGGCCCGCGACCGACGACGTGCCCGACGTCGTCACCGCCGTGTCCTTGCCCATCACGGCGAGGGCCGCGGCGGCCGCCTCGTCGGGCGTGCGGGGAACGCCGGACGGCAGCGGACCCGGGACTCCGGCCGAGGGGGCGTTCTCCGGGTGCTTGCCGGTCGCGCCGGCGCGCGCCTGGTCGGCATCCAGCGTGTGGTGCACCGCAGACTTGTCCGCGCTGGACCACAGCCAGACGTCCGCGCCGTTGTGGATGACGTCGGACTCGCCGTTGCCGCCGATGAGGGCGAGCCGCTGGCGAGTGGGGCCGTCGAGCCAGATCCGCCAGGTGTGCGTGCCGGAGACGAGCGAGGTCATCGAACTGCTCGCCGAGCCCGGCCGCCCCGAGCCGGCCAGGCCCGGGATCTCGGGCAGACCGAGATCCGAGCTCTGCACGACGGTGCCGGAGAGGCTCGAGACGTTCGCCGTGCGGACGTCCGCGAGCAGCTGGGCAGCGGTGCGGGACGGCAGTCCGCTGTCGGCGTTGGCCGTCTGGTTGACGGTCAGGGCCACGGCGCCGATGACACCCACCGCTGCGACGGGCAGCGCCCAACGGGTCCGGGGGTGGTCGAGGAAGATGCTCATGGGTCCATCGTGCGTGCCGGCTGCTGAGAGCCCCCTGAGACCGCGCATCCGCGACGAGCCGCACGTCGTCTCGCCCCCGTGGCATCGTGGCAGTGTGCGGGTGCTGCTGGTGGAGGACGAGGCCCGGATGGCCGCCGCCGTCGTGCGCGGCCTGACGGCCGAGGGGTTCGTCGTCGACCACGTCGCGGACGGGCAGGCGGGCCTCGAGGCAGCGCGTTTCGGCACCTACGACGCCGTCGTCCTCGACATCATGCTGCCGCGGATGTCCGGCTACACGGTCGTCAAGACGCTTCGGGCCGAGCAGAACTGGGTGCCGGTGCTGCTCCTCACCGCGAAGGACGGGGAGTACGACGAGGCCGACGGACTCGACTACGGCGCGGACGACTACCTGACCAAGCCGTTCTCCTTCGTCGTCCTCGTGGCCCGGCTCCGGGCCCTCGTCCGCCGTGACCCCACGCCTCGTCCGGCGGTGATCGAGGCCGCCGGCGTGACCCTCGATCCGGCGGCCCACCGGGTCGAGGTCGACGGCGCGGAGGTCTCGCTGGCTCCCCGGGAGTTCCTCCTCCTCGAGCACCTCCTGCGTGCGCATCCCGCCGTCGTCCCCAAGGAGGACCTCCTCCTGAAGGTCTGGGGGGACCTCGATGACGCCAACGTCGTCGAGGTCTATATCGGCTACCTGCGCCGCAAGCTCGGCAGGACGCGGATCGAGACGGTGCGCGGCGTCGGCTACCGGATGGCGACGTGACCGGCGAGCCCGGCGAGCCCGGCGAGCCCGGCGAGCCCGGTGACTCGCCCCGCAGGTCGGTGCGGCACCGGTTCGCCAGGCTGAGCATCCGGGCCCGGCTGCTGCTCGTCGGGATCGCAGGCCTCGCCGCCGCGCTCCTCATCGGTGGCCTCGTGCTCTACGCGGTCCTCACCGCCTCGCTCGGTCGCTCCATCGAGGGTTCGGCCCGGGCCAGCGCCCAACAGGTGGCCCTGCTCGTCGATGCGGGGCGCATGCCCGACCCGGTGCCGGTCTCCGGGTCCCAGGTCGTCCAGGTCCTCGATGCCCAGTCACGCGTCGTGTCCGGGTCGGTGACGGCGGACCGGTTGACCCCGCTCGTCACGCCCGACGAGCTGCGGCGCGCCCTCGCCGGCGAGCAGGTGATCGTGCCGGGCAGCCGCTCCGGCCTCTCCGGCCGTCTGCAGCTCGCGGCGGTTCCGGCCGGAGCGGCCGTGGCGACGGGCCGTGAGTACGCCGTCGTCGCGGCGGCGCCCACCGGGGACATCGAGCAGAGCGCCAGGACGCTTCGCACCCTGCTGCTGTGGATCTTCCCCCTGCTCCTCGCAGTCCTGGCCGTCATCGCCTGGCGCGTCATCGGAGCTGCCCTCGCGCCGGTCGAGGCGCTCCGACGCGGCGCCGAACGGATCGACGAGTCGTCCTCGGAGAGCGAGCGGCTGCCGGTGCCACCGACGCGGGACGAGGTCAGCGCCCTGGCGGCGACGCTCAACGCGATGCTCGACCGGATCACGGTCGCCCGGCGGAAGCAGCGCTCCTTCATCGCCGACGCCGCCCACGAGCTGCGCAGCCCGCTCGCCAGCATGCGCACCCAGCTCGAGGTGGCTCATCGGCTCGGTGAGGGTGGCGACCTGCCGGTGGGGCTGCTGGCCGAGGTGGACCGCCTGACGGTGCTCGCGGACGACCTGCTCCTGCTGGCGCGGGCGGAGGACGCCGCGACGCCTCGCCCGTCCGCCGGCGTCGACGTCACCGCGCTCCTCTCGGACGTCGCCGACCGCTATGCCGGCGCTCGTGTCCCGGTGCGCACATCGCCCGGGCTGGCTGGTCGCCGGCTGCGGACCCTCGCGCCCGCCGTCGACGTGACCCGAGCCCTGACGAATCTCGTCGACAACGCGGTCCGGCACGCGCGCAGCCTGGTCGTCCTCGACGCCACGGCCGTGGGACACCAGGTCGAGGTGACCGTCACCGACGACGGGCACGGCATCCCGATCGAGGACCGCGACCGGGTCTTCGACCGGTTCCTGCGGCTCGACGAGGCTCGCGACCGGGACAGCGGAGGCAGCGGACTGGGCCTGCCGATCACGCGGGCGCTGCTGCGGCGCAGCGGTGGCGACGTGCGCCTCGAGGACGCCGGACCGGGTCTGCGGGCCGTGGTCTGCCTTCCGCCCGACCGCTGACCCGATCACCCCTAGGGTGGAGCGATGGCGACGGTCAGGCAGGTCCAGGTCACCTTCGACTGCGCAGCACCGGAGCGAGTCGCTCGCTTCTGGTGCGAGGTGCTGGGCTACGTCGTGCCTCCCCCGCCAGAGGGGTACGCCTCGTGGGAGGAGCTCGACCGGGAGCTGCCGGCGGAGCGCCAGGGCTCGGCCTTCGCCTGCATCGACCCCACCGGGGCGGGCCCGCGCCTCTTCTTCCAGCGCGTCCCCGAGGGCAAGGTCGTCAAGAACCGGGTGCATCTCGACGTCCGGGTGGGCACCGGCCTCGTGGGCGAGGAGCGTCTGGCCGCGCTGGAGGCCGAGTGTGCACGACTCGTCGCGCTCGGTGCGGTGCGCGAGCGACTGATGCGCGCCGATGGCTTCAACGAGTCGTGCATCGTCATGCAGGACATCGAGGGCAACGAGTTCTGCCTCGACTGAACCACCGTCGCGGAAGAGGACCGACGTCCTGTGCCGCCCCGCGTGTTTCTGCGCGGCGCAAAGGTGCTCAGAGGGGGCGGTGGCGACCGATCGAGAGCGCGAGGCCCGTCAGCAGGACGAGGGCGGCCAGCAGGCCGAAGGCGGCGCTGAGGTCGATGTCCTGCTCGCTCACCGTGACGTGCTTGGGGAGGTCGGCCAGCACCTTCGTCAGGCCGTCGGCGTCGGTGGCGGCGAAGTACGTGCCACCCGTCTTGTTGGCGACGTTCCTCAGGGCGGCCTCGTCGACGACGAGGAAGCTGCGGCCGCCCAGCGCCCCGGCACCGGCACCGGTGAGGTCGCGGTTGCTCGGGACGGAGAAGCTGCCGTACTGGTCGCGTGTGCAGGCCATCTGGGTCGGGTTCGTCGTGCCGAAGCCGATCGGGTAGACCCGCACCCCGCGCGCCGCGGCCTGCTCGGCCGCCTGGGACGGCGTCACGCCACGGGTGTTGGCCCCGTCCGTGAGCAGCACGATGATCTCCGGCGCCACGTCCACCGCTCCACCAGCGGGCCCACCGGCCGTCGGCCTCGGTGTGGGCGTCGGGCCACCGATGCCGGGCCCGTCCGTCGTCGGCTCGTCGACGGGATCCGACGGCGCCACGTTCGGGTCCAGCTCGGCGATCGCGTCGATCGACCGCAGGATCGCCGATCCGATCGTCGTCCCGCGGCCCGTCGTCACGGCGTCCAGGGCCGCCAGGAGCTCGTCCCGGTGGGTCGTCGGCGCCACCGCCAGCTGGGCGAACCCGGAGAACACGACGAGGCCGATCTTCGTCTCCCCGTCCTGCCCCTGCACGAACGACCGCACGGCCGCCTGCGCGGCGCTCAACCGGTTCGGCAGGACGTCCGTCGCGCACATCGACCCCGACACGTCCAGGGCGAGGATGACCGTCGAGCTCGACGCCGGCACCTCGGCCCGCACGGTCGGCCGGGCGCTCGCCGCCCCCAGCAGTCCCAGGGCACCCAGCACCAGGACGACCGGCACGTGCCGCCGCCATGACCGGGCCCCGACACCCGCAGTCCTCAGCAGGGCGACGTTCGAGAAACGGACCGCCTGCCGACGTCGACGCCGCAGCTGCCACACGTAGACGCCGAGCAGCACCGGCACGAACCCGAGCACCAGCAGCATCCACGGCAGCCCGAACGTCACGTCAGATCACCCGCCCCTGTCGCAGGACCGACACCGTGGCCCCGCCGAGCAGCAGGGCGGCACCGAGCGCCGCCAGCCACGAGGTCACCTCGTGCGGGACCGTCCGCGCCGTCCACGTCAGCTCGATCGCGTCATAGACCGCCGCCAGGGACGCCGCGTCCGACGCTCGCCGGTACGTCCCGCCGGTGGTGGCCGCGATGGCCTGCAGGGACGACTCGTCGAGGGCCGTCGCGATGCTGAAGCCGTCCACCTCGATCGTCGTCCCGTTCGGCGTCCCGAGCCCGATCGGTTCGATCCGGACTCCCGCCGCCGACGCGAGATCGGCCGCGCCGGAGGGCCCGGTGTCCGACGTGTCCTCGCCGTCGGTGAGCAGCACGATCGCGGTCCCGCCGTGGTAGCCGATCGGCGTCTCCCCGTCCGTCCCCTTCTCCGCGTCGCCGGGCGGCTTGACCGGCCGGCCGACGATCGCACCGAGCCCGCTGAGGATGCCCTGACTGAGCGACGTGTCCCCCGAGGGCTTCAGCCGCGCCACGGCGGCCAGCACCGCGGCCCGGTCCTCGGTCGGCCGTTGCGTCACGAGCGCCGACCCGCCGAACGCCACCACAGCGATGCGCACCGATGACGGCTGCTTCGCGACGAACGACCGCGCCGCAGCCTTCGCCGCCTCCAGCCGTGACGGCAGCACGTCCGTCGCGGCCATGCTGTTCGAGACGTCGAAGGCGAGCACGACCGTGCCCTCGCGGTGCGGCTCCGCGATCGAGGCCACCGGCCGCGTCAGCGACAGCACCATGACGGCCAGGGCCGCGAGGAGCAGCGCGGGTCCCACGTGCCGCCACCGTCCGCGAGGCGGCGGCAGCACGAGACCCTGTGCCGCCAGCTCCTGCCGTCGCGCCTCCGCGGTCCGCAGGGCCCGCCGGTAGGCGACGACGAGCAGCGGCACGACGAGCAGCCCCGCGAGCGCCCAGGGCCACGTCAGCGACACCCCGCTCATCGCCGCCACCTCATCGCCGCCGCCTCATCGCCGTCTCCGGCGCCGCAGCTCCGAGATCCGCATGAGTGACCGCACGAGGTCGTCGTCAGTCCGCAGCGGGCACAGGTCGACACCGACCTTGCGCGCCCGGGCCTCGAGGTCCGCCTGCCGCGCCTCCGCCGCCGCGGCCAGCCGGGCCCGGAAACCGACGTCGCTCGTGTCGACAAAGATCTGCTCGCCCGTCTCCGCGTCCTCGACGTAGACCCCGCCCGCGTCGGGCAGCTCGCTCTCGCGCGGGTCGATGACCTGGATCGCCACGACCTCGTGCCGGCGCGCCAGTCGCGACAGCGGGGCCTCCCACCCGTCCGCCGTGATGAAGTCCGACACGACGAGCACGAGCGACCGCCTGCGCGCGATGCCGTATGCCGTCGCGAGCAGCGCCCCGAGGTCCGTGACGGCCCCCGAGGGGGCTGGGCTTCGGACGCGTCCTCGACGACCCGGCACACGGCGCACGCCCGGAGGGTTGGGCCCGGCGGTCTCCCCCCGGCGTGGGCCCCGTCGACGCTGGGGGGCCGCCGGCTCGAGAGCAGCGGCCCGGGCCTCGCGCCGGTCGAGCAGGGTCTTCGCGATCCGCAGCACCTGGTTGCGGCCCGACGCCGGCGGGATCACCGCGTCGACGCCGGTGTCCATGATGATCGCGCCGACCCGGCTCCCGCCGCGGGTCAGCACGTGTGCCAGCGTCGTCGCCACCTCGGCGAGCACGAGGTCCTTCTGCCGGTCCACCGGTCCGAAGCCCATCGACGCCGAGTGGTCGAGCAGCAGCCACGCCGTCAGCTCGCGGTCCTCGACGAACTGCCGCACGTAGGGCTCGTCGAGCCGCGCCGTGACGTTCCACTCGATGTGGCGCAGGTCGTCGCCCGGCACGTACTCGCGCAGGTCGGTGAAGTCGAGCCCCGACCCGCGGAAGAGGGTGCGGTAGTCGCCCTGGAGTCGCCCGTCGAGTCGCCGCACGACCCTCCACTCGAGGCGTCGCAGCAGGCGCTCGGCGCTCAGCGGGGCGGTCGCGCCCATGTCGAGTCCCCAGCAGCACCAGGCAGGCCAGCCCCGTCGAAGCCGCTCGTCCGCTCTCCCAGCGGCGCGGTCGGCACGGGCACGGCCTCGAGGAGCGGCGCCAGCAGGTCGTCGGACGACAGGTCCTCGGCCAGCGCCTCGTAGGACAGCACGATCCGGTGCCGCAGCACGTCTCGAGCGAGGTCGCGCACGTCGCCGGGCAGGGCGTAGTCCCGTCCTTGCAGGAACGCCAGCGCCCGAGCGGCGAGGACGAGGTTGATCGACGCCCGCGGGCTCGCGCCGTAGGTCAGCAGCCGGGCCAGGTCGGGCCGGCCGGCGCCCGCAGGATCGCGGGTCGCGGTGGCCAGCCGGACGGCATACTCGATCACCGCGGGGTCGACGTAGACGGCGTCCGCCTCGCGCTGGAAACCGCGCAGCATCTCCGGGTCGAGCACCTTGACCGTCGCGACGGCGGCGGCGATCTGCCGCTCGACGACGACGAACTCCTCAGCGGCAGAGGGATATCCGATGAGCACCTTGAGCATGAAGCGGTCGACCTGAGCCTCGGGCAGCGCATACGTCCCCTCAGACTCGATGGGATTCTGGGTCGCCATGACGAGGAACGGGTCCGGCGCCGGGAAGGTCTCGCGCCCGATCGTCACCTGCCGCTCCTGCATGACCTCGAGCAGCGCGCTCTGCACCTTCGCCGGCGCGCGGTTGATCTCGTCGGCGAGCACGAGGTTGGCGAAGACCGGCCCGAGAGAGACCTGGAACTCGCCCTCCTTCTGGTTGTAGATCCGCGTCCCGACGAGGTCGGCCGGCACGAGGTCGGGGGTGAACTGGATCCGCTGGAAGTCGCCGCCGATGGCCTGCGCGAGCGTCTTGACCGCCATCGTCTTCGCCAGCCCCGGCACGCCCTCGACGAGCAGGTGCCCCCGCGCGAGCAGTGCCACGAGCATCCGCTCGACGAGCACGTCCTGCCCGACGATCGTCCGCTTCACCTCGTAGAGCGCCTGCTCGAGCGCGTGCCGACCAGTAGGTGCGTCGCCGTCCATGCCGTCCTCCTGGTCGTTGCCGAGTGTGGTTCGCGTATGCCGTGTGGTTGTCCGTGTCGTTGTCCGTGTCGTCGCCCGGCCGGTTGGGTCGCCTCAGCGGGGCGGGCTGCCCGCCGCCCCAGCCGCGGTCGCGATCGGGACCGCGAAGCCGATGCCGACGAAGAGGCTCTGGTCGGTGGGGTTGGCCAGCCCCGTGACGATGCCGACGACCTGGCCGGCCTTGTTGAGCAACGGGCCGCCGGAGTTGCCGGGGTTGACCGCTGCGTCGATCTGGATGAGGTGCTCGAGCTTGCGGTTGCCGGTGACGCTCACCGTCCGGTCGAGCGCCGAGACGACCCCGGCCGAGAGCGAGTCGACGAGCCCGAGCGGGTGGCCCACGGCGAAGACCGGCGCCCCGACCGCCACCCCCGCGCCGAGCACCGCCGGCACGACCGTCTCCGGCAGGGTGGCGGGGGTCAGCGTCGCGATGTCGCTGTCCGGTCTGCGGCTCGCGATCGTCGCCGGGGAGGTCGTGCCGTCGGCGAACGTGACGGTGATCGCGCTCGCCCCGTCGACGACGTGCAGCGCCGTGAGCACGGTGCCGTCGGCGTTGACGACCACACCGGCGCCCGTGCCCTCCGCAGGGCGGCTGTCGACGGTCTCCCGGGTCTGGATGAGCACGAGCGAGGGCGCGATCGCCGCGTGCGCGACGGACGCGTCGGCCGGGGCGGCCGCGTCCGCCTCGGCCTGCTTCGCGATGCCGCGCTGGACACTCGTGTCGACGTCGCGCTGGGTGAGGACGGGCGGTCCCGGAGGTCGCGTGACGGCATACGTCGTCACCAACGCGACGACGACAACGAGCGCGACGAGACCCCACCAGGCCCTGCGTGGCACCCGGGCCAGCCGGGCGCGGGCGCGGTCCCACCGGCGGGGCGGCGGAGGTTCGTCCGGCTGCGGGGTGGGAGCGAGCAGGGGAAGCCGGGCACCGGCGGCGGCAGTGTTGGCGGCGGTTTCGACGGCAGTGTCGACGGCAGTGTCGCGTGCGGAGGGAGCGGTGACCCGTGCCACCTTCTCGACGATACGTTTCATCGACCGGGGCGGAAGGGGCTTGTCGAGACTTCACAGGATCACGCGAAGCAAGGACGCCGGCCCCGGCACACGGTAGATAAGGGGTATGTCGTCCGTCGGGACCCTCGTGCGTCAGCGCCTTGCCGACCAGTGGGATGCCCTGCGGCTGGCCGAGACGGCTGCTCGCGGGGGTGGTTCGTCGGGTGTGCACGACCTCCGGGTGGCGATGCGGCGCATCCGGTCGGTGCTGGCGACCTTCCGGCCGGTGTTCGACGCGTCCGTCACCGAGCCGCTCCGCGCCGAGCTCAAGGCCGCGTCCGTGCAACTCGGGCAGTCCCGGGATGCGGAGGTCGCGGCCGAGATCACCGACCACCTGCTCGACGACCTCGCGCTCGCGGGGCGGGACGAGGATGCCGCCGTGGCCGGTCTGCGCGCCCGGCTGCGCCTCGACGCGACCGCCGCCGGCGACGTCGTCGACGAGACGCTCGACTCCACCGCGTATGCCGCCCTGATCATCCTGCTCGACGAGGTCGTCACGCACCCGCCCCTCACGGACGTGGCGCTGCGCGACGCCCGCCCGGTGGCCCGCAAGCGGGTGCGCCACGAGGCCCGCCGCTTCGCCCGGCTCGCGGGCGCAGCCCGGGACGGCTCAGACGGCGACGTCCGGGGAGCGACGGGGGAGCACGGGTCGTCGCCGCACGACGACGCCGACCGTGCCGCCCGGCTCCACGAGGT
Organism: Terrabacter sp. 01T434; assembly: GCF_056398545.1. Taxonomy (NCBI): domain Bacteria; kingdom Bacillati; phylum Actinomycetota; class Actinomycetes; order Micrococcales; family Intrasporangiaceae; genus Terrabacter; species Terrabacter sp. 01T434. Next base: position 105,045 of record NZ_JBFTPP010000012.1, read on the forward strand.
GCGCAAGGCGGCCAAGCGGCTGCGCTACGCGGCCGAGACCGCGCGCCCCGTCGGGGGCAAGCGGATGGGGCGGATCACCGACCTGTCCAAGGCGGTGCAGATGGCCCTCGGCGAGCACCACGACGCCGTCATGACCCGTGCGACCCTGCGCCACCTCGCCCTCGACGAGGCGTTCGGGGAGGCAGCTGCCTTCCTCCTCGGCCATCTCGACGCTGACGAGCAGCGCGCGATGGCGACCCTCGAGAAGCACGCCTGGCACTCGATCGACGACCTCCTGGACGAGATCGACGTCACCGCCTGACCGTTCTCCACCGCCTCGTCCGCGAGCCGGCACGAGTGGCTGGGAGCTGGCTCAGGGGTGTTTGCGGTTTCCAGCTGAGACGAGGCGCGGGACGGGCTGGTCCGGATGGGGGTCGTCGCCGACCTCCTTCTGGGCCAGCCACATCCGTGCCTCGAGCTCGTCGCGCACCTGCGCGTAGGCCGGGTCGTCGGCGACGTTGAGCAGCTCCTCCGGGTCGGCCTCGAGGTCGTAGAGCTCCCACTCCTGGGCGAAGCGGCGGTCGGAGCAGCCGGGCAGCCCGAGCCCGTCGTTGTAGAAGAAGATCAGCGTGTAGCGGTGCGTGCGATAGCCGTAGTGCGCCCCGACCTGGTGGCTGCGGTCGTCGTGCATCCAGTAGCGGTAGTAGAAGCCCTCGGTGTCCCGGTCCCGACCGCTTTCCCGATCGGCCTGCCCCTCAGCCACGGCCGTGAGGTCGCGCCAGAACGACCGCCCCTGCATGCGCGGCGGCACCTCGACCCCGGCCGCCTCGAGCAGGGTCGGCGCGATGTCGACGTTGGTGACGATCCGGTCGAGCGACTGCCCCGACCCGACGGCTCGCGGGTAGGAGAGCACGAACGGCATCCGGATGGACTCCTCGTACATGAACCGCTTGTCGAACCAGCCGTGGTCGCCGAGGAAGAAGCCCTGGTCGGAGGAGTAGATGACGATCGTGTCGTCGAGGTCGCCGCGCTCCCGCAGCCAGTCCGTGATGCGGCCGACGTTGTCGTCGACGGAGGCGACGCACGCGAGGTAGTCCTCCATGTAGCGCTGGTACTTCCACAGCGCTTCCTCGTCGTGGGTCAGCCCCTCGGGCACGGGCTGCTTGAGGTCCTCGGCCGTCAGGTGGTCGGCGACGCGCATCGCCGCCCGCCGTGCCGTGTCGGAGCGGCCGGCGAGGTCGTCGGTGAACGTTGCAGGCACCGGGATCGGCGCGCCCCCGAGGGGCCCGCCCTCGGCATACAACCCCTCGTGGGCGGCGTCCGGTTCCCACGGGCGGTGCGGCGCCTTGTGCCAGACGAGCACGCACCACGGGTCCTCGCCCGAGCTCTCGCCTTCCAGCGACTCGACCCAGTCGATCGCGAGGTCGGTGATGAGCTCGGTCGCGTAGCCGCGCTCGACCCGCAGCCCGTCGGGGGAGAGGAAGCGCGGGTCGTGGTACTCACCCTGGTCGATGAGCGCGTCCCACCGGTCGAAGCCCTGCGGGTCGTGGTCGACCCCGTCGGTGCTGCCCTGGCCCATGTGCCACTTGCCGACGAAAGCCGTGCGGTAGCCCGCCTCGCGCAGCGCCGTGACGAAGGTCGGCTGGGACGCGTCGATGAAGGTGTCGAGCGTCGTGACGCCGTTGACGTGGCTGTAGGTGCCGGTGAGGATCGAGGCACGGCTCGGCGCGCACAGCGAGTTGGTGGCGAAGAGGTTGTCGAGGCGCACACCGGCGCTCGCGACCGCGTCGATGTGCGGCGTGCGGTTGACGACCGAGCCGTAGGTGCCGATCGCGTGCGCGGCGTGGTCGTCGCTGAGCAGGAAGACGATGTTGGGCCGGCGCGTGCTCATGAGCCGTCTTCCGTCGCAACGCTGCTCGTCCGGTAGGCGTCCGCGGCGGCCTGGATGCGCGCCACATACGCGGTCCACCACGCGTCGTCGCCCATCTCGTCGTGGTCCCGGCCGCCGCGTCCGTCGATCGACTCGCGCAGGACGTCGGCGTGCCCGGCGTGCTGCGACACCTCCGCGACGCACCGCACGAGCAGTGAGCCCAGCGTCGTGTGCCGACGCTCCTCGGGCCACCACGCCACGCTCGCCGGGGCGTCGAGCGGCAGCTCGCGCACGACGGCGTCGCAGTGCGCCCACACCCGGCGGTAGAGCGCGACGAGGTCCTCACGCGACTCCTCGGCGGTCGCCCACATGTCGGCGGAATCCCAGATCGAGCCGTCCTCGACCCACGGCAGCCGCTCGCCCGAGGGTCGGCCTAGGGAGTCGCCGAGATAGGCGAGCTCCACCCCGGCCACGTGCTTGACGAGGCCGAGCAGGTTGGTGCCGCTCGGCGTCAGCGGGCGGCGCACCTCGTAGTCGCCCAGCCCGTCGAGCGACCGCAGCAGGGCGTCGCGGCCCTGCTGGAGGTAGCGCAGGAGCTCATCGGTCATCCCCGCATCGGCGGGTGCGTTCGTCGTCGCGCTCACCCCGCCCACGCTAGACGCCGCCGCCGACGACGCGAAGAGCCTGCGTATGCCGGGTGGCTGCCACTCAGGACGTCGCGCCTTCCAGCGCCCTGCCCTCGCGACGCGCCGCTGCCGGCGAGCCGGGGGTCGGCGCGAACCGCCAGATCAGGCCCTGCTGCATGAAGGTCCACGCGTTGTTGAAGAGCCAGTAGACGACGAGCCCCGCCGGCACGAAGGATGCCGCCGCGAGCACGCCCACGGCGCCGAGCCACGGCATGAGCCGCTGGACCGTCGCCATCCCCTCGGGCAGGTCGGCGACATCGGTCATCGGCAGCACGAACCAGCGCTGCGCGAGCAGGCTGAGCAGTGCCGCGCCGCCGGCCAGCGCCACCATGACGAGTCCCGCGGGAAGGCTGGCCGAGAGCGTCGAGCCGAGGTGGCTCGTCAGGTGCAGACCGGCGATCGAGGCCGTGGCCGCCGAGGCGACGAGCCCGGCGTCGAGCGCCCCGACCGCGTGGCCGGCGGTGAGGTCGGAGACGACCCGGTATAGCGCATAGATGAGCGGCAGCTGGAGCATCGCCGGCGCTAGGCTCCACCCCGAGACGCCGTGCTCGGCGTGGATCGCCTTCTGCTCGGCCCGCATCGCGGTGAGCTGCTCGAGGTCGCGGCTGCCGGCATACCTCTGGCGCAGCTCGCGCAACTGGGGCGCTGCATGGGCGCGGGCGTGCGACGACCGGACCCCGTGGATCGTGACGGGCAGCAGGATCGTCCGGACGGCGACGACGAGCAGCAGGACGGCGAGCAGCCAGGCGCCCGCGGAGCCGGGGCTCAGACCGATCGCGGTTGCGACGTCGTGAGTGACCGCGAGGACCGCGGCGACGGCGTCGGTGACGGGGGACAACAGGGCAGGCAGGAAGTCAGGCATGGGTGAAGCTCCTCGGCTCGGCCCGCCCGTGACGGTGCGGGCCAGTTCTCGAACTGGGTCAGGGCAGTGCCCCGGACGCCGCGGGTGCGGCGGACGGGTCAGTGCCGACCCGGCGCTCGAGGACGCTGGGGACAGCTCGGTGCGTCGAGGGCGCACCAGTACGCCGTCGACGCGGGCACCGCGCCCGCCACTCCCGAGGGGTGGGTGCGCACCGGCAGGGGCTGCACGACGTGCTGACCGGTCGTGGCGAGCACCGCGGTGAGCACGCCGATCGCGGCTGCGGTGAGGAGCACCTGGCCGGCGCTCGCGTCGGTGACCGAGCTGGTCAGTGACCCGAGGAAGACGACGACGGTCGCGGCGAAGCTCGCCACGAGGGCGGGCAGTGACGAGACGAGAGGTGATGCGGTGACAGATGGTGCGGTGAGGGACGACGCGCGGTCACGCAGGACGCTCATGCGTCGCCTCCCTCCTCACCGGGGGCGGGCCCCGGAGTCACCACGAGCGTACGTCACCCCGCCTCCTCGACCACGACACTCGGCATACGAACGGATCCGGGTGCCCCGGGTGGCCCGGGTTATCCGGTTGCCCGCGTTGCGACGGGGTCCGTACGGTGCCGCGCATGGCTACCTGTGTGCCGTACCGACCGCTGCCGATCGACCAGACGGATGTCGTCTACGACCACGGACCCGACTCGGTCCGGCGCGAGGGCGTGCCGGCGGGGGAGACCGTGGAGCTGCGGATCGACGACAGCGCCGTCTACCCCGGGACGTCGCGGACGGTCTGGGTCCACGTGCCGGCCGCCTGTGACCCGGCTGAGCCCGCCTCGCTCATGGTCTTCAACGACGGCTGGTGGTACCTCGACCCGGAGGGTGAGGTCCGCGGCGGGATCGTCCTCGACAACCTCGTGCACGCCGGCGAGATCCCGGTGATGATCGGGGTGTTCGTCGATCCGGGCGTCTTCGAGGACCGCGAGAATCCCGACGAGCGGAAGAACCGCAACGAGGAGTACGACGCCTTCGACGACCGCTACGTCACGTTCCTGCTCGACGAGGTGCTCCCGCTCGTGACGGCGCGCTGGGCCGTGAGCGAGGACCCCGACCGCTGGGGCATCTGCGGCGGGAGCAGCGCCGGCAACGGCGCCTTCACCGCGGCCTGGCTGCGGCCCGACCGCTTCCGCAAGGTGGTCGCCTACCTCTCGAGCTTCGCGCAGATGCCCGACGGCAACCCGTATCCCGCGCTCCTGCCGACCGTCCCACGCAAGCCGCTGCGGGTCCTCCTCCAGGCCGGCCACCGCGATCTGAACTGGGACCAGCCCGAGTGGAACTGGCTCGCGGAGAACCTTCGCACCGCAGCGGCGCTCGCCGAGGCGGGCTATGACTTCCGGCTCGTCCTCGGCGACGGCGGCCACAGCCGCCAACCACGGCGGCGTCCTGCTGCCCGACGCGCTGCGGTGGGTCTGGCGTGCGGAGGGTGCGGACGGCGCCGCATGACCGCCCTCGACCGGGGCGCCGCTTGCCTGCTCGTGACGGGTGCACCCGGGGCCGGGAAGTCGACCGTGACCCGCCTCGTCGCGTCGACCCTCAGGCGCTCGGCCCTGCTCAACGGGGACGCCGTGCACGGCCTCGTCGTCGGCGGCCGCGTCTGGCCGCTCGGTGAGCCCGCCGACGAGGCCGCTCGGCAGGTGCGCCTCGGCAACGCGAACCTCTGCGCGCTCGCTGCCAACCTCGCTGACGCCGGCTTCACGCCCGTCATCGACTGGATCGTGCCCGACCGCGCGCAGCTCGACGGCTTCCTCACGGCGCTCGCCCCGCGCCGCGTCGTCCTCGTCGTGCTGGACCCGGGCGCCGAGGCCTGCCGGCAGCGCGACGCCGCGCGTCATCCCGACGAGCAGTTCGCCTTCGACGGCCACGAAGCGCTCACTGCGACGATGCGCGATGGCTACGGCGGGCTCGGCTGGTGGATCGACACGTCCGCGCTGACGCCCGAGGAGACCGCCGAGCGGGTGGTCGTCCACGCATACGCCCTCGGTGGTGTCCCGGCCAGCGGGCGCTGACGAGCTCTGGGCTCTGGCAACGTCCGGACGCGGCCGGTCCCACCGTCCTATCCTCGGGACAGGGCGCATGTCCCGCGACCCTCGAGGAGGGCAGCCATGGCGGAGTCCGGCACCGAGCCCGGCCCGAGGCCCCGGCGCTCCCGGCCCACCCGGGCGGACCGTGGTGCGCAGCCCCCCCGAACGCCCCTGATGTTCGACCGCTTCGAGCTCGTCCTCCTCTTCGTGATCATCACCATCGCCGTCCAGGGGCTCGTCGACGTGAGCGGTTCGGCGCTCGCCCGGACGTTCGCGCACGCGATCACGGGACTGTCGCTCCTCGCTGCAGTCCGCGCCACCGGTGCACGCCGGCAGTGGCGCCGCGCCGTGGACGTCCTCGTGGTCCTCGTCCTCGCCGTCAGCGCTGCTTCCGTCGCGGTCCGCTGGGGCAGCAACGAGTCGGCCGTGCCACCCGAGACGTCGTGGCTGATCGCCGCCGCGCTGACTCCGGTCCTCGTGGCCCGCCGCCTGCTCCAGCACGAGGTGGTCACGCTCCAGACGATCATGGGAGCCGTCGCGGCCTACCTGCAGATCGCCGTCGCGTACGCCTTCCTCTTCCAGACCATCGACGCCTACAGCGCGACGGACTTCTTCGGCCAGAGCACCTCGACGACGACCTACATGTACTTCAGCCTCGTCACGATCTCGACGGTCGGCTACGGCGACTTCGTCGCGGTGACCAACCTCGGCAGGTTGGCCTCGGCGAGCGAGGCGGTGCTGGGGCAGGTCTTCCTCGTCACCTTCGTGGCGCTCATCGTGTCGCGCTTCGGGGTGCACCTGCCGCTGGGTCGGCACGCGGACGACCCTCTCGGGCCCGTCGGCGAAGCAGCCGACGAGCAGTCCGACGCAGACGCTGACGGCGGGACGTGAGCAGGCTCAGGTGGTGGTGCCGAGGTCGATGCTCTCCCCGACCGACCGCTCCAGCACGACGGGTATGCCGGCCGGCAGCCTGCCGCTGAGGTCGCTCATGAGCGTCGTGGTCGGGGGCAGGTCGAGGGGGGCCCTGACCTGGATGACGAGGCTGAAGCCGTGGTTCGTGACGTCGACGATCTCGGCGCCGCGCGTCGAGGCCAGCCAGGTGCGGGTGCTCTCCGTGCCGATCGCGGTCAGCTTGTCGACGGCGAGCGCGATGACCGTGTTGAGCAGGACCGGCACGAGGACGAGCACGACGAGGATCGCGAACGTCACGCGCACCTTCCGTCGCGGCGGCCCGCCCTGCTGCTGGATCGACCTCGTGTAGCCCAGGGTGGTGAAGACGAGGCTCCCGGCGAAGACGAGCGCCAGGAAGTTGGAGAGGAAGAGGACGAGCGCGCCGAAGGCCAGGCTCAGGCTGCCCTCCGCGAGGCAGATGCCGACGACGCACAGCGGGGGGACGAGCGAGATCGAGATCGCGACTCCCGGCAGGATGGCGGCCACGTCGCGGCGCGCCAGCGCGATCGCGCCGGCGAACCCGGTGGCCAGCGCGCTGAGCAGGTCGACGAGCCGCGGGCTCGTGCGCGAGGCCACCTGCGGGTTGCCGAGCAGGTCGTAGGGGCTCGGCAGCAACAGCGAGAAGAGCGCCCCGACTGCGATGACCAAGAGCCCGCCGAGCACGACGAACCTCACGGCTCCGGTCCGCTCCCGCTTCACCAGGGCCAGGGCGGTCCCCATGATCGGCGTCGAAAGCGGAGCGATGATCATGGCCCCGATGACGGTCGCGGTCGAGTCCGCGATGATCCCGGCGCTCGCGATGCAGGCCGCGAGCAGCAGCATGGTCCAGTACGCCGACCGCTTCGAAAGCAGGTCGCCTTCGTTGAGGTCGAGGTCCGAGGTGAGCTCCTCGAACGTCCGGCGCTGGTTGGCCGGGAGCACTCGGGCCCGGATGGCAGTGAGCATGGCGCCAGTGTGTCGGAGGGCTGCGGATGCCGGGAGCCGTTCACGGGACCTAGCACGGGCGCGGCCTACGATCGACCGCATGCCTGACCCGCTCGTGCGTGACGCCACCACCGACGACGCCGCCGCGTGCGCGGCGATATACGAGCCCTACGTCACCGGGACGACGGTGACCTTCGAGACCGACCCACCCGATGCCGCCGAGATGCGGCGCCGCATCGCCAAGGCGCAGGCGAGGCACGCCTTCCTCGTCCTGGAGGAGGACAGCGCGGTCGTCGGGTACGCGTATGCCGGCCCGTTCAAGGAGCGGGCCGCCTACCGGTGGTCGTGCGAGGTGTCCGTCTACCTCTCGCCGGACCGGCACGGGCGCGGCGGTGGTCGACGGCTCTACGAGGCGCTGCTCGCGCGGCTCACGGCGCGCGGCTACCGGATGGCCGCCGCCGGCATGACCCAGCCGAACGAGGCGAGCGCACGGCTGCACGCGGCGATGGGTTTCGAGCCGATCGGGACCTACCGCGGCATCGGCTGGAAGTTCGGTGCCGCGCGAGACGTCACCTGGGTCCAGCGACCTCTGGGCGACCCGGTGGCCCCGGGGCAGGATCCACCCGAGCCCACATGACCCTCGCGCAAGTCCGCCGGGGTGGACCTGGTGAGCTCGGGAGGGGCCAGATCGCCGCATCAAGTCCGCCGGGGTGGACTTGCGCGAGGTCGGGGGGCCAGATCGCCGCGCCAAGTCCGCCGGGGCGGAGCTGGCGCGGCGATCCAGGCGGTCTCAGGGGAGGGTGGGGTAGTCCGTGTAGCCCTCGGCGCCGCCGCCGTAGAAGGTCTGCGGGTTCGGCTCGTTGAGCGGGGCTCCCTCGCGCCAGCGGCGGACGAGGTCCGGGTTGGCGAGGAACTCGCGGCCCACCGCCACGACGTCACCGAGGTCGCGCTCGAGGATGTCCTCGACCTCCGCGAGGTTCGTCACCGACGAGAAGCCGGTGTTGAGGATGATCGGCCCGCCGAAGCGCTTGCGCAGGTCGCGGACGATGTCGGACTCCGGGTCGCCGAGGATGCTGAGGTAGGCGAGCCCGAGCGGCGCGATGCCCTCGACGAGGGACTCGTAGGTGGCCGCGGTGTCGGCCTCGTCCTCCTCGAGCACGCCCTGGATGTTGTGGGCGGGCGAGATGCGGATGCCGACCCGGTCGGCGCCGATCGCCTCGGCCACGGCCTTGGTGATCTCGACGACGAGGCGCGCACGGTTCTCCGGCGAGCCGCCGTAGGCGTCGGTGCGCTGGTTGCTCGACGGCGCGAGGAACTGGTGCGGCAGGTAGCCGTTGGCGGCGTGAACCTCGACGCCGTCGAGCCCGGCCGCGACGGCCTGGCGCGCAGCGTGGACGAACTCCGCCACGAGCGCGGGGATCTCGTCGGTCTCGAGGGCGCGCGGGACGGCATACGCCTGCTGACCCTTCGCGGTCACGATCTCGCCCGGCGCGGCGATGGCGCTCGGGGCGACGCTCTCGAGGCCGCCCTTGTTGTCGGGGTGCGCGATGCGACCGGCGTGCATGAGCTGGACGACCACGTGGCCCCCGCCTGCGTGCACGGCGTCCGCGACGAGGCGCCAGCCGGCGACCTGCTCGTCGGAGTGGATGCCGGGGGTGTCGAGGTAGCCCTGGCCAACGGCGCTCGGCTGGGTGCCCTCGGTGATGAGAAGGCCGGCGCTGGCGCGCTGGCCGTAGTACTCGGCGTTGAGCTCGGTCGGCGCCTGGCCCTCGCCCGCGCGGTTGCGCGTCAGCGGTGCCATGACGAAACGCTGGGGGAGGTCCCAGCGGCCGATGCGGATGCTCTCGAAGGCCGTGGACACAGGCCTGCTCCTCACTGTCGGTGACTCTTGGGTGACTCGTTCGGTGGTGGTTGGCGGCAACCACCCGCAGCGGGTGGAGGTTTCAACTACCTGGGCGACAAGGCGCAGAGCCGGAGGAACATTCCCGTTTGTCCAGGGTTGCCGGGGGTTGTCGAGGGGTTGGCGGGGGTATGCCGAAGGGGAGGACGCCGCAGCATCCTCCCCTTCGGACAGCGCTCAGTTCGCGAGGAACTCCGCAACCATCGACGCGTCGGTCACGGCGCGTAGATGAACTGCATCCCCGAGCTGAGGGTGACGGTGCGCGTGTCGTAGTTGTAGGCGCCGGCCGTCGCGTTCATCTCGATGATCGTCACCTGGTTGCCGTTGACGGCCGTGACCCAGCCGACGTGCCCCACGCTGGAGGAGCCGGCGACGCCGGGCTGCATGACGATGATCGAACGCGTCCGCGGCATGCTGCCCACGGTGTAGCCCGCGGACCGGGCGCCAGAGGCCCACGCCATCGCGTTGCCGGTCCAGCCACCGGGGTAGTAGCCCTCGGACTGGTACCACTTGTTGAGCGCGCCCCACGTGCACTGGCCCGGGGTGGCCCAGTTGTGCGACGAGCGCATGCCCGACGAGGCGCCGGGGACGGCGGTGTTGCTGCTCGACTTCGTCGACGAGGTGCTCGTCGTGAGCGTCGTGCGGGTCAGGTCGCGCGAGGCGCGTGCGGCAGCGGCCTGGCGGGCGGCGGCAGCGGCCTGGCGAGCGGCCGCAGCCTGGGCGGCAGCAGCCTCACGTGCGGCCTTGACCTGGATGTCCTCGATGACCGTCGGCGCCGTCTTGGCGCCACGCTGGGCAGCGACCTGCTGCGCCGCGGGGGCGTAGCCGATCTTCGACAGCGCGGTCGGTGCGGCCGCAGCAGGCGCGTGGGCCGGGCCGACGGCGGCCGGGGCGGCGACCGTCGACAGGGTGTCGGCGCTGGCCGGGTTGGCGAAAGCGGCGACGAGGCCGCCGGCGGCGGCCACGACGGCTCCGGCCTTCATGGCCGGCTGAGCCGACTCACGAGCGAGGAGCCTGAGTTCGTAAAGGGAGTTGTGACGGCCCGGTGCACGGTGGCGGCCGCGGATGTTCTCTGAGTTCACGCTTGATGCCTCTCCGCGCCTACGAAGTTAGCTGTCGGGTTCGGGCGGAAAGGTGCCCGGGCTGCCTCCACCTCACGATCAGGTCGTGCGGCGGTGCGGTCTTCACCCCAAGGACATCCGAAATCGTTGCGTCGGACGTCCGGAGAAACGTGTGGTTCCTCCGCTCCTGTCACAAGGTTTGATCTCCCTCGCCAGGCGGTGACAGGACTAGGCGGTCCACCTCGCGAGAGCCCGACCTGGTGGCCGGGCTCCCGGAAGACTAAACGAGTCGACTGGCAAATGTCACGCCACGGTAACGACGCGGCGCCGGAGAGATCCTTGAATGTCCTCTTTGCAGGTCTTTGCCGCGGCTTTACCCGGCGCTGAATGAGACGTAGGTCACAGGTAAACGGGCAACGGGGTCGAGGGCCCACTGATAAGTCGCTCCGTCCCCGTCCGGCGCATGCCGCCAGACAGGACGTGGCTCTCAGGTGACGGTGGAGAGGTGGCCGAAGACGACGACGTTGTCGCGGTACTCGTTGCGGCTGTCGGTCGGTCCGCCGCAGGTCACGAGACGGATCTCGGCCTGGGTGAAGTCGCCCTTGTAGACGAGCTCGGTCGGGAACTGCGTCTTCTTGAAGGCTGCGACCCGGTCGACCGTGAAGGTCAGGTGCGAGCCGTCGCGGCGGGAGACCTTGACGACGTCGCCCGCCTTCACCCGGCTCAGCTCGTAGAAGATGCCCGGCACCCCCGAAGGCGTGTCGACATGGGCGGCCAGGACGGCGGGTCCGAGCTGGCCCGGGGTGGGCCCGGCGCCGTAGAGCCCGACCTCCTGTGCCGTTCCCGGGACGGAGATCGTCCCGTCCCTCTGGATGCCGAGCGGCACGAAGTGTGTCGAACGCACGCCGATCGACGGGATCTCGATCCCGGTCGGCTCGGAGGCCTCGAGGAAGTTCCCGATGCCGCTGGCCCCACCCCTCGCGGGCGATGACGTACCAGGCACCGAGCGGGGTGCCGCTGGCGCGCCCGGCCCACCGGAACCGGGGGTCGCCGTTGGACCCGCGTCGATGGGGGCGGGAGGTGCGGATGCCGTGGGCACCGCGCTCCTCGCTCCCACCGCTGCGGGCTGCGGCCGACCAGGCGTTCCCCGGAGACCGAGCGTGAGCGCGACGATCCCGACGACGAGCAGGACGGCGGTGACGGCGAGGGCCGCCGCGGCACCCTGGGTGATCCGGTTGGTGATCCGGTTGGTGATCCGGCCGGTGACGCGGCGACCGCTCGACGACGGCCGCTCGGGCTGGTCAGGCATCGAGCCGGCCCGGTCGCTCAGGCGCGCGTCCGCGCGCGACGGGCGGCGAAGACGCCGGTCCCGCCGGCCGCGAGCAGGGCTGCGCCACCCACGAGCATGAGCGCCTCGTTCTGCCCACCGCTCGTCATGCCGACGCTGTTCATGCCGACGCTGTTCATGCCGCCGCTCTTGAGACCGTCAGCGGCGAGGCCGCCGCCGGTGTGCATGCCGCCCGCGGGCGCGACGCGCAGCGCGCCACACAGGGCCGGGTCGGTGGCCTCGGTGGGGAGCGAGGGCATGAGGTCGCTCTTCGTGTCGCCGGAGTACTTGCCGTCCTTGTTGTAGTCGACGCCGTGGATGACGACGACGGACTCTCCGGCGGAGATCGCCTGGGCGACGTCGCTCGAGACCGCGATGCTCCCACGCTGGTAGGTCAGCTTGCCGCCAGGTGCGGTGTCGAAGCGGTCGATGGCGAGACCCGACTTCGGGCTCGTGTCGCCGGTCTTCGTCAGCGAGACGACGATGTCGCCGTAGGCGGGGCCGCCCTCGGTCGTGTTGAGGTGGCCGTCGCCGTTCTTGTCGTCGGACAGGGCGGGGCACTCGTGACGGGCTGCAGCGGCGAAGTGGATGTGCGCGGCGTGCGGGCTGTCGGCGAGCAGGCCGTTGGCGGCCATCGTCACGGTGATCTGGTTGCCCTTGACCTCGACCATGGCCGTGCCGCTTCCGTTGACGCCACTGCCGGCGACGGGCTTGAGGTTGGCGCTGACGAAGCCGTCGGCCGCGAACGCAGGGCCGACGCTGAGGGCCAGGGCTGCGGCTGCGACGAAGCTCGCGCCGGCGATCCGAGTGGTGGTGGTGCGCATCTGTTTCCTCCTTGACGAGGAGATGAACCGTCCATTCCTGCTCTGCTTCAGACGGGGGTCGTCGTCGACCGTCTCCGCGCAGGGGTTCGCCACGGCAGGTCTGACTGGATTGGCGTTCCACCGAAATGTTTCGGCGCCCGGGGCTCAGCTGTCGGACTGCTCCGACGCGGCAGCGCGACGCTTGAGGCACAACGCGGTGATCTCGGCGATCAGCTCGAGGGGCACCGGACGGTTGATCGGGAATCGCACGGTGTCCTTGGCGCGTCGGTAGGGGCCGATGGCCTCCTCGAAGTCCGCGTCACCCGTCGGGACGGGGTAGAGCCCGACGTGGTTCTTCCAGCCGGCGTAGTAGACGAGCGGCTTGCCGTCGACGGTGAAGGTCGCCATCCCGTAGCTGATCTTCTCGCCCGCGTGCGGCGCCGCTTCACGAATGGCGCAGCGAACCCCCTCAAGCTGGGTCCGCGTCTCCTCGGGGTAGGAGGCGATGTAGTCATCGACGGACGCAAATCTCGGGGCCAATCCTGGTCCTCACCTAGTTCCGGACCGGTCTTGGAGGGGTCTAATCCGACTGTATTGGGCCAATGGGACGACCGCAAAAGCAAGGGGCACCAGACGAGTGAACGGTGAGACAACGACGAAATGTGCGGTGACTCGCCTGTCCCAGACATCCCCCAGACGCCCCTCGGACGAGCCTCAGAAATCCTCAGACGTCGACCCACTCCTCGCCGGCCAGGACGCGGCCGACGACACCACCCCGCCGGCGCCCGAGCAGGGTCGCGGTGGTGAAGTCGGCGGCCAGCCCGTCGAAGACGTCGTGGCGGCGCAGCATCGCGTGCTTGCCGCCCTCGACGGTGACGTAGCCGACCCGCTCGGCGGTCCGCGCGAGATCGCGTGCCACGGAGGCCGAGTTCGTCGGGCGGGCGACGCGGTCGTGGTCGCCGTGGACGACGAGGACCCGGCGGCCGGTGAGATCGAGGCGTCCCTCGGTCGGGTAGACCCACGGGTTCAGCGCGACGGCGCTGCGCACGCGCCGCTCCCCGGCGGCGAGCAGGGCCGCGCGTCCGCCGAGCGAGTGCCCGACGAGTCCGACCGGCAGGTCGGGTCCGAAACGGTCCGCGACCTGCTGCAGCGCCCAGCGAACGTCGTCGACGGGAGTGTGGTGCGCGTCCCAGCCGCGCGTCGAGTTGAGCAGCCGCAGGACGGCGAGCTCGCCCTTCGCGGCGCGGGCGATCCGGCTGGCGATCGGCACCATCCGCAGCACCGACAGCTGGGTCGGGCTCACCCGCATCGGGCGGCGGCGCGCCGCTCCGCCGTGGAGCACGAGCGCGATGCCGCGCGGCGCGCTGGGCGCCGCCGTGTCGATGAGCCGCGCGTGCGTCACGTTCCGCTCCGTCCTCAGGGGTGCGATGGGGTATGCCGTGTGCTCGGGTTCGTGGGTCACGTGCGGGGTTCGGAGACCGCGCGTCCACGGCTGGGTGCGCTCACGGCATACCCGATCGGTGTCGCCGGCAGGCGGCTGTCGAGGGTTGCTCAGGGGTTAGCTCAGGGGTTAGCTCAGGGGCTTGCTGACGGGCCTTCTCAGGGGCGCAGGAGCACCTTGATGGCGCGACGCTCGTCCATGGCGCGGTAGCCCTCGGCCACCTGGTCGAGGGGCAGCGTCAGGTCGAAGACCTTGCCGGGGTCGATGCGCCCGTCGAGGACGCGCTCGAGCAGGTCGGGCAGGTAGGTGCGGACGGGCGCCATGCCGCCGGCGAGGCCGACGTTGCGGACGAACATCTGGCGCACGGGCAGCTCGACGCCGTGCGGGGCGCCGACGAAACCGACGGTCGAGCCGGGTCGGCCGATGCGGAAGGCGGTCTTCATCGACTGATCGGTCCCGACGCACTCGAGCACGGAGTCGGCCCCGACCCCGTCCGTGAGCTCGAGGACGGCCTCGACCCCGGCGTCGTCGCGCTCGGCGATGACGTGCGTCGCGCCGAAGTCGCGAGCCAGCGCCTGGCGCGGCTCGTGGCGCGACATCGCGACGATGCGCTCGGCGCCGAGCTCCTTGGCGGCGATGACGCCACAGAGGCCGACGGCGCCGTCACCGATGACGACGGCGGTGCCGCCCGGGCGCACGCGCGAGGAGACGGCGGCGTGCCAGCCGGTCGCCATGACGTCGGCGAGGGTCAGCAGTGACGGGAGGAGGACGTCGTCGGGCGCGCCGTCGGTCTTGACGAGGCTGCCGTCCGCCTGGTTGACGCGGACGAGCTCGGCCTGGCCGCTCTCGGTCCAGCCCTGGTGGTCGCAGACGGACGTCATGCCGGCGCGGCAGTGAGGGCACGTGTTGTCGCAGTGGACGAACGGGATGACGACGAAGTCACCCTTCTTGATGTCGCGCACGTCGCCGCCGATCTCCTCGACGACGCCCACGGCCTCGTGGCCGATCGTCGAGCCGGGCGTGATCGGGTTGGCGCCGCGGTAGGGCCAGAGGTCCGAGCCGCAGATGCAGCCGGCCACGACGCGCACGATGGCGTCGGTGGGCTCCTCGATGGTCGGGTCGGGGACGTCGGTCAGGCGGATGTCGCCGGGGGCATGGATCGTCGTCGCGCGCATGGCGCCCATCCTTGTCCCGATCGGGACTCCGACTCAAACCCTCAGCCGCGGGAGCGCAGGCGCAGGTTGGGCAGGCCCGGGGCGGGGAGGGTGTGGTCCCAGGCATCCGGGAAGGTGCCGTAGGCCTCGGAGCCGCCCGTCTCGCGCGCCTGCTGCCACGCCTCGCGGAAGCCGACGACCTCGTCGTGGCTGCGGCCGATGAAGTTCCACCACATGACGATCTGCTCACCGAACGGCGCTCCGCCGAGGACGAGGAAGCGCGCCGGCTCGTCGGGGCCGGCCTCGACGGTGATCCGCCGGATGCCGCTGGCATGGACGACGATCTCGCCCGGCTTGGCCGTCGCCTCGCCGACCGTGAGCAGCCCGGTGTCGCAGAGCAGCCCGTGCTCGTGCGCCGGATCGACCTCGAAGGTCAGCGTGGCCCCGGCGTCCAGCGTCACCTCGGCACCGACGAGGTCGGAGAACATCGTCACCGGCGAGGTCTGGCCGAAGAGCGTGCCGAGGAAGACGAGGACGCGGGCACCGTCGACGTCGGACACCGGCGGTGCGTAGTGCTCGAAACCCGGGCTGGTGAACCGGTCGGCGTCGGGCAGCGCGACCCAGAGCTGTGCGCCGTGGAGGACGGTCGTCCCGGGCGTCGAGTACTCCGAGTGGGCGATACCGGACCCGGCGGTCATGATGTTGAGCTCGCCGGGTCGGACGAACGCGTGGACGCCCGTCGTGTCGCGGTGCTCGACCTCGCCGGTGAAGAGCCACGAGACCGTCTGCAGGCCGGTGTGCGGGTGGCCGGGCACGACCATGCCGCCGGTCTGGGAGACGTCGTCGGGTCCGTAGTGGTCGACGAAGCACCACGCGCCGATCAGGGAGCGCTCCCGCTGGGGAAGGCTGCGGCGGACCGGCATGGCGCGCGGACCGCCGAGCGGCACCTCCCGGTAGGGCAGCACGACGGCGGTGGCAGGGCCCGAGCCGTCGGCGCCGCAGACGACCTCGGTGGGGTGCCGCTCTGGATTGCTCACTCGATCAGGCTAGGCCGCGCTCGCGAATCGGCGCTCGCAGATCAGGTTGGTACCTTCGCCGCATGACCGACCCCACCGCCACGGCTCCCGCCACCGAACGCTGGTCGGCGTGGCGCGTCGTCTGGTGGTTCGGCTTCGTCAGCCTGGCTGCCGACATGGTCTACGAGGGCGCGCGCTCGATGTACGGGCCGCTGCTGGCCTCGCTCGGGGCGACCGCGGTCGTCGTGGGCCTCGTGACCGGGGCCGGCGAGGCGATGGCTCTCGTGCTGCGCCTCGTCTTCGGGCCGCTCGCCGACCGGACCGGGCGCTACTGGGGCCTGACGATGGCCGGCTACGGCCTCACCGCCGTCTGCGTGCCGCTGCTCGCCGTGACCCCGTTCGTCGGCGGTGCGGGCCTCGTGCTGGCCTCCGTCCTCATCCTCCTCGAGCGCTCGGGCAAGGCGGTCCGCAGCCCGTCGAAGTCGGCGCTCCTGGCCCACGTCGCGTCGGCGGTCGGTCGCGGTCGTGGCTTCGGCGTGCACAAGGCGCTCGACCAGGTCGGGGCCTTCGCCGGGCCGCTGCTCGTCGCCGGAGTCATCGCGGCGACGGGCGCCATCTGGCCGAGCATGGCGGTCCTCGCCATCCCGGGAGCGGCGGCCATGCTGCTGCTGGTCGTGATCCGCTCCCGCGTGCCCGACCCGTCCGTCTACGACGCCGAGACGGGAGTGTCGGACAGTCCTGCGGCACAGCCGGTTCCGGCCGGCCGGGGGCTGCGCGGGTGGTTCGCCGACGCTGTCGGCTCGGGGCTGCCGCGCGAGTTCTTCGGCTACGCGCTCGCGGCCGGCCTCATGACCGGTGGGCTCGTCACCTTCGGGATCATCGGCTACCACCTCACCGTGGAGGGGCTCGTCCCCGTCGCGACCGTCCCCGTCGTCTATGCCGGCGCGATGGCCGTCGAGGCGCTCGCCGCCCTCGGGGTCGGGCTCGTCTACGACCGCCGCGGCGGCGCCGTGCTGTATGCCGTGCCGGTGCTCGTCGCGCTCGTGCCCCCGCTCGCCCTGTCGGGCTCGGTCGTCCTGTCGCTCGTCGGGGTCGCCGTCTGGGGCCTGGCCTACGGCGTGCAGGACTCGACGGTCAAGGCGCTCGTCGCGGAGGTCGTGGAGGCGCCGAAGCGGGCGACGGCATACGGCGTCTTCGCGGGGGTGCAGGGTGCGTTCGCGATCGTCGGCGGCCTCGTGGCCGGGTGGCTGTACGACCGGTCGGTGCCGGCGCTCGTCGTCGTCGTGGCGGTGAGCCAGCTCGTCGCGCTCGTCCTCCTCGCGCGCACCGTCCACTCCGTGCGCCACCTCCCCCGCCCCGCCTGACCCACCTGACCCCCCTGACCCGCAAACCCCGATCGAAAGAGCGATCCGACCGGACGGATCGCTCTTTCGATTGAGGGTGGGGGTTTTGGGGTCTTGGTGGTGCTGGGTCAGCCGCCCTGGATTGACGAGGGCAGGTCAGGCGGGCTCGGCCTGCCGGGTCAACGGTCCGAGCGCGATGAGGAGAAGCAGTGAGCCGAGCGGCCCGAGCCCCCACGGGAGGAGCAGCACTGCACCGGCCAGGCCGGCGAGCGCGAGCGAGCCAGCCGGCAGTCGCCCCTCGAGGGTCAGGGCGATGAGCGCGATCGCGAGAGCCACGCCGGTGAGTACGGCGCCCCCCGAGGACAGCGCCGAGGGGATCGTGTCGCCGAGCAGGCCGGCGAGGTGTCCGAGCCAGACGGCACCGGTGGCGCCGGCGCCGAACGCGGCCAGCAGGACCGTCGGTGTCGCGAGCGGCAGGTGACGCAGGCGCGCGCAGAGTCCGGCCGTGAGCCAGGCGAACCCGCCGACGGACAGGACGAGGAGCGCACCCGCCGTGACGGACAGCGCACCCTGGTCACGGGCAGCGGCCAGGCCGCCCAGACCACCCAGGCCGCCCAGACCACCGAGGGGGCTGGTGTCGTCGAGCGTGTCGAGGCCATCGACCCAGGCGACGATCCCGTGGGCGAAGAGCAGGAGCGGCGCGAGCAGCGCCAGGAGCGGAAGATGGTCCGCGGTCGTATGCGTGGTCGCCCGTTCCGGCGCCCGCGTGCTCGTGGAGGGCGCGAGGCTCGCGGGGCCGGCCGGGTCGAGCGTGCTCGTCGTCATGCCTCCAGCGTGACGGTGAGCGCGGACGGTGCCCATCGGGGTCGACCCCGAGACGCCCCCGAGCGTCCCCTGAGCGCAGTGCGCCGGAGGAAGCGAGCTTTTGCTCCATTTCAGAGACTTTGACCGTTTTTGGTCGTAACGTGCCGCTGAGGGGGCCGAGGTCTGGTTCCCGTCCGACTCTGATCAAAGGGGTAGAGATGTCGGTGCGCTTCAACGCTCCTCCGGGATGGCCGGTTCCGTTGCCGTCCTGGGCTCCGGGTGACGACTGGATGCCGGACCCGAGCTGGCCGGCCCCGGCGCAGGGGTGGACGTTCTGGGTCGTCGTCGAAGAGCAGGCCGTGCCGGATCTCGGCGAGGCCGACAGCGCCTACGGCACCGACCGCGAGAGCTGGCTCGCGAGCCTGCGCGTCCAGGGCTCGGGCGACGCACTGGAGGCGTCAATGTCCGGCGGCGCTCCCGAGCCGCCCCTGTCCCAAGCCCTGCTGTCCCAAGGAGATCCGGACGGCTCCTGGCAGCGGGACCTGCTGCCGGCACCGGCCGGGCTGGACCTCTGAGATGGACGTCCTGCTCAGGGTCGCACCCGAGGTGCGGCTCAGCTCCTCCACGTCCGGACTGCGTGCCTCTCTCGAGGGCAAGGGGACCAGACGCGAGACCGGAGTCGGGTCGCGCCCTGCCTCTGGCGAATCCGGCCACACCGCTGGCGAGCACCTGACCCTGACCGATCTCGAGGCTCGCGCCCGACAGGCCCAGGAGTCCGGCGACCTCCCTGCGCTCCGGTCGATCGAGGAGACGCTTCGCTCGCTCCACCTGGAGAACCACCCGCTGCGTCGCCGACCCGAGCCGCCGGACGCCGGCGGGCTCCCCGCCAAGGAACGGGCCATGCTCCAGCGCACCGCGTTCCAGGCGGCGCTGCCCCGGGTGTCGGTGTTCAAGCGAGCGGCGCGCAATCAGGCCCGTGCTGTCGCCGAGACCGAGGCCGACAGCTTCGCCCGCGCCCTCGACGTGGCGCAGGTCGTCATCGCCCAGCACCGGGCTGCCACGGTGGACGACCAGTGGAGCGCCCTCGCCGAGCACGACCGCTGCGCGGTCATCGCCGAGCTCGACGCCGAGTTCGCCGCCGCCGGGTGCGGCTGCACCTGCATCGACGCCGGGTGGGACGCCGAGACGTCGCGGGGTTACGTCACCGTCGTGACCCGCTATCCCGACATCGACATCGTCGCCGAGCGTGGGCCCGGCTTCTCGTCGAGCGGCCGTCCGATGTTGCGCCGCCGCACCCGGGCCGAGCGCAACTCGCGCTACCTCAGTGGCCTCGCGTCGTTCGCCCTCGCTGCCGCCCGCCGGGCGATCAGCGTCGCCGTCGCGGCCGACGACGTCCACCTCGTCGTCGTGCGTCGGAGCGGTGAGGGTCTGGAGCCGATCTACGTCGGCAGCCTGAGCCGCGAAGCCATCACCCTGCGGCCTGCGCTCGCAGACCCGGTGCCGCTCCTGCTCGGGTCAGCAGTGCGTCCGCTGCAGTTCGACGGCCCCGCCCACGACCTCGTGGCCGTCACCCCGCATGACGACACCACCGACATCGTCCGACGGTGCGTTGCTGCACTCGACGCCGAAGCCCTTGACGTTCAAGCCCTTGACGTTCAAGCCCTTGACGTTCAAGCCCTTGACGTTCAAGCCCTCGACGTTCAAGCCCTCGACGTTCAAGCTCTCGACGCCGAGGCCCTCGAGAGCGATGTCATCGCTGGCGAGGACTTCGAGCACTGGGAGGCCCACGGCATACGTCCTCGTCGGCTGCAGAGGGACTAGGGCTCGGACCGGACGAGGCGACGGAGGGCCAGCGCGGCCACCGGGCGATAGCCGATGACCGCTAGGGCCGGCGCGTCGATGACGAGCTCTGTGGCGCAGCCTCCGGGCGCGGGACGCACGACGTGGTCGAGGGTCGCCTCGACGGGACCGAGGCGCACGCGCCAGCTCCACTCCATGACGTCTGCGTCGACGGCCAGCACCTCGAACGGCACCCGGATCCCAAGCGGTCCGACGACGAGCCCGGCGAGGCCGGACGTGATGCGACGGCTCGCGGCGATGACCTCCGAGATCTGCGGCGACCACGTCGGCCAGAGGTCGAGGTTCTCGTAGCGGCTCCACGCCACCGCGGGGTCGGCGCCGCCGGTGACGGTGATGGACGCGCGCATCGCGAACCGGCTCGTCGCTCAGACGCCGTCGGAGGGAGCGGACGGAGCCGGCCCCTCGACGTTGACGGTCGGAGTCCCCGAGCCGCAGCGGACGATCACGGCGCGGGACGTGTCGTCGCCAGGGTTGGACTCGCGGTGGACGGCCCCGGCCGGCACGCGCAGGAAGTCTCCCGGACCGGCCTCGACGACGACCTCCCCGCCAGGCCCGGACTCGAGCCGCATCCGGCCCGACACGACGTAGAGCGTCGTGTCGTGGTCGCCGTGGTGGTGCCACCCGGACACCGCGCCGGCCTCGGTGTCGACGGTGCCCGACCACATCGACTCGGTGTGCAGGGCGACCTGCCGGCTCATCCCCGGCGTGGGGTCGGCGGGGCTGAGGTCGTCGCCGGCGACGTGGGTGCACGGCTGGGCTGCGAGGCCCGGCTCGTCGGTGTGCTCCGTCATGCCCCCATCAAACCCCCAGAGCTCTAGCCTTGTCGTGTCCCGTCAACGCCGTCGGCGAGATGAGGTGGACATGACAGCAGGTGCCAGGCGTCCGGAGGGCCGCGTCGTCGTGGTCGGCGGCAGCATGGCCGGGCTGCTCGCGGCCCGGGCTCTGGCCGACCACGCGGAGTCGGTCGTCGTGCTCGAGCGCGAGCACCTGCCCGATGCCGTCGTGCCACGGGGGCGCGTGCCGCAGGGCCGGCACCTGCACCTGCTCCTGTCGGCCGGTCTCGACCTGCTGCGGGACTGGTTCCCCGGCATCGAGGACGAGCTCGAGAGCCTGGGCGCCGTCCGCGTCGACGGCACCGGGGCGTGGGCACCAGGGCGGTGCCTACCGCGCCCGCGGCGACTGGGGCCACCCCGCGATCTCCCAGACACGGCCCCTGCTCGAGCACGTCGTCCGGTCGAGGGTGCTGGCCCTGCCGGCGTCACCGTCGAGGACGGGGTGACCGTCGAGCAGGTCACACGGTCCGGTCGTCGCGTCACCGGGGTCGTCGCCGACGGCCGGGAACGGCCCGCGGACCTCGTCGTCGACTGCTCGGGCCGCAGCTCGCGGATCGCGCACGACCTCGCAGCAGCGCACGTGCTCGACCCGCCTGTCACCCACGTCGCCATCGACATCGGCTACGCGTCCTTCACGATGCGGCGGTCCGCGGATGACTTCGAGGGTCACTTCGTCGTCTGCATCGACAGCCCCTGCTCGTTCCGGGTCGGCGGCGTCCTCCCCGTCGAGGGCGATCGGTGGCAGGTGACGCTCGCCGGCGTCCACGGCGACGTCCCGCCCACCACGGACGAGGGGCTCGCGGCGTTCGCGGCGAGCCTCCCGACCCCGGCGGTCGCCCAGCTCATCGACCGGTGCGAGCGGCTCTCCGACGTCTCGACCTACCGCTTCCCGTCCAGCCAGCGGCGCCACTACGAGAAGGTTCGCGACCTGCTCCCCGGGCTCGTCATGCTCGGTGACGCGTCGAGCAGCTTCGACCCGGTCTACGGACAGGGGATGACATCGTCGGCGTTGCAGGCGGCCGCGCTCGGTGAGGTGGCGTCACTGGCCGGGGTCGCCGCTGCCGATCTGCCGAAACGCTTCCACCGCAAAGCAGCTCGCATCATCGAGTCGCCCTGGCGCATCGCGGTGGGTGGGGACTTCGGCCATCCGGCGACGACAGGTCCCCGGCCGCTCGGGACGGCACAGCTCAACGGCTACCTCCAGCGCGTCATCCAGGCCTCGCACGCGTCGGTGCCCGTCGCGCGCTCCTTCAACCGGGTGCTCCAGCTCGACGACCCACCGGCGGCGCTCGTCCACCCGGCTCTCGTCGTCCGGGTGCTGCGCGAAGCCGGCCGCTCGCCCGTCGCGACCGGCGCGCAGGTCCGCCACCCACGCATCGGGCCGCCCGTGCTCTGACAGGGGCGCGTGGGCGGACAGGTGGTCGTCAGTCGCTCCGGTCTTTGACAGGGTGGGCGCATGAGGACCGACCACTTCATCCGATTCGAGCACGTCGACTCCGTCGAGGAGGCCGAGCACGGGCTGCTGGCCCGGTTGCACGGCGAGCTGCTGCGCATCGACGCGGTGCGCCCCGACGTCGTGCGGCTCCAGCTGAGCCGCGGAGGGTCGTTCGACCCCAAGCCGACGTATGCCGTGTGCGTCGACCCGATCGCCGCCGACCCCGACGAGCCGGTGGCGTGGCGTGCCGAGCGTGTGGATTCAGACGGGGAGGGCGCGTGGCGGCTCGTCACGGACGACCTCGTCGTGACGCTGTGGCTCGACCCGTTCCGCGTCGACGTGCACCGCACCGACGGCTCGGTCGTCGTCGAGTCGGTGCCGGACTCGGAGGGCCGCTACTGGACGTACGCGACGCTCAACGACGCGTGGACGACGCGCCGCCGGATCGGGCGGGACGACGCGATCTACGGCCTCGGCGAGAAGGGCGGTCACCACAACCGGCGCGGGCGCGACTTCACGATGTGGAACACCGACGTCCTCAACGAGCACGCGACGGCCGAGTTCCGCGCCGGGCTGGACCCGGACGACCCTCGGTCCGACATGTCGAGCACCGAGTTCGACCCCTACTACGTGACGATCCCGTTCTTCTACCAGCGCGACGCGACGAGCGGCGCTGCCGCCGGCTCGTTCGTCGACAACGGCTACCGGGGGGAGTACGAGTTCAGCCGCAACGACGAGTACCGCGTCACCTTCCACGGCGGGCAGTGGACGGAGTACGTCTTCGCGGGCCCCTCGATGGCGAGCATCCTCGAGCGCTACACGTGGCTGACCGGCCGGGCGTCGCTCCCCCCGATCTGGGCGCTGGGCTACCACCAGTGCCGGTGGCACGCCTACTCCCAGGCGGACGTCGAGAGCAACGCGAAGCGCTACCGCGACGACGAGTTCCCTTGTGACGGCATGTGGCTCGACATCGACTACATGGACGGCTACCGCGTCTTCACGTGGGACTCGTCGCGCTTCCCCGACCCGGCGGGCATGCTCAAGGGCCTGTCGAACCAGGGCTTCCGGACCATCTCGATCGTCGACCCGGGCGTCAAGCACGACCCGGGCTACTCGGTCTACGACGACGGCCTCGAGCAGGACCTCTTCTGCCGCACCGAGGGTGGCGACACCTACATCGGCCAGGTGTGGCCGGGCAACACCGCCTTCCCGGACTTCGCGACGCCCGAGGCGCGCTCGTGGTGGGGCGCGCTCAACGCCAAGCACGTCGAGTCGGGTCTGGCGGGCATCTGGAACGACATGAACGAGCCCGCGACCGGTGAGATCGCCCCGCAGGCGATGCTCTTCGACAAGGGCCGCGCCAAGCACGAGCGCTTCCACAATCAGTACGCCCTGCTCATGGCGATGGGCACGATCGAGGGCCTCCGGGCCGCTCGTCCCGAGGCCCGGACCTTCATCCTGTCCCGGGCCGGGTCCGCGGGCATCCAGCGCTACGCGGCGAACTGGATGGGCGACAACCAGGCGCGCTGGGACCACCTGTGGGTCAGCATGCCGATGGCGTGCGGCTTCGGCCTGTCGGGTCAGCCCTTCGTCGGCGCCGACATCGGCGGTTTCCAGGGCGACACGAACCCCGAGCTCTTCCTGCGCTGGATGCAGATGGGTGCGTTGACTCCCTTCTGCCGCAACCACTCCGAGATCAACAACATCGACCAGTACCCGTGGTCGTTCGGTCCCGAGATCCACGACCTCGCCCGTGAGGCGGTGCGGCTGCGCTACCGGCTGATGCCGTACATCTACTCGGCGTTCGTGCGGGCGACCGAGACCGGCGAGCCAGTGCAGCGCCCGCTCGTCCTCGACCACCAGGACGACCCCGCCGTCGTCGACCTCGACGACCAGTACCTCTTCGGCCGCGACCTCCTCGTCGCGCCGGTGACGGAGCAGGGCCAGACGTCGCGCACGGTCTACCTACCGGCGGGCGACTGGTACGACTGGCACACCGGAGAGGTGCACCCCGGCGGCCAGCGGATCACCGTCGAGACGCCACTCGAGCGCATCCCGCTCTTCGCTCGCGCCGGTTCGACGATCCCGATGTGGGTCGAGGCCCCCGCGTCGACCGACGGCTACCGTCCCGAGAGCATCGAGCTGCACGTCTTCGACCCGCTCGTCGACGGTCGGTGGGAGTCGGTGCTCGTCGAGGACGACGGCCTCACGGTCGCCGCCGAGGGTGGGGACGCTGACGAGCCCGCGCGCCTCACGACGACCGTCGTCGTCGAGCGCACCGACGGCGAGGTCTCGGTCGAGCACTCGACGGCGGGACCCGGGTATGCCGGCCACGCGCGGACCCGCTTCGACGTCGTCCGCCACACCGCGGCCTAGCGCGAGCCGCACACTGCGGCTGCGCTGTTCATCGAGGATGCCACCGAACGGCATACGCCCTCATCGGGTATGCCGTTCGGTGGCGCTCCAGCGGCCCTTGAGCAGGTGATCACCGAACGGAAGACTGACGAGCATGGCTGAGACGGCGGAGAACGAGCAGGGCCAGAAGAGCGAGAGCCTGCTCACCGTCCTCGTCGCACTGGCGATGAACGCGCTCATCGCACTCGCGAAGACGGTCGTCGCGGTCATCACCGGTTCGGCGTCGATGGTCGCGGAGGCCGCGCACTCGTGGGCCGACGCCGGCAACGAGATCTTCCTGCTCATCGCGGAGCGCCGCGCCGGCCAACCGCGCGACCCGACACACCCCTTCGGCTACGGGCGCGAGGCGTACGTGTGGTCGATGTTCGCGGCGTTCGGGCTCTTCGGTGCCGGCGCGGTCGTGTCGGTCTGGCACGGCATCTCGGTGCTCGGGCACGAGGAGCCCGAGACGTCGTACGCGTGGGCGTATGCCGTGCTCGCGATCGCCTTCGTGCTCGAGAGCGTGTCGTTCTTCCAGGCGACCCGGCAGACGCGCGCGGAGGCGCGGACCCGGGGCCTGCGGCCGTTGAGGTTCATTGCCAACACCTCGAACCCGACGCTGCGCGCGGTCTTCGCGGAGGATGCCGCGGCGCTCGTCGGGCTCGTCATCGCCGGCGTCGGCATCGCGCTGCACCAGATCACGGGCAACGCGGTCTGGGACGCGCTCGGGTCGATCCTCGTCGGTCTGCTGCTCGGCGTCGTCGCGATCTTCCTCATCGGCCGCAACCGCGACTTCCTCGTCGGCCAGGCGGTGCGGCCTGAGCTGTGGCGCCAGGCGTTCGACCACCTCAGCGGCAGTGACGAGGTCGAGCGGGTCACCTTCTTGCACCTCGAGTTCGTCGGACCGGGCCGGGTCTTCCTCGTCGCCGCCGTCGACCTCACCGGTGACGACCCCGAGGCGAAGGTCGCCGACCGGCTCGCTGCACTCGGGCACCAGGTCGAGGAGCACGAGCTCGTCGAGCTCGCGATGATCACGCTGTCGCAGACGGACGCGCCCACGCTCGTGCCCTGACGTTCGTGCCCTGACGTTCGTGCCCTGACGCAGGCGCTGCTCGCTACCGGGGCAGCACGACGAGGCCGACGACGCCGACGACGTAGAGCGCGAGCACGGCGATGCTGTCGATCCCGAGGCGCGCGTGCTCCTTGGCCGGGCGGAAGACGAGGCCGGCCATGTAGACGATCGTCAGGAGGGCGGCCAGGCCGGTGAGGTAGATGTCCGCGGCGTGGGCGTTGGGCAGGACCGCCTTGCCGGAGACGAGGACGGCGAGCAGGAACAGCACGGGCAGGAACGCGTTGCCGCCGAAGATGTCGCCGAAGGCCAGCTTGTAGTCGCCCTGTCGCACCGCGGTGAGCCCGGTGCTGAGCTCGGGCAGGGAGGTCGCGGCGGCCAGGACGGTGGCCCCGAAGAGGGCGCCGGACAGGCCGACCTGGTCGGCGGCCGCGGAGCCGCTCTCCTCGGCCAGCGCACCGGCGACGAGGGTGGCGAGGGCGGCGGCGCCGAAGACCAGGACGACGCGGGTGGTGCTGACGCCCCGACGGGTGGCCTCGGCCGACCGGGTCTTCTTCGAGTGGCCGCGAGGCTTCGGCTGGCTGTCCGGTGCCTCACCACTGTTGGACCACGGCAGCTTGGTCCCGGCGCGCTGGGTGAGCATGAGCCCGACCACCCAGACGATCGCGATGAGCACGACGTCCGGCGAGAGCCGCGCGACGACGAGGTCCTTGGGCAGCTGGGTGCCCATGATG
This sequence comes from Terrabacter sp. 01T434, assembly GCF_056398545.1. Lineage (NCBI taxonomy): Bacteria > Bacillati > Actinomycetota > Actinomycetes > Micrococcales > Intrasporangiaceae > Terrabacter > Terrabacter sp. 01T434. The sequence goes on from NZ_JBFTPP010000012.1 coordinate 131,559, forward strand.
ACGACGACGAGGACCGCGAGCACGATCGCCCCCTCGATGACGAGCGTGAGGCTCGCAGCCTGGTAGGTCAGGGGTCGGCGTTCCCGCACGCCGAACGCATCGAGCGCGACGAGGACGACGGTCTGGATCGCGATGCCGCCGAGGATGTTGCTCACCGCGATGTCGAGGTGGCCGCTCGCGGCGGCGCTGTAGGTGATGGCGATCTCGGGGAGGTTGGTCGCCACGGCCAGCAGGATGAGCCCACCGAGCGCCTGCCCCAGGTGGAGCCGGTCGGCCAGGATGTCGGTGTAGTCGGACAGCGGGATCCCGGCGACCCAGATCACGCCGGCGCAGGCGACGAAGATGAGCAGCTCGGTCCACAGGGGCAGGTGAGGCAGCAGGTTCACCTTTGCACCGTATGGACGCATCTTGGCAACAACCTCAAAGCGGTCGTATGCCGCGTGGTGGCCCTCGGGGCCATGGGGAGCCGGGCCCAGGTTGCGAAACGAGCAACAGGTGCGCAACAACGCGCATTTTCGATCATCGATGTGTCACTGTGCTGGTGTGCGCTATGCGCGGCATCGGGCCATCACCCACGAGCTACGAGACGGAGCCGTCTCGGTGCAGGATCTCGTCGTGCGCCTCGGGGTGTCCGCCGCCACCATCCGTCGCGATCTCGCCCAGCTCTCCGACGCCGGGCTCGTGCGCCGCGTCCACGGCGGCGCCGCGCCGCTCGCCTCACTCGAAATCGACCGCCCCTACGAGGAGGTCGCCGACGACGCCGCCGCCGACAAACAGGCCATCGCCCGGCGAGCAGCCGAGCTGGTGCGCGACGGCGACACGGTCCTGCTCGACATCGGGACGACCACGGGAGCCCTGGCCCGCGAGCTCAAGGGCCGCTCGATCACCGTCATCACGCCCAGTCTCGCCGTCCTCGACGCGCTGCGGGGTGACGCGGCCGTCGACATCGTCCTGCTCGGCGGCTCCCTGCGCCGCGCCTACCACTCGCTCGTCGGACCGCTGACCGAGGAGGCGCTGCGGCGCGTGCGGGCCTCGACCGTCTTCCTCGGCACGAGCGGCATCGACGAGCACGGCTGGGTGCTCGACACGACCTCGGTCGAGGTGCCGACCAAGCGGCTCCTCCTCGAGGCCGGTGGCCGGGTCGTGCTGCTCGCCGACCGCACGAAGTTCCCCGGCCAGGGCTCGATCCGCGTCTGTGACTTCACGGCGGTCACGACCCTCATCACGACCTCCGACGCCCACCACCCGACCCTCGAGATCGCCCGGTCACACGGAACGGACGTCCTGCTCGCCTGACCACCCGCCTCTCACACACCCGCCTCTCACACACCCGCCTCTCACACACCCAGAGAAGGAGCCCATGCAGATGAAACCCACCTCGACCCACGGTGCCAGGCCGCGTCCCCGTGCCACGCGCAGGACCGTGCTGTCGGTGCTCGCTGCGTCCCTCACGCTGGTCGGCGCCGCGGCGTGTGACCGGAGCTCCTCGACCGGGGCCAGCCCGTCCCAGAACGCGGGGGCCAAGGACGTCACGCTGACGATCACGTCCAACTCCATCGCCGGCGGCAAGAACGCCGACGAGGCCGACTGGTACACGAAGTACGTCATCCCCACCTTCACCAAGCAGCAGAAGGACAAGGGCGTCAACGTCACGGTGACCTTCCAGCCGTCCGGGGTCGACGACGAGCAGTACAAGACCAAGGTCGCCCTCGACCTCAAGAGCCGCGCCGGCGCCGACATCATGGCGCTCGACGGGATCTGGGTCGGCGAGTTCGCCCAGGCCGGCTACCTCAAGCCGCTCACCGACGTCGTGGGGCAGAGCGTCACCTCGTGGGAGGGCTGGTCGCAGATCCCCAAGGCGGTGCAGGCCAACGCCTCCTTCGAGGGCAAGACGTACGGCATCCCCGCTGGCACCGACGGCCGCGTCCTCTACTTCAACAAGAAGCTCTTCGCCCAGGCCGGGCTCCCGGCCGACTGGCAGCCGAAGTCGTGGCAGGACATCACCGCCGCGGGGATGAAGCTCAAGGCGATCCAGGGCATCGACCCGATCCAGATCAACGCCGGGACGGCCATGGGTGAGGCGACGACCATGCAGGGCGTGCTCCCCCTGCTCGTCGGCACCGGCTCCGAGATCTACAGCGGCGGCAAGTGGCAGGGCGACACCAAGGCCGTGCGCGACGTGCTGACGCTCTACAAGCAGCTCCTCGACCAGGGGCTCGAGAACAAGAACTTCCAGCAGGCCGCCAAGGGCCGCGACCAGTCCTTCGCGGCGTTCGCCGAGGGCAAGGTCGGCATCCTCCTCGAGGGCGACTACTTCTGGCGCTCGGTCATCAACCCCGACAACGGGGACGCGCCGATGGCCACGCGCAACACCGACGTCGGCTACGCATACATCCCCGCTCGAGAGGCCGGCAGCGGCGTCGGCGGGTCCGACTACGTCTCGATGTCGGGCGGCGGCGGCTACTTCCTCAACCCGAACACGAAGTACCCGCAGCAGGCGTGGGAGCTGCTCCAGTTCATCGGCTCCCCGGACGCCATCAACGCCCTGCTCCACGGGTCGGCGAAGGTCACCGCGCGGCAGGACGTCAACGAGCAGGTGTTGGCCAAGGACCCGTTCCTGTCGTTCATCTCGCAGAAGGTGCTGCCCGTGACGCACTACCGCCCGGGGCTCGCGGTCTACCCCCAGGTCTCCCAGGCGCTGCAGCAGGCCACGGCCGACATCGTGTCGGGCAAGAGCGTCGATGAGGCCGCGAAGGCCTACGGCGCCGCGGTGGAGAAGGCCGTCGGCGGCGCGGACAAGGTGTCGTCATCGTGACGACGGCCGGGCACCCGCCCCTTCAGGGGGAGGCAGGTGCCCGGTGACCGTCACGTCCGTGGACGCGGCGGGACTGGGGCGCCGGCGTGCGGTGGGGCTCGTCACGCCGGCGCTCATCCTCGTCACGGCCTTCCTCGTGGTGCCGGCGGTGTGGACGGTCTACCTCGGCATGACGGACTACCGGCTCACCGGGGTCCAGGCGGCGAACCCGCAGTTCGTGGGTCTCGACAACTACCGCGCGGCGCTCGTCGACCCCGACTTCCGCAACTCGTTGTGGCTGACGCTGCTCTTCGTTCTCGGTTCGGCCATCATCGGCCAGACGGTCGCCGGCTTCGCCCTCGCCTGGACCCTGCGCGGGGTGCCGCGTCTCGTCCGGAGCGGGGTGGAGGCGCTCGTCCTGATGGCCTGGATCCTGCCCAGCTCGATCGTCGCCTTCCTCTGGGTCGCGTACCTGTCCGGTGACGGCGGCACCCTCAACGCCATCCTGGGGACCACGGGCACCGAGTGGCTGCTCGAGCACCCGATGGGCTCGATCATCGTCTTCAACACCTGGCGCGGAACGGCCTTCTCGATGCTGCTCTTCTCGGCGGCCCTCGGCGCGGTGCCGCCCTCACAGCTCGAGTCGGCCCGCCTGGCCGGAGCTGGGACGTTCGCGCAGCTGAGGGACGTCGTGCTGCCGCACATCCGCGGGCACGTCCTCACCAACACGCTGCTCATCAGCCTGTGGACCTTCAACGACTTCTCGCCCTACCTGCTCACCGCCGGCGGACCCAACCATGCGAGCGAGACGCTGCCGGTCTTCATCTACAACAAGGCGCTCTACGGCGGCCAGCTCGGCTACGGATCGGCGATCTCCTTCATCATGCTCGTCATCAACCTCGTCATCGCCCTGTTCTACGTCCGCCTGCTCCGGGAGCGACGATGAGAACCTCAGTGAGTGCCCGCTCGGTCGTGGGGCGCCTCGCGATCACCGCTTTCGTCGCCGCGGCCGTCGCCTTCTGGGCGCTGCCGATGCTCTGGCTCGTGACGGCCCCCTTCGACTCCCACCCGGGCCTCGACGTCAGCTGGCCCGACTGGACCCTCGAGAACTTCCGCAAGCTGTCCGAGAACCCGTATGCGTTCTCCTCACTCAAGAACTCGCTCTACCTCGCGGTCGGCACGATGCTCGGCGTGACCGCGATGGCAGCGCTCGCGGCATACTCCCTCTCGCGGGTGCGCATCCCGGGACGCAACACGATCCTCTACGGGCTGCTCCTGCTCAGCTCGATCGTCACGGGCACCGCGGCGATGGTGCCGATCTTCCAGCTGATGTTCGCGCTCAACCTCGTCGACGACCGCTCCGGCGTCATCCTCGTGCTGACCGGCGGCCTGCTGCCGGCGGCGATCTTCATCCTCAAGGACTTCATGGACGCCACCCCGAAGTCCTACGAGGAGAGCGCCCGCGTCTTCGGCGCGACGCCCCTGCAGGTGCTGCGGCACGTCGTGCTCCCCATCGTCCGTCCCGGGCTCGCGACGATCGCCGTCTGGGCGCTCGTCAACGTGTGGAGCGACTTCCTGACGTCCTACATCCTGCTGCGGGACCCGGCCAAGCTGCCCGCCGGCGTCGTGATGTACACCTTCTACTCCGAGGGCGGACAGGCGAATCTGCCTCTCATCTCGGCGTTCTCGCTCGTCTATGCGCTGCCGGTCGTGGCGCTCTACCTGTTCGTCAACCGACGCTACGGGTTCCGTTTCCATGGAGGCATCAAGAGCTGATGGCCAACATTCGCATCGACGGACTGACCAAGGTCTACCCGGGTGACGTCACCGCCATCGACGGGCTCGACCTCACCGTGGCGGACGGGTCGTTCTTCGCCCTGCTCGGCCCGTCCGGCTGTGGCAAGACGACGCTGCTGCGCACCATCGCCGGGCTGGAGGAGGCCACGGGCGGCGCGATCAACATCGGGGACCGTGACGTGACGCGGCTGTCTCCCGGTGACCGCAACGTGGCCATGGTCTTCCAGGACTACGCCCTCTTCCCGCACATGAGCGTCACCGACAACATCGCCTACCCGCTGCGCATCAAGAAGGTCGCCCGCACCGAGCGCGTCGCCAAGGCGGCCGAGACCGGTGAGGGGCTCGGGCTGTCGGCGCTCATGGACCGCCGCCCCGGCGAGCTGTCCGGCGGGCAGCAGCAGCGCGTCGCGCTCGCACGGGCGATGGCGTGCCAGCCGGACGTCTTCCTCCTCGACGAGCCGCTGTCGAACCTCGACGCACGCCTGCGGCTCGAGGCGCGCACCTTCCTCAAGCGGCTGCAGCGTGACCTCGACGTGACGACGGTCTTCGTCACGCACGACCAGAGCGAGGCCCTCGCGATGGCGGACCAGATCGCCGTCATGGAGGCCGGCCGGATCCGTCAGCTCGGCACGCCGTCGGAGATCTTCCGCCGGCCGGCCAACACCTTCGTCGCGAACTTCATCGGCTCCACGCCGATGAACATGCTGCCCGGCGAGCTGAGCTGCGGCCAGCTGCGGGTGGGCGACCGCGAGCCCGTCGACGCCGTGGCCGCTGGCTGGGCGGCCCGCGACTCGCGCGACGGCGCCGTGACGGTGGCCTTCCGACCGGAGTATGCGCGAGTCGTCGAGGAGGGTCCGCTCGCCTTCAAGGGTGAGGTGGAGACGAGTGAGAACCTCGGCGCGAGCGTGCTCATCACCGCCCGCACCAGCGATGACCACCGCGTGCAGGCCGTCGTGCCCGAGGGATCCGAGCCGGAGCCCGGGGCGGCCGTGTGCATCAGTCCGGTGCCGGGACGGGTTCTCGTCTACGACGAGAGCGGCGAGCTGCTGGCGTCATGACGTCGCAGACCCTGCTCTACCTGCGTCAGCCCTGGCTCCCCGGCGACCGAGCCGAGCAGCAGATCCGCTCGATCGCTTTCGACGTGCCGCGGTCCGCCGCCGCCCTCGAGGTGGAGCTGGCGTATGCCGCCGGCCCGGGTGCCGTGCTCGACCTCGGCCTCGAGGGGCCGTCGGGGTATTTCGGGTGGTCGGGTGGCGCTCGAAGCCGCCTCATCGTGTCGGCGGACTGGGCGACGCCCGGCTACCTCCCGCAACCGGTCGAGCCGGGCACGTGGCAGGTGCTCGTCGGGCTGCACCGGGTGCCCCCGGCCGGGGTGATCATGGAGCTCACGGTGCGCACCGTCGCGGCCGGGGAGGTCGAGCGTCATCGAACGGCCGAGCCGGAGGACCCGCCGTCAGTGGCGCGCGCTGACCGTCGCCCCCGCCGCGATCTGCCCTCGGGGGACGGGTTGCGGTGGCTCGCCGGCGACTTCCACTCGCACACGGTGCATTCCGACGGCGTGCTGTCGGTCGGTGGGCTCGCCGCACTCGCGGCGTCGCGGGGGCTCGACTTCCTTGCCGTCACCGACCACAACACGACGAGCCATCACGCCCACCTGCCGGAGGCAGTGCGGCGGCACGGCATCGTGCTCGTCCCGGGGCAGGAGGTGACCCGGGACGTCGGCCACGCCAACGTTTTGGGCGACGTCGGGCTCGTCGACTTCCGGAGCCCACCCGAGACGTGGGCCCAGCAGGCCGAGAGCCGGGGCGGCGTGCTGTCGATCAACCACCCGCTCGCCGCGGACTGCGCATGGTTGTTGCCGGTCGACCACCCGCCGGTGGCCGAGGTGTGGCACTCGTCGTGGGCGCAGGTGCCGACGTGGGGAGCGCCGCTGGCCTGGTGGCTGCTGACGCCCGACACCGTGCCCATCGGTGGCAGCGACTTCCACCAGCCCGGTCACGACGGGCTCCCGGGATCTCCGACGACGTGGGTGCTCGCCGAGGGCGACGACGTCGTCGGGGCCGTGCGCGCCGGGCGGACTGCCGTGAGCGCGTCGGTCGACGGGCCCCTCGTCATCCGCGACGGTGACGAGATCGTCGCCCTCGACGCGGAGGGGCTGCTCCTCACGGGACCGGGCCGGTCGCGCCGCCGGGTGCTTGGTGACCGTGTCCGCGTGCCGGCGTGGTCCGGTCCGTGCTGGCTCGAGGACGACTCGCGGATCGTCCACGCCCTGTGCGGCTGACGGCCACGCGCACCCCTCCTCCTGACAATCGAAAGAGCGATCCGTCCGGCCGGACGGATCGCTCTCTCGATTGGATTGGGGCGGATTGCTCTTTCGATTGTGTGTGTTGGTCAGGGGTGGAGAGGTGCTCCGACGTCGATGCGCACTGCGGCGATCTCCCACGGGCGCAGCGGAACCCGGACCCGACCATCGGCCACGTCGAGCTGGCTGCCCACCGTGCCGAGCCCGTCGACGAGGGTGGCCTCGTGGACGGGCAGCGCATCGGACCCGAGCACCGCGACGGTGGGCTGACCAGACATGTTGACGACTCGCACCTCGACGGCCGTGTCGGCATCGGTTCGGCGTCGCAGCGACACGAGCTCGACGCCGGCGCCCAGGAGGCTCAGGCCCTCGACCGACGGCAGCGCTCCGTCGGTGGGCCCGGCTCCGCGGGCCACGACTACCGGGTGGAGGTAGGCCTCGGTCGCCTCGGCGACCTCCGCCGCGGCCCACGAGCCCTGGTGGGGCATGACGGCGAGCGACAGGTGGCACGGCCCGAGCGCCTGAGCGTCGGGTGTCGGCAGCTGGGGACCGGCCGGCTCGCTGCGGTAGGGGTGGACGTTGCGGCTGAGGTAGCCGATCGAGCGCAGCGCCGTCACGGCGACCTCCGTACCGTCGGCTGAGGAGTCGTTGTCAGCGTCCACGATCTCGTACTCCACCGTGCGGCCGACGAGGACCGCGACGCCTCCCGCGTCGACGAAGCGCTCGGCGGGGAAGGTCGGCAGCGGGTGCTCGCCAACGGGGCCGGCCTCCGCCGTGCGACCTCGCTCCACGACGGCGAGCTGACCCTGCGCGTGCGACACCGCAGCCGGCCGGGCGGTCGGGACATGAAGCCGCAGCCGGTGGTCGCGGGTGACGTTCTGCCAGTCGAGCCGGAGCCGGACGAAGGGCTCGCCGGTCCGCAGCTCGACGTGCATCGCCACCGCGGTGGACTCGGCGGTGTCGGACCGACCGGCAAGGTCGCTCGTGACGGGGAGCTCGTAGCGGCGGTCGACACGGATCGCGCCGACCACCGGGCCCTCGCTGCCGAGCGCCGTCACCGACACCTGCGTCGGTTCACTGACGAGCACGTCGTGCTCCGGTGGGGCGTAGTTGTAGGAGTCGCCAGGGTCGCCTCCGTCGACGAGCCGCCCGACCCCGCGGAGGGTAACCCCGTCGGCGGTGACGGTCAGGGCGCCGTCGTCGTCGACGCGGACCTGCACGAGCCCGTTGTCGAGCACCCGCTTGCCCTGGCGTATGCCGTGCCGCCCGCCCTCGCTCGCCCGTGCGGTCTCGCTCGCCGGTGCCTCTGGTGCGGTGGGCACGGGCCGAGTCAGCTCTGTCACGCGAACGGCGGTCCAGCCCAGCGGGGGCGCGGGGATGACGGCTGCGAGACGGCGTCGGGGCTCGTCAGCGGTGATGACGTCCCAGACCGCGTCGGGCCCGGATGCGGCTGCCGCAGTGCGTAACCGGCTCTCCGCCGCGATGGCGTCGAAGTCGGGGTCGCCGTGGTCGGCGAGCTGGAAGGTCAGGCGCTGGTTCGCCTCGTCGATCTCGATGTCGCGCATCTGGAGACCGAAGAGCTCCCGGTCGTGCACGCGGTGCATGAGCCGCGGCAGGTCGGCGGAGCGGACCCGCTCGCTCGCCAGCTCCGTGGCAGGCCGCGAGACCTCCTGGGCGGGGACCACCCGGCCGGCGGGCAGCTCGAAGCCGACCGCGGACCAGTGCCCTGGCACGGGCAGCGTGAGGTCGATGACGTCATCCCGTTGTGTGGCAAGCGGATTGGCGACGACGACGGACCCGGCCGGACTCAGCGCCTCGGCTGCGGTGAGAGCTCGGTCGCGCACGGCCTGCGCGGCGTGCTCGCCCTCCTGGAGGCGGGCGAGGACCTGCACCGCGGTCTCGTCGACCCCGCACCCGGTCACCGAGTCGTGACACGAGGAGTCGATGACCCGGCGCCAGGCCATGGCCAGGTAGTGCGCCGGCAAGGCCCGAAGGTGCAGGGCCGCGAACGGCTCGGCGTAGCGGGTCAGCAGGCGCTCGGTGCGGGCCATCGCCTCCTTGAGCTGCCAGCGCACCGAGAGCACGCCGGGCAGGATGTTGGCGCGGGCGTGGCTGCGCAGCTCCCCGTCGACGAGGCGCAACGCCTCGCGCGGGTGGCGCGGCTCGGCGAGGTAGTCCGTCAGGGTGGCGACCCGAACGTGCGGCCCGCCTGCGGTCCCGTGGGCGACCTCGTTCAGCTCTGCCACCTCGGCCATCAGTGAGGGAAGCGGGGCTGCGTGGTCGGTGCCGTACATCGCGAGGAAGTCCCCGGCATACGCCCTCGACTGCGTGGCGAGGCGGGCCGCGAGGCGTTCGGCCGCGGCGCCGCTGCCGAAGACGTCGGCGGCGTTGCCGTAGCTGTTGACGAGGAACTCGGTGCGGATGCCGGTGCCGTCTGGGGAGCGCCACCAGAACTCGTGGCAGTCGACGTCTGCCGGCACGCCGCGGTAGACGACGGCCTGCTCGATGCCGACGTGCCGCAGCAGCTGGGGCATCTGCGCGCAGTGGCCGAACATGTCGGGCAGGTAGCCGATCGGCATCACCGTGCCGAGGCGGGAGGCGTCGGCCCAACCCATCTCGAGGTTGCGGATCATCGTCTCGCCCGAGCAGAGGAACTCGTCCATGAGCACGCGCCACGGGCCGATCGCGAGCTGGCCCCGGGCGACGAGCGCGCGGACGGCCTCGGTCTGCTCGGGCCGGACCTCGAGGTAGTCGTCCACCGCAGCCATCTGGCCGTCCATCGTGAAGCGGAAGTCGGGCTCGCGCTCCGCGCGCGCGACGACGTCGTCCATGAGGTCGACGAGACGGAGGCGGAAGCGTTGGAAGGGCTCGTACCACTCCCGGTCCCAGTGCGTGTGGGGGACGAGCCACACCGTTTCGGTCATGGCTCACGATCATGTCAGCCGAGACGTTCCGGTTGCCGGATGCGCGCTGACCTCTTGTCGTAGCCTCTTGTCTCTGCCCTGACACCCTAGGTAGAGTACGACTATGCCCCCGCGCATGACCATGGCAACTCGCTTGGTCCTCGACGTCCTCTTCAGCGACCTGGCGGCCGACTGGTATGGGTCGCAGATCGGCCAGCATGCCGGCCTGCCGAGCGGCACGGTCCATCCCATCCTGGCCCGCCTGGAAAGGGTCGGCTGGCTGGAGTCCCGGTGGGAGGACATCGACCCGAGCAGGGAGGGGCGACCGGCGCGCAGGTACTACCGGCTCACGGAGTCGGGTGCCACCCAGGCGGGGAGGGCCTTGGCCGCTGCGCGCCGGCCGCGACCTGGCTTCGCTGCCATACCGAAAGCTGCGATACCGAAGGAGGGCTTGTCATGAGAAGGAAGAACCAGAGGGCGTCGGTCCGCTTCGCGGCGTCGGCGATGGAGCGGGCCACCGTCGGCGTCCCCTCCGAGACCCGCGATCGCTACCACGACGAGCTCGTCGCGGAGATGCACGACCTCGGGCGGATCGCCGCGTGGCGATACGCCGTCGGGGTCGCCGCATCGGCCTCCACGATGCACGCCGCCCTGACGGACGGCGGACCGCAGCCGGAGCCCGCTCTCCACCTGCCCATTGGCTGCCGCACCAACACCCGCCACGTGTGGCAGACGACCCACACGTCGGACGGCAAGCTGTATCGCGCCTGCGCCCGGTGCGGCAAGGAGTACGTCCCCATGGGTCCAGGGGCCGGCTTCACCTGGGGCTGAGCCGGGTCGCGGCTCGGGGTGTGGGCCGTGCACTAGAGGCCGACGGAGCCCTGCATGATGCCGCCGTCGAGGAAGATGGTCGTCGCCGTCGCATAGGCAGCACGGTCGGAGGCGAGGAAGACGACGGTCTCGGCGATCTCCTCCGGCTTCGCGAGGCGCCGCAGCGGGATCGCCGCATCGAGGGCGGCCAGCTTCGTGGGGTCGGCGGTCGTCGTGGCGTTGATCGGAGTGTCGACGGCGCCGGGTCCGACGCCGACGACACGGATGCCGTGCTGCCCGAGCTCCACCCCGGCAGTGCGGGTCAGCATCCGCATGCCGCCCTTGCTGACGCAGTAGGGGGTGTTGCCGGGCATCGGCCAGTCCTCGTGCACCGACGTCACGTTGATGATGACGCCGCCGCCGCTCTGGGCGATGAACTGCTTCGCCGCGAGCTGGCTGCCGAAGAAGGCGCTCTTGAGGTTGATCGCGAGCACCCGGTCATAGGCGTCCTCGTCGGTGTCGAGCAGGGAGGTGCGCGTCTCGATGCCGGCGTTGTTGACCCACACGTCGATGCGACCGTATGCCGTGACCGCCGCGTCGACGAGGCGCTGCAGGTCCGCGACCTTGCTGACGTCGGCGTCGACGCTGATCGCCTCCGAGCCCTCGTGGGTGATCTCGTCGTCGACGGCCTGGGCGTCCTGTGGCCGCGTCACGTAGTCCACGACGACCTTGGCGCCCTCCCGACCGGCGACCTCGCAGATCGCGGCGCCGATGCCGCTGTTTCCTCCGGTGACGACAACGACTTTGTCCTCGAGCAGCATGCTCAACTCTCCTTGTGGGCTGGGGGTTCTGGGGGTTCTGAGTGTGTTGCGGGTGGTGGTGGCGGTGCATGGAGCCGCCCGTCGGGCGAGCAGATGAGGTGGGCGACGAGCGCGGTCCACCCGGTCTGGTGCGAGGCGCCGAGCCCGCGGCCGGTGTCGCCGTGGAAGTACTCGCTGAACGTCGGGTGCTCGGTCCACAACGGCCCCGCGCCCTGGTCACGCGGGTGGCTGGGCGGCGGCCCGTCGGGTCCGGGGCGGAAGAGCGAGACCAGGCGGCGCTGCAGCTCGTCGGCGACCTCAGCAAGGCTGGCTCGGTGGCCCGAGCCGCGCGGCAGCTCGACCGTGAGCGCGTCGCCGAGGCCCTCGGCGTGCCGGCGCAGGGCGCTGACGATCAGCACGTTGACCGGCAGCCAGACGGGTCCGCGCCAGTTGGAGTTGCCGCCGAAGAGCCCGGTCGTGGACTCGCCGGGGTCGTACCGGATGTCGAGGTCACGGTCGCCGACCCGCTCGCTGAATCCGTCGCGATAGGCCGCCGACAGCGAGCGCACGCCGTGCGTCGACAGCAGCTGACTCTCGTCGAGCATCACCTCGAGCAGCCGGCCGAGGCGCTCCGGGTCGACGAGACGCAGCATGCGGTGCACGTCGGGCCGGTCGGTGGTGCCGGCGACGGCGTCCATCAGCTCGGGGCGGTTGGCCTGCAGCCACGCCAGGTGGGTCCGGAGCGTCGGCAGGGTGCTCGTCGCCCACGTCGGCAGCAGGTCGACCGCGAGCAGGGGCAGCAGCCCGACGAGGGAGCGCACCCGCAGCTGGACGGCCTCGCCGGTGTCGCTGACGAGGGCGTCGCAGAAGAATCCCTCGTCGTCGTTCCACAGCGAGATGCCTTGGCTGCCAAAGCTCTCCATCGCCTCGGCGATCCCGCAGAAGCGCTCGAGGAAGGTGGTGACGAGGTCGCCGTAGGCCTCGTCGCGTCGCGAGAGCTCAAGCGCGATGCGCATCAGCGACAGGGTGTTGAACGCCATCCACGCCGTCGCGTCCGACTGCTCGAGCCGCCAGCCCGCCGGGACGTCGCGGGACCGGTCGAAGAGGCCGATGTTGTCCATCCCGAGGAAGCCCCCGGCATACAGGTTCGACCCGTCGGGATCCTTGCGGTTCTGCCACCACGCGTAGTTCAGCAGCAGCTTGTCGAGGATCCGCACGAGGAAGGTGTGGTCGCGCGCGCCGTCGATGACGTAGACCTGCCACGCCGCCCACGCGTGGACGGGCGGGTTGACGTCGCCGAAGGCCCACTCGTATGCCGGGAGCGCGCCATCGGGGCCCTGCGCCCACTCGCGGGTCAGCAGGAGGAGCTGCTCCTTGGCGAAGTCGGGGTCGACGTGGGCGAGCGTGACGCAGTGGAAGGCGAGGTCCCACGTGGCGAACCACGGGTACTCCCACTCGTCGGGCATCGAGATGACGTCGGCGAGGGCGAGGCTTCGCCAGGCCGTGTTGCGCCCGCTCAGGGCCCTCCGGCTCGGCGGGGGAGCCGGCTGGCCGGGGTCGCCCTCGAGCCAGTCGCGCACCGAGTAGCGGTAGTGCTTCCGGCCCCAGAGCAGGCCGGCGAACGCGCGCCGCGCGATGTGCTGCTCGGTCGCGTCGGCCCTGGCGGGGATGACCGCGGCGTAGAAGGCGTCGGCCTCCGCGCGACGTGCGGCGACGATGGCGTCGAAGCCGGCGCTCGTGTCGGTGCTGGTGTTGGGGTTGAAGGGCTCGTCGTCGTGACCCGGCCCGCGCAGCCGTAGGCGCAGGCGCACCGAGGCACCCGGAGCGACGGCCTCCCAGGAGCGGACTACCGCGGCCTTGGTTCCCGTGTGGGCGGGGTTGAGGCCGGACTCGTCGCCGTGGACGACGGCCCGGTTGATGCCGTCCTTGGGCCACGGCGTGCGGCTCGTCGGCGACCCGTAGAGCGCGACGTCGTTGGTCTCGTTGTCGCAGAAGAGCGCCCGCGCCGAGTCGTCCTCGACGTGGAGTGTCAGGGTGCCGAGGAAGGCGTGGGTGGCCTCGAGCGTCGGGCCGCCCGCGTGGCCCGCATCACCCTCCAGGAGCCGGATCGAGGGCGTGCGGTCGTCGCGGCCCCAGGCCCACGTGTTGCGGAACCACAGCTGCGGCACGAGATGCAGGGGCGCCGCATCGGGGCCGCGGTTGGTCGCGACGATCTCGACGCAGATGTCGTCGGGGGCGGCCTTGGCGTGGAGCACGGTGATGTCGAAGAACCGGTTGTCGCCGAGCAGTCCGGTGTCGGACAGCTCGTACTCCGGCTCGTCCCGCCCCCGTGCCGAGTTCTGGGCGACGAGGTCGGCATAAGGGAAGGCGCCCTGCGGGTAGCGGTAGAGCATCTGCGCATAGGAGTGGGTCGGTGTGGCGTCGAGGTGCCACCAGTACTCCTTGGCGTCCTCACCGTGGTTGCCCTGCGGGTTGGTCAGGCCGAAGAGCCGCTCCTTGAGGCGGTCGTCGGCGCCGTTCCACGCGGCGAGGCCGAGGGCAAGGAAGCCGTGGCTGTCGCTGAGGCCGGCGATGCCGTCCTCGGCCCACCGGTAGGCGCGCAGGTGCGAGTGCTCGAACGGGAAGTAGGCCCACGCATCGCCGTCGGCGGAGTAGTCCTCGCGCACCGTGCCCCACTGCCGCGCAGGCAGATACGGACCCCAGAGGCGCCAGTCCGCGATGCCCTCCCGAGCCGCGCGCAGGCGCTCGTGCTCCGCCGTCATGCGGGCCCTCGACCCACTCGAGCGGGACCGCTGAGTTGCACCATGGGGGCCACCGTAGCCAGCCCCGCTGCCCACGATGGTGAGGCGCGGTGCGGACTCAGCACACGCACAGAATCCGCTCATGAGGCCACTCATGACAGGCCACTCGCGACAGGCCACTGGCCCCGCCGGCGCCGGCGGGGTGTGGGGCGGGTGACTCAGGTGTGCCAGGTGACGCCGAGAGCGGTGACCGTCGCGGTGAGTCCGCGGTCATGGACCTCGGTGTGGTGCTTCGGACACAACAGGGCAGCGTTGAGCAGGGAGGTGCGGCCGCCGTGTCGCCAATGGATCACGTGGTGGGCGTCGCACCAGCTGGCGGGCACCGTGCAGCCCGTCCAGCTGCAGCCCTTGTCGCGCGCGATGAGGGCGAGTCGCTGGCCCCGGGTGAAGAGGCGCCGTCGGCGCCCCACGTCGAGCGGTTCACCGTCGGCGCCGAGCACCATCGGGATGATCTCCGCGTCGCAGGCCATCCGTCGTACAACACCTGGCGACAGGACGTCGCCCGTCAGCGTGACACCGGAGCCCGAGCCGGTCCTGGGTCGGCCGCCTGCGCAGGTGCCAGTGCTCGCGTCGGAGGAACCCTTGCGCCTGAACGCCTCGGGGATGTCGTCGTGCAGGTCCGCCAGGAGATCGTCGAGGTCGATGAGGACAACGACCTTGGCCTTGTCGGTCGTGGGCACGCCGTCGGCGGAGGCGACCCCGCGCTGGACGATGGCCAGTAGCGCGTCCATGCGACGCCGGGCCGGGGTGCGGTCGTCGGGAGTGACGGTGCGACCCTGCTCGTCCATCTCGGGGCACGGGATGGACAGCGGGTCGATGGCGGACTTGAGGATGGCAGCGCCTTCGGGGTCGAGCACGCCGCGCAGGCCGACCATCCCGGTGGCGTTGGGCTGGGTGAACCACAGTCCGCGTGCGTCGCGTCGGCCGCGGTCGAGCGAGTCCTCGTCGCGGGGCGGCTTGATCTGCTCGGTGTGGTGCCGGACGAGGCGGCTCAACTCCTCTGGCCGTAGCTGTCGGGCCTGGTCGGTGAGGTCGTCGAGCGCTGTCGTGAGATCGTCCCGGTCGGCGACCGGAGCGGTGCGCCCGTGGAAGTCGACGATCTGTGCCGCGTTGCCGACCGTCACCTGCTGGGTCGCGACGAGCAGGCGCAACCGGGCCCATCGCGCATCGGCCAATGCCGTGCCGACCGTGACGAAGGCCTTGGCCTGCCCAGCCGTCAGGGACGGATCGTGGCTACGCAGCCAGTCGGCACGCGTCAGGCCTTCGGGAGCCTCGACGCCCCGGGACACCAGCTCGGAGACGATGTTGACCAGCGTCACCTCGTGGTTGCGCCGCTGGTGGGCGACCAGCTCGGCCGCGGCAGTGAGGTCCGTGCTCGAGTGCCGGTCGAGGCTGAAACCGGCGACAGCGTCGAACGCGATCGCCTGCTGACGATCGCTGTCGGCGCAGTCGTCCCGGTGCGCGGCCGCACGCTCGGCGGTGGCCTCGATCCAGGCTGGGTCGTTGACCATCTCGTGCCACTCCGCCTCGGAGAGCGGCTTCATCTCGCGCAGGTCGAGCGAGTCCAGGCTCTCCGCCGACAGCTCGGACCACGGCCCCTGCGGGGCGGTGACCGGCCGCGACTCAGGCGCGACCCGGCGCGTCCGTCGGCGCCCCTTCCCCACGGGTGCGGACGAGGCGTCGGGCGCGGTCGAGGCAGCGGGCGCGGTCGAGGCAGCGGGCGCGGTCGAGGGTGACGGCATACGCCCAGCGAAGCGCTCCCAGAACTCAGGCTCGGACGCGCCACCCGCAGCGCGCTGCCGCGCCTCGAGGTCGGCGAGCCGGCTCCGGAGGAGCTCGAGCGTCGATGGTTCTGGTGCCATGAGTCGAACATACATTCGACCACCGACACTGCTTGAGCCCACCGTCACGCGACCTCGAGGCAGGGCTCGTAGCCAGCCCGGTGGTCCAGGTAGCCGCCCCAACCGTGCGGGGTCACGACGTAGACGTCCCCCTGGAAGGCGCCGCGGAGGTGGTTGGAATATCTCCATGCCATCAGCCAGGCGCTCTCACGCTCGGTGGGGGTGACGCGGCCCTGACGGCAGACGACAGTGACGAGCACGTGGGTGATGCCGTGTCGGCCGGAGGCCCAGCGCTCGGGGACGAGCTGCTCGGCCAATCCGCGGAGGAGCTCGCTGGCGTCGTGCCGGTCGGGCGGCTCGCCGGCGACGGCGACGCGCGCCCCGGTCACCTGCTGCGTAACAAGGTCGACGGCCGCCACGATGACGTGGCCCATCACAAAGGGGCAGATCGCGGCGATGTCGCGCAGGGTCTGCTCGGCGTTCTCGAGGTGCCAGGAGTCGTCAGACATGTCGTAACCGTGGCATGGCGTGTGCAGTCGTCTCAGTGGTTCTCCACAGGGCCGACCCCTGTGGAGAACCCAAAACCAAGAGGAGCGGATCTGCTTGTCTGGTGGTCGATTCCACCGCAGACGACAAGACAGCGAGGTGCGCCATGGGATTCAGCACGACCTACCTGGGTCGGCTCGACATCGAGCCGAAGCTCAACCCGGCGGAGGTGGAATGGCTCACTGCCTATGCGGAGATCGACCGTCGCCACTTCACTGACCCGTACGAGGTGCCGATGAACCCGCGGGCTTTCAGGATCGAGCAGCAGAACAAGCGCGAGGAGCGTTACCGGCTCGAAGCCGAGGCGCGGGCAGCCCGGCCGGCCACGTCGAGGCGCAAGCGACGCCCCACGAGAACAACCCCGGACCCCTTCACCACGCTGACGCCGGGGGACGGTAGCCCGTATCCGCATCTCGACTGGAAACCGTGCCCGACGGGGTGCTGCCTGTCGTGGGAAAGCCGCACCGAGAAGTCACGGATGGCCGAGCCGTGGCTGCAGTACCTCATCGACCACTTCCTCTGCCCGGGCGCCCTGGCCCGCACGAGCACCCGGCCCGACTTCGCCGACTTCACGTTCGACCACGTGCTCAACGGCACCATCGCGGCGGAGCGGGACGACACGCGCGAGCTGTGGCTGATCGTGTGTCGCGACAACGAGATCGACACGGTGCAGCTGGTGGCGCCCGACGTCATGCCGTGGGAACTGGGGTCGTATGCGTGAAGCGGACCGTGGGTCTTCCGGCAGCGCGATAAAAGTGCTATCTAAGTGATATCACTTTCTTTCACGCTCAGGAGGCATCATGAGCACCGTCCCGACCCCAGCCCCGACCCCAGCCCCGACCCAGGGACCCGTCGGTCACCAAGGGGTCCTCGTCGACATCACGCAGCGCCCGGCCTTCGCCCTCAACGGCTGGTTCGGCGTCATCGTCGTGGCGGTGTGCGGCGCCGCCATCGCCTATCTGCTCACCAACGACACCACCGGCCTGCTCTGGCTGCCGATCCTCGTCGCCGCTCTCGTGCTCTCGGCGCTCGTCGTCGTGCCGCCGGGGCAGACGCAGGTCGTGCAGTTCTTCGGCCGCTACGTCGGCACGGTGAGCCGGTCCGGCTTCTGGTGGGTGCTGCCGCTGACGATCCGCCGCCAGGTGAGCATCCGCGTGCGCAACTTCGAGACGAGCCGGCTCAAGGTCAACGACGCCGATGGCAACCCGGTCGAGATCGCCGCCATCGTCGTGTGGCAGGTGGCCGACACGGCGCGGTCGACGTACGCCGTCGACGACTACGTCAACTTCGTCACCGTCCAGGCCGAGTCGGCGCTGCGCCACGTCGCGAACACGCACCCCTACGACGTCGCGGAGGGCGTGGGCACGTCGCTGCGCGGCTCCACCGACGTCGTGGCCGGCGAGCTGGCCGCCGAGGTCGCGCAGCGCGTCTCGGTGGCCGGCGTCGAGATCGTCGAGGTGCGCATCTCGCACCTGGCGTACGCCCAGGAGATCGCCCAGGCGATGCTGCGTCGCCAGCAGGCCAACGCCGTCGTCGCCGCCCGCAGCCGGATCGTGGAGGGGGCCGTGGGCATGGTCGAGATGGCACTCGCCCGGCTGGCCGAGCACGACATCGTGGACCTCGACGAGGAGCGCAAGGCCTCGATGGTGAGCAACCTGCTCGTCGTGCTGTGCGGTGACCAGCCGCCGTCGCCGGTCGTCAACGCGGGATCGCTCTACACGTGAGCCGCCGGCAGGTGCTGCTGCGTCTGGACCCAGCGGTGCACGACGCGCTGGTGCGCTGGGCCAACGACGAGCTGCGCAGCGTCAACGCGCAGGCTGAACTCATCCTCCGCCGCGCGCTCGCGGAGGCCGGCCGGATGCCCAAGCACGCCGGCCCGCTGCCCAAGCGCGGACGCCCGAGTCGGACGCCCGACGAGGCCGACTGAGCAACGACGTCAAGCCTCGGGGTAGGGCCACACCCAGAGGTGGGACCTTCGCCTCTGGGTGAGCGGCCACCGAGCCCGCACGCTGAGGCGAGGAGGTGGCAGGTGGGGCGTTCCCTGCGTCGCATCGCAGCCGCGGCGCTGACGGCAGCGGCCGTGGGCGTGGCCACCGTGTCGCTCGCCGCGTGCTCCACGTCACCCGGCCAGCCCTCGTCGCAACGCACGACGGCCGCCTCCACAGCCTCCGTCACCACCGCCTCGAGGTCCCTGGCCGGAGTGCCGCTGGTGGCGTGCACGATCAGGGGAGAGCGCCCAACCCCGGCCCGGGCCTTCGCCCTCTGCGGCACGCTGAGCGTCCCCGAGGACCGGTCGAAGCCAGCGGGCCGACAGGTCCCGCTGCGCGTGGCCGTCATCCCGGCGAGCGGCACTCGTGCGGCCGCCGATCCGGTCTTCGCCGTGGCCGGCGGTCCGGGTGAGGCGAGCACGCAGTTCTTCGCGTGGTTCCCGTCGGTCTACACCGGGCTCCACGCCGCCCACGACATCGTCCTCGTCGACCAGCGCGGCACCGGCGCCTCCAAGCCCGAGAGCCTGCCGCCGCTGCCGGCCACCACGGGCCTGCCCCGGGCAGCCGCGGACGCCCGACTCGCGACCTGGGCACGCGATGGCCTCCGGTCGGTCGACGTCGACCCGCGTCAGCTCACCTCCACCGTCGCGGCCGATGACCTCGACGCGGTACGCGCCGCGCTGGGCTACGGCACGATCGACCTCTACGGCAGCTCGTACGGCGCGACGCTCGTGCAGTACTACCTGCGCCAGCACCCGGGGCACGTGCGCGTCGCGGTCCTCGACGGAGGCACGCCACTCGACGTCCCGGTCTTCGAGCGGATGGCGGCCAGCAGCCAGGCGGCCCTGGGGCTGCTGCTGCGCCGCTGTGCCGAAGACCTGGCCTGTCACGGCGCCTTCCCGCGGCTCGACGCCGAGTGGCGTGAGGTCCTGGCGAGGTTCCGGACCCCGGTGCGCGTCGTCGACCGGGCCTCGGGACAGTCCGCAGTCATCGACCAGGCCATGCTGGCCGAGGCGATCCACGCCGCTCTGCTCACCGAAGCGGGCGCGGCGCAGCTCCCGCTCGCGATCCACCTGACGTATGCCGGGAAGTACGTCGAGGCGTCCGCGCTCATCGGCCTCACTCCCTCCACCGAACCCAGCCTCCTCATGGCTGACGAGATCCTCTGCTCCGAGGCGTGGGCCAGGGACGCCTCCGCCGAGGTGGCGCGGCTCGGTGCCGGCAGCTATGACCTGCCGAATGAGCTGCGTCAGGCCCAGAGTCGGGCGGCCATGTGCGCCCACCTCCCGTCGGGGGTCGTGCCGACCAAGGATGTCGACGGGGTCCGGACGAGCGTGCCCGTGCTCTGGCTGGCCGGTGACGGGGACCCGCAGGACCCACCGTCGAACCTCGCGGGCGTCGCAGCGCAGCAGCCGCACAGCAAGATCGTCGTGCTACCTGCCCTGCAGCACGTCGTCGGGCACCTCGGCTGCCTACCCTCCGTCGTCGCGGCCTTCGTTGCTGCGGGGAGCGTCGACGGGCTGGACACGTCGTGCGTGGCGGCGGGCTCGCCGGCTCCGCCCTTCCGGCTTCGCTAGCGGCGCTCCACTGATCAGCACAGCGAGCGGATCAGGACAGCCACCGGATCAGGCCAGCGAACGGATCGACCCGCGCACCTGGAGCGGCATCTCGATCAGGTGCTCACCCGGCGCGGCCGCAGGGTCGAGGAGCAGCTCGAGCGCCTGACGCCCCATCTCGAGGTAGGGCAACCGCGCCGTCGTGACGCCGGGCCGCATGTAGGTGGCGATCTCGTCGTCGTCGAAGGAGGCGACTGACAGGTCATCGGGGATGCGAAGTCCCTTCTCCTGCATGGCCTGCTGGGCGCCGAACGCGACGCGGTCGTTCAGGCAGAGCAACGCCGTCACCGGAGCCCCGGACGCGAGCACGCCCTTGACCGCGTCGTAGCCGTTCCACGGCTCCCAGTACTCGATGTCGGCGACCGCAACTGGCGTCACGCCGGCCTCGTCGAGCGCACGGTGGATCCCGTTGAAACGACGGCCGATCGTCACAGAGATGCGCGGATCCGACCGTGCCACAGGGGCGTTCCCGATGATGGCGATGCCATCGCGATGGCCAGCGTCGAGCAGGCGGCGGGTGACGGCATACCCAGCCTGCTCCTCGTCGGGGAGGACGGCGACGGGCACGTCGGGGTTGACGCAGTTGACGGTGACGGCGCGCATGCCACCAGGCAGCGGCGGCAGGTCGATGAGGCGAGCGGACAGGGCTCCGAAGACGAGCCCGTCGACCTGGCGGTCGACCATGGCCTCCATCGCCTTGCGCAGCTGCTTGGGGTGCTTGAACGTCTCGGCGATGAGCACGCCGCGGTCGCTCTCGTCGGCGGCGTCGAGCAGGCCGCGGATCATCGCCGAGGCGAAGCGGGTGACCGTGACGTCGTCGGAGATGAAGCCGATCGTGCCCGTCGTGCCGAGGCGCAGCGACCGGGCCTGCGCGTTGGGGCGGTAGTCGAGCTCGCGCGCGGCCTCGTGGATGCGGGCGACGGCGTCGGCCGACAGGCGCGAGCCCGGGCGGTCGTTGAGCACGAGGCTCACGGCCGTCTTGGACAGGCCCGCGCGCTCCGCCACGTCGGCGAGCGTCGGTCGCTTGTTCACGTCAACCCCTTCGTGCGGGCGCCGGAGCCCGTATGCCGTGTGGCGCCCTCGAGGACGCCTCCGCGGTCACTCTAACCCACCGGTAACGACGGCTGACCGCATCACCGCAGGTGAAATGGATTTAGCAAACCCTTGTGCGCCGTCACGTCAGCCGCTAGCGTTCCGTGCTGAAAGGTTTTAGCAGTGGCGCTGACCTTCACCACCCGGAGGAACCATGAAGCTCACCTCGACCACCAAGCGCGTCGCCGTCGGACTGCTCGCGGCCGCGCTCCCTCTCTCGATGGCCGCCTGTTCCAAGGGCGCCAGCAGCTCGACCGGCGGGGCCGGTGGCGAGCTGACGATGTGGACCCACAACGCCGGCAACAAGGCCGAGCTCGCGGCGATCACGAACATCGTGAACGACTACAACGCGAGCCAGAAGAAGTACAAGGTCAAGATCCAGGCCTTCCCGCAGGACTCGTACAACCAGTCCGTCGTCGCGGCTGCGGCGTCCAAGAAGCTGCCCTGCATCCTCGACATCGACGGCCCCAACGTGCCGAACTGGGCGTGGGCCGGCTACCTGGCGCCGCTCGACGGCATGGAGGGGACGCTGTCGAAGTACCTGCCGACGGTGCTCGGCAAGTGGGACAACAAGACGTACTCCTTCGGCTACTACGACGTCGCGCTCGTCATGGTGACGCGCAAGACGATCCTCGACAAGTACGGCATCCGCGTCCCGACGACCGAGCAGCCCTGGACGAAGGACGAGTTCACCGCGGCGCTGAAGAAGATCAAGGCCTCGGGCGCGTTCGCGAACCCGCTCGACATCGCGACGAGCTTCACCGGCGAGTGGTGGCCCTACGCATACTCCCCGATGCTGCAGAGCTTCGGCGGCGACCTCATCGAACGCAAGGACTACAAGTCGGCGGAGGGAGTCCTCAACGGGCCCAAGGCCGTCGAGTGGGCGACGTGGTTCCGCGGCCTGGTCACCGACGGGCTGATCCCGCTCAAGTCCGGCGCCGACCCGGCCAAGGACTTCATCAACGGCAAGTCCGCGATCCTCTACAACGGCACGTGGACGGCGGTCGACACCCGCAAGGCGTTCGGCAAGGACACCCTGTTCCTTCCGCCGCCGGACCTCGGCACCGGCCCGAAGATCGGTGGCGGCTCGTGGCAGTGGGGCATCTCGCAGAACTGCTCCGACACCGCCGGCGCGCTGGACTACATGAAGTTCGCGGCGCAGGACAAGTACGTCGCGAGCGTCGCCCGCGACACGAACAACATCCCGGCCACCGACGCTGCCGCAGCCCAGGTGAAGGGCTACGAGAAGGGCGGCGAGAACGAGGTCTTCCTCGACTATGCCAAGAAGTTCGCCGTCCTGCGCCCGGTGACGCCCGGCTACCCGTTCATCGCGACGGAGTTCACCAAGACGGCGCAGGACATCCTCAACGGCGCGGACCCGAAGCAGTCGCTCGACCAGGCCGTGAAGGACATCGACGCCAACCAGAAGTCCAACGGCTACTTCCAGTGAGTGACTGAGATGACGACCATCACTGCGGCCGAGGACGCCTCGGCCATCGCGACCCGGAAGAGGAAGCCCGTATCGGGCTCCCGCTCATCGACCACGACGGCACTGCTCATGCTGCTGCCGGCGGCGGTCCTGCTGATCACGTTCCTGCTCATCCCGATCGGGCTGACGTTCGGGCTCGCGTTCACCAACGCCCGGCTCATCTCGCCCCGTCCGGCGGAGTTCATCGGCACCGACAACTTCGTGCGCCTCTTCCAGGACGAGACGTTCTGGGCGTCGCTGCGCAACACGATCGTCTTCGCCGTGGTCATCGTGCCGCTGCAGTCGGCGTGTGCGCTCGGGCTGGCGCTGCTCGTCAACGTCAAGATGCGCGGGGTCAACTTCTTCCGGACGGTCTACTTCCTGCCGGTCGTCACCTCGATGGTCGTCGTGTCGATGCTGTGGCTGTTCATGTACCAGAAGAACGGCCTCATCAACCAGGTGCTGCTGAAGTTCGGCATCGTCGGGCCCGACTGGCTCGGCGACCCGCACACGGCGCTGCTCGCGATCATCCTCATGTCCGCATGGCAGGCGATGGGCTTCCACATGGTCATCTGGCTCTCCGGGCTGCAGACCATCCCCGGCGACCTCTACGAGGCGGCCGACCTGGACGGCGCCGACACGTGGCAGAAGTTCCGCTACGTCACGTGGCCGGGCCTGCGGGCGACGCGGACCTTCATCCTCATCACCATCACGATCTCGGCGTTCGCGCTCTTCACCCAGGTCAACATCATGACCCAGGGCGGCCCGCTCGACTCGACCTCGACCCTGGTGCTCATGGCGGTCCGCACCGGCTTCCAGCAGCAGCAGACCGGCTACGCGTCGGCGATCTCACTCGCGTTCTTCGTCCTCGTGCTCGCCGTCACCCTGGTCAACCGCTACATCACCCGAGACAAGGACGTCGTCCGATGAGCGCCGCAGCCACCACCGGGGCCGAGACCACGGGGACCCTCGCCCACGTCGCCGAGACCGCCGTCCCCGAGCACCACCGGAGCGGGGAGCGACCTCACCCAGCCCGGCAGGGCCTCGGTCTGCTGATGCGGATCGTGCTCTGCCTCGTCTTCGGGCTGCCGCTGCTCTTCATGGTCGTGTCCAGCTTCAAACCGGACCTGCAGATCTTCGACGACCTCGGCAGCATCAAGGCGTTCCTGCCCACCGGGGACATCTCGGCCGACAACTACACCGGCGTCTTCGGCCGAGTCCCGTTCGCGCAGTTCATGATGAACTCGGTCCTCATCACGGTGGTCACCGTCGTGCTCGGCATCGTCGTCAACTCGATGGCCGCGTTCGCCCTGGCCCGGATCGGGTTCAAGGGCGGCGGCATCGTGCTCGGGATCATCCTGGCGACGCTCATCGTCCCGTTCGAGACGCTCGCTCTGCCGCTGCTGTGGTGGTCGAATCAGCTGCCCTTCCTCGGGCCCGACGGGTTCAGCCAGGGCTGGCTCGACACCTATCAGGTGCAGATCATCCCGTTCATCGCCAACGCCTTCTCGATCTTCCTCTTCTACCAGTACTTCGACTCCATCCCGAAGGAGCTCGACGAGGCGGCGAAGGTCGACGGGGCCGGCTGGTTCCGCATCTATCGCAGCATCGTCATGCCCCTGTCGGGGCCGGCCATCGCGACCGTCGCGATCCTCACCTTCCTGCCGATGTGGAACCAGTACCTCTGGCCCCTCATGGCGGTGCAGACCGAGGAGCTGCGGCCCGTCATGGTCGGCATCGACTACTTCAAGCAGCTCAACACCTCGTGGGGCCAGATCATGGCGTACGCGACGATGATCACCGCGCCCGTGCTGATCCTCTTCATCGCCTTCCAGCGATCGTTCATCAACTCCATCGCCAGCAGCGGCGTGAAAGGCTGACTTGTGTTCAAGCTTCCCGAGGCATGGGTGTGGGACTTCTGGCTCGTCGACGACGGTGAGCAGTACCACCTGTTCTTCCTCTACGCGTCGCGCGCTCTCAAGGACCCGCACGCCCGGCACCACCGCGCATCGGTCGGCCACGCGGTGTCGTCGGACCTGGTGCACTGGGAGCGGGTGGTCGATGCGTTGGTGCGCTCGGACGCGCCGGCGTTCGACGACCTGGCGACGTGGACCGGGTCGGTCGTGCGGCACCCGGACGGTCGATGGTTCATGTTCTACACGGGGGCCTCGCTGAACGACGTGGGCGCGAACGTGCAGTCGATCGGGTATGCCGTGTCGTCCGACCTTCACGTGTGGGACAAGGCGCCTGGCCCGGTGCTGTCGGCGGACCCGCGGTGGTACGAGAAGTACTCCGACGGGAACTGGCACGACGAGGCGTTCCGCGACCCGTGGGTGCTGGAGGATCCTGACGGCGACGGTTGGCACATGCTGATCACGGCGCGCGCCAACCACGGTGACGTGGTCGACCGCGGGGTGGTCGGGCACGCGTGGTCGGCCGACCTGGAGAACTGGGAGCTGCGGGAGCCGCTGTCGCAGCCCGGGCAGGGGTTCGGGCAGCTCGAGGTGGTGCAGCCCTTCGTCGTCGACGGCCGCCAGGTGTTGCTCTTCAACTGCGGGGTCGGGGACATGCCGGAGGCGGCGAGGTCCGAGGGTGTGACGGGCGGGGTCTGGATCGCAGACGCGAAGTCGCCGCTCGGGCCCTACGACATCGCCGGCGCCCGCCACATCGACGACCCGTCGCTCTACGTCGGCAAGTTCATCACCGACCGGCAGACCGGCGAGACGAAGTTCCTGGCCTTCCGCAACGAGACCGGGGGTCAGTTCATCGGTGAGATCACCGACCCGTACGCCGTCTCCTGGGACGGCGACCGCCTGCGCCTCGCGTGAGGGCGGGGAGCTCTGGGCCCCCGGATGTCAGGTGGGACGTGAGGTGGTCAGAGCACCCCTGAAGTTCCTGTACTGTTACTCGAGCAGAAACCGCTGGTTCTGCGTAGGACCCGCTCGGACGGCCTTTAGGCCGGATCACGGGATTTGGTCCTGGCGCGTCCGGCGGGTAAGTTTGAAGGGTTGCCCCGGAGGCCTCCTCGTTGAGGTGGTTGATGGTGTGTGTCCGATTCTTGAGAACTCAACAGCGTGTCAAAAATCGATGCCAATTACCTCGTCCCGGGGCGCGGCATGGTCACTCGTATGGGTGGTCGTGTGGTGTTTTGGGCGAATTATCCTTTGGTTGAATCGAACTTCTAGCTTTTTTTGAGCTAGTGGTTCGGCTTCAGTCAGGTTTTCGAGCCCTTCATGGGTTCAAAGTTTGCTCATCTCCTTTTCGGGGGTGGGTGTTT
>NZ_JBFTPP010000013.1:0-70928 GCF_056398545.1 Terrabacter sp. 01T434
CCCCAAAGGCATCGACTTCACCACCGTCACCGACGAACGCGTCGCCCACGTCGAACACCTGCTCAACACCCGACCCCGAGCCACCCTCGGCTTCCACACCCCCGCCGTTAGGCTCAACGAACTACTCACCGTTGCGCAGACGACTTGAGTCCGCCCGGGTCGAGTCTCAGTCGAGTGCTCAGTTCCCAACGGGTCGGCCGTATGCCGTCAGGCCAGTCCCAGTCGAGTGCTCAGTTCTCGACGCCTCTACCAAGCGGCCCTAGCGCGCCAACGGTCATCGCGCGCGATGGCTTCGTCGATGGCATGACGCGAGAAGAAGTGTGGGTCGGTGTCGTGAAGGGCCAGGGCTGACTCCGGCACACCTAGCTCAGCGGCGAACCGGCGAATGATGTCCCACCGCGCCTGGCGCGTGGCCATGTCAGCCGCCCAGATCTCGATGACCAGCCAGCCGTCGTCCCCGAAGCGAGTGCGGCGAACATCGTCGTGTGCCTTCTGCTCCGTCCCGGAATGGAACTCGGCTCCTTGGTACTCGCCGATGAGGCGCACCTTCCGGCCGTCTGGAAGGTGCAACTGCCAGACGAGGTCGCCGTAACCGAGGAGGACCTCGGGGTTCCACGAGGCGAAGATCGGCCGGTTGGGCGCCGGCTCGGGGAGTCCGGCCCGCACGAACATGATCCGGGCCTGAGTCTCGCGAGGCGACCAGGAGTTCACGCGGATGAGCTCTAGTGCCTCGGTCAGCAGCGCCTTCCCTCGCGGACGAATGCGTCGGTCCAGCGCGCGCCGGAGCGGATCGACGCTTTCCAATCGCGTGGCGCAGGCGTCGCCCACGACGATGGCGTCATCAAGGCCCATCGGTTTGCCCCGACCCACGAGCTCCCCCAGGTCCACCCAGGTGTCGGCCAAGCCGACCACCGGCAGCCCACGGACCGTCGTCAATGCTCGGGCGTGGACCGCGCGATGACCGACGACGTCCTTTCGGCGAATGTGGGGCTGGTCGATGCGCCGGATGACGTGGAGTCGTTCGTCCTCCTCCAAGGCGTAGGACAACGGGAGGCCGTGAAGCAGCGCCGCCGTGATGTGCGAGAAGGCCGCGCTGTCGGGCAGGGCGCAGACCAACGCTTCGGCTCGCTCGATGAGGTTCGTGGCTGGGGTGAGGCATCGAACTCCACGAAAGGGTCGATCCAGGCTTTCGGAGGAGAGCTGTCGTTCGGTGAAGCCGAGCGCTCGGCCGTGGGCGACGGTGAACGGCGCGGCGGGGAGTGTCAGGACCATGCATCGACGGTGCCCCGACCAACGAGCCTCACGGGCAGACGCGAGTCGAGCTGTGGACGGACCCGGCCCTGCCCTAGGGGATGTGGACAACTGCCGTCGGGAAGTGGGCACTCGACTGGGAGGGCGGGTTGCCTGTCGGGAAGTGGGCACTCGACGGGGAGGGGCGCACGACGGGATCTTCGCTCTGCGCGAAGGGGGAGAAAATGGGTGGGGCGCTGTCGGTGCCCGGACCTAGGGTGGACAGGCCATGCGAGACTTTCCGCCCGACGTCAGGGCCTACACCGACCGCGGCGCCGACGCGCCCGACACCCGCTCGCCGCGGGCCTTCCTCTGGTGGATGGTGCGGCAGAACGGCGGGCTGTTCTGGGTCGGCCTGCTCGTCGCGCTCATCTGGATGGTGCCGCAGACGATCGGGCCCTGGATGGTCGGCCGGGCCATCGACACCGGCATCGTCGCGGGCGACTCCGCGTCGACCACCCAATGGGTGCTGGCGCTCGCCGCCGTCACCGTGTTCGGCGCCGTGAGCGGCATCGCCTTCCACACCGTCATCGTGCGCGAGTGGCTCATTGCCCTCTACGGCACGACCAAGCTCGTCACTCGCAAGGCCCTCCAGCTCGGCCACGTCCTGACCCGGCGCACCCCGACGGGCGAGGTGCTCTCGGTCTCGGGCAGCGACGGCGACCAGTTCGGCGCGCTCATGGAGATCACGACCCGCGCGATCTCCCAGCTCGCGGCCTACCTCGTCGTGGCCGCCATCGTGCTCAGCACGTCGGTGCGCATGGGGGTCCTCGTCCTCGCGTCGGCGCCGCTGCTCGTCCTGCTCGGCCTGCCCCTGCTCCGACCGATGCAGCGGTGGCAGGGCGTCGAGCGCTCGCGCAACTCGGAGCTGACGTCGATGGCGACCGACATCGTGGGCGGGCTGCGCATCCTGCGCGGCATCGGCGGCGAGGAGACGTTCGGCGGCAACTACGCCGGCCAGTCCCAGCGCGTGCGCCAGTCGGGGGTCGCGGCCGGGCGGTGGCTCGCCGCCGTCGAGTCCGTCGGCGTCCTGCTCTCGGGCGGTTTCGTCGTGGCGCTGATGTGGCTCGGCACGCGCGAGGTCGTCCAGGGCCGCCTCACCGTGGGGCAGTTCGTCAGCTTCCTCGGCTACGGCCTCTTCCTCATCCAGCCGATGCGCACCTTCGTCGAGTTCGCCCAGAAGTGGACCCGCTCGGTCGTCTCGGCGCGCAAGGCCATCGCCGTCTTCTCGCAGAGCCCGCCATGGGTCCACCCCGACGAGCCGGCCACGCTCGACACCCACGCCGAGATCGTCGACGCCGAGTCCGGGGCGACCATCCGACCGGGCATCCTGACGATGGTCGTCTCGGCGGTGCCCGACGACTCGGCCGCCCTCGCCGACCGTCTCGGCCGCTACCTGCCCAGCGAGGAGGGGGCGCTCGTCAGCGACGAGATCCCCGAGGACCTCAAGGGCCGGGCCGCGCGCCGTGAGCGTTCCGCCCGCGCCCGCGCGCGCGAGGAGCAGGCCCGCCGCGACGAGGAGCGCGCCCGCCGGCCGTGGGGTGTCACCGTCGGCGGGGTCGACCTGTCCCGCGTCGAGCTCGACGACGTACGCCGTCACATCCTCGTCAGCGACACCGCACCCCAGGTGTTCGCCGGGACGCTGCGCTCGGCCGTCGACCCGCTCGGCCGGCTGAGCCGCGAGCAGGCCGAGCGCGCCCTCTACACCGCGGCGGCCGACGACGTCTTCGACGCCCTGCCCGGCGGTTGGCAGGGCGAGCTCGAGGAGCGCGGCCGCGGCCTGTCCGGTGGCCAGCGCCAGCGGCTCGTGCTCATGCGCGCGCTCGCCGCCGACCCGGAGGTCCTCGTCCTCGTCGAGCCGACCTCCGCCGTCGACGCCCACACCGAGGCCCGGATCGCCGCCCGCCTCGGCGAGCACCGCGCCGGACGCACGACAGTCGTCATGACCGCCTCACCGCTCCTGCTCCACCACGCCGACGAGATCATCCTGCTCGAGGGGGGCGTCGCCACCGCCCGGGGGCGGCACGTCGACCTGCTCACGGACTCGCCGGCCTACCGCTCCGTCGTCGTCCGCGGTGGCGACGCCGACCCGTCCGTCCTCTCGCACCAGTCCGAGGAGTCCCGATGACCCCGCCCGACAGCACGGTCGCCACCAGCGCCACCGCCGTCACGGCCGTCACCCCCGGCTGGGTCTCGCCGCTGCCCGTCGAGCTCGCGGCCGAGTCGGCCCGCACGTGGGACGCCGCCACCCAGGCGCCGGCGGTCCCCGACGAGCTGCGCCCGCCCGAGTCCGGATCGGTGGGGGAGCGCGTCAGCGCCCTGCGCCGTCGGCACCTGCTGCGCGAACGCCGCGCGCAGGAGTTCGTCGCCGACACGATGAACCCCCGCACCGGCCTGCCCATGGCCGACACCCGCAGGGTCGTCGTCTTCATCCGCGAGCTCCTCTCGCAGCAGCGCCTCCTCGTGGTGGCCGTCGTCGTCGCCAACGCCTTGGCCGCGACGGCCGGGCTGCTCGTCCCGCGGCTGCTCGGCGAGCTCGTCGACTCCACGACCGCCGACGTCCAGGCGGGGCGCACCGACGCTGCCCTGGCCGGGGCCAACTCGGCGGCGCTCGTCGTGGCCGGGCTCGTCGTCGTGCAGAGCGCGTTCACCCTCGCTGCGAAGTTCTCCTCGACGGTGCTCGGCCAGAGCGTCCTCGCCACCGCGCGCGAATACATCGTCCGCGCCATCCTGCGCCTGCCGCTGTCGCGCGTCGAGAGCGCCAGCTCCGGCGACCTCGTCACCCGCGTCACCCGCGACGTCGGCACGATGAGCGAGAGCGTGCGCTGGGCCCTGCCCGAGTCGATCATCGCGAGCATCACGGTCGTCCTGACGCTCGTCGCCATGGTGAGCAACTCGCCGATGCTCTCGCTCCCGTCGATCGTGCTCATGTCGCTCGCGCTCATCCAGGTGCGGCGCTACCTGAGGCGCGCCGGCAAGGGCTATCTCACCGAGGGCGGCACGTACTCACGGATCAACACCGCGCTCACCGAGACCGTCGAGGGCGCGCGCACCGTCGAGGCGCTCGGCCTCGCCCGTCACCGGCTGCGTCGCGGCGACGAGGACATCGCGGTCTCCGCCCAGGCCGAGCGCTACACGATGACGCTGCGCAACCTGCTCTTCGCCGTCATGGACCTCGCGTTCAGCCTCCCGCGCGTGCTCGTGCTCATGCTCGGGAGCATCGGGTATGCCGAGGGCTGGGCCACGCTCGGACAGATCACGACCGCGGTCCTCTACACCGAGGCGCTCTGGGGCCCGTTCGACATGCTCGTGCACACCGCCGACCGCGTGCAGGTCGGCGTCGCCTCGACGACGCGCCTGCTCGGTATCGCCACGGTGCCCCCGGACCGTGAGGCCGGCGACCGTCGGCCGACCGGCCCCGAGCTGGTGGGCACCGACCTGCGCTACGCCTACCGCGCCCACGACGTGCTGCACGGCATCGACCTCGACCTCAGCACCGGTGAGCGGCTCGCCATCGTGGGCCCGAGCGGCTCCGGCAAGTCGACGCTCGGCCGGCTCCTGTCGGGCATCCACGGCCCGCGCACCGGGTCGGTGACGGTGGGCGGGGTGGACCTGACGTCGCTGCCGCTCGACCAGCTGCGCACCGAGGTCGCGCTCGTCACGCAGGAGCACCACGTCTTCATCGGCTCGGTGCGCGACAACGTCGTGCTCGCGCGCGAGGGCTCGACCGACGACGAGGTCCGTGAGGCGCTGCGCGCGGTAGACGCCCTCGACTGGGTCGAACGGCTGCCCGACGGGCTCGACACGAAGCTGGGCTCGGGCCACCAGGTGCTGACCCCGGGTCGCGCGCAGCAGATCGCGCTCGCCCGGCTCATCCTGGCCGACCCGCACACGATCGTCCTCGACGAGGCGACCTCGCTCATCGACCCGCGCACGGCCCGTCACCTCGAGGGCTCGATGAACGCGCTGCTCACGGGCCGCACCGTCGTCGCGATCGCGCACCGGCTGCACACCGCGCACGACGCCGACCGGATCGCGGTCGTCATCGACGGACGCGTGGCCGAGCTCGGCAGCCACGACGAGCTCGTCGAGCGGGACGGGGAGTACGCCGCCCTCTGGCGCGCCTGGACCTCCTGACCTCCGTTGCTCAGGAAGACGCTGAGGGTCGAGGTGATCGCTCGCGTCCCCGCGCCACGCGCTACGTCACTGCCCCACCCACCGGAGCACTGACGTAGCCGCCGCACCCCCACCACCCGCCAGGTGACCATCCCGAGCCGCTACGTCACTGCCCCACCCAAGGGAGCACTGGCGTAGCCGCCAACCCCCACCTCCCCGCCGGTTACCGTGCCGAACCGCTACCTCACTGCTCCGCACTCGACGGGGGCGGACGCGCGTGTGAAGGTGTGCACATGAGCACTGACACGGGCGGACAGCAGGGGCGCACGGCATACGTCATCGTCGGCGGTGGGCTGGCGGCGGCGAAGGCCGTCGAGGGCATCCGGGAGGGCGACAGCGACGGCATGATCGTCCTCGTGGCCGAGGAGAACCGGCTGCCCTACGAGCGGCCGCCGCTGTCCAAGGCGGTGCTCAAGGGTGAGGACGAGATGGAGACGGCGTTCACCCACGACCGCGACTGGTACTTCGAGCAGGGCGTCGAGCTGCGCCTCGGCAACCCGGCCACCTCCCTCGACGCGGAGCAGCACACGCTCACCCTCGCCGACGGCGAAACCCTCTCCTACGACAAGCTCCTCATCGCGACCGGCTCCACACCCCGCGCCCTCGACGTGCCGGGCGCCGACCTCGACGGGGTGCTCTACCTCCGCGAGATGCAGGAGTCCGAGGCGCTCAAGGCCCGCTTCGCCAAGGGTGCCCGCATCGTCATCGTCGGCGCCGGGTGGATCGGCCTCGAGGTCGCCGCCGCCGCCCGCGACGCGGGCTGCACCGTCACCGTCATCGAGCCGCAGGCGGCCCCGCTCGTCGCGGTCATGGGCGAGCAGGTCGGTGGCTGGTTCGCCGACCTCCACCGCGGTCACGGGGTCGAGTTCCGTTTCGGTGAGGGCGTCGAGCGCATCGAGGGCGACACGTCGGTGACCGGCGTCGTCACGAAGTCCGGCGACACGGTGCCGGCCGACGCGGTCGTCGTCGGAGTCGGCATCACCCCGAACACCGGTCTCGCCGAGGGCGCCGGCATCACGACCGACAACGGCATCGTCACCGACCCCGCGCTGCGCACCTCGGCCGAGGGCGTGTGGGCCGCCGGTGACGTCGCGAACTGGCGCAGCACCACCCTGGGCACCAACGTCCGGGTCGAGCACTGGGCCAACGCCAACGACGGCGGCCTCGCCGCGGGCCGCTCCATGGCCGGCCAGGACGTCACCTACGACCCGATCCCCTTCTTCTTCTCCGACCAGTACGACATCGGGCTGGAGTATGCCGGCTACGTCCCCCGCGGGAGCGGCGCGGAGGTGCTGTTGCGCGGTGAGCCGTCGAGCAACGAGTTCATGGCGTTCTGGGTCGTGCCCGAGGGCGATGGCGTACGCGTGCTGGCCGGCATGCACGTCAACGTCTGGGACACCATCGACGATGTCCAGCGCCTGGTGCGCGACAAGACGGTCGTCGACCGCGACCGCCTCGCCGACCCGAAGGTCGCTCTCGCCGACCTGACCTGACGGGCGGTCACGGGCCGAGATGGCAGGATGTCCACCGTGACGGCACAGATCCTCGACGGCAAGGCCACCCTCCAGGCGATCAAGGTGGAGCTGACCCAGCGGGTCGCCCGCCTGCGCGAGCAGGGGGTCGTGCCGGGTCTCGGCACCGTCCTTGTCGGCGACGACCCGGGCAGCCACTGGTACGTCAACGCCAAGCACAAGGACTGCGCCGAGATCGGCATCACGAACCTGCGCCGCGACCTGCCGGCGACGGCCACCCAGGCGGAGGTCGAGGCCGTCATCGACGAGCTCAACGCCGACCCGGCGTGCACCGGCTTCCTCGTCCAGCAGCCGACCGGACTCGACGAGATGGCCCTGCTGTCGCGGGTCGACCCGAGCAAGGACGTCGACGGACTGCACCCGATGAACCTCGGCTGGCTCGCCCTCGGCAAGCCGGCCCCGCTGCCGTGCACGCCGATGGGCTGCATCGAGCTGCTCCGCCGCCACGACGTGCAGATCGCCGGCGCCAAGGTCGTCGTCATCGGCCGTGGCCTCACCGTGGGCCGCCCGCTCGGGCTCATCCTGACCCGCAAGAGCGAGAACGCCACCGTGACGCTCTGCCACACCGGCACCAAGGACCTCGCCGCCGAGGTGCGCCAGGCCGACATCGTCATCGCCGCGGCCGGCGTGCCCGGCATCGTCACCAAGGACATGGTCAAGTCCGGCGCGGCCGTGCTCGACGTCGGGGTGAGCCGCGTCGACGGCAAGATCGCCGGTGACGTCGCGCCCGACGTCGCAGAGGTCGCCGGCTGGGTCAGCCCCAACCCGGGCGGTGTCGGCCCGATGACCCGGGCGCTGCTGCTGACCAACATCGTCGAGGCGGCCGAGGCCTCGGTCGCACTCGGCGCCTGAGCAGCGCCGGATGCAGTGGCGGGGTAGCGGCTTCGTCGTCCTCAGCTGGTGGTACCTCGTCGCCGGGGCCGCCGCCGCCGGCGTCCTGCTCATGGCGTTCCTCGACGTGCGCTGGGGTGGCCGCGTCGTCGCCCTCGCCCTGCTCGTCGGCGCCGTGATCCGGCTCCTGGCCCAGCCTGCGCGCCGGGCCGGCGGCCTCACGGTCCGCTCGCGAACCATCGACGTCGTCTGCCTCGTCGGGCTCGCCCTTGGCATCCTCATCGCCTCGGCGACGGTCAACCTCCGACCCGACGACCCCGAACGCCTGCCGCCCGCGCGCACGGCGACCCGCTGACGCCCTCCTGACGCCCGCGGCAGGCCGCGCCAGGACACAGAGCGAGCGGGCGCGCCCGAACCCGCGTCACGGCATACGCAAGAGGCGCCGGCCACCCGCGGGTGACCGGCGCCTCTCGACGTGCAGGGGGCTCAGATGAGGCCCAGCTCCTTGACCGCGTCGCGCTCGCCCTCGAGGCGGGCGACGGAGGCCTGGATGCGCTCGCGGGAGAAGTCGGAGAGCTCGATGCCCTGGACGATCTCGTAGGCGCCGTCCTTCACCGTGCACGGGAACGAGGAGACGATGCCCTCGGTGACGCCGTAGGAGCCGTCGGACGGGACCGACATCGACACCCAGTCGTCGGTGCCGAGCACCCAGTCGCGCATGTGGTCGATCGTCGCGTTGGCCGCGGAGGCCGCCGACGACAGGCCGCGGGCGGCGATGATCGCGCCGCCGCGCTTGGCGACGGTCGGGATGAACTCGTCGGTGATCCAGGACTCGTCGACGAGGTCGGCCGCGACCTTGCCGCCGACCTTGGTGTTGTAGAGGTCGGGATACATCGAGTCGTCGTGGTTGCCCCAGATCGCGAGGTTGCTGATCTCGGTGACCGGCACGCCGAGCTTCTTGGCGAGCTGGGTCTTGGCGCGGTTGTGGTCCAGGCGCGTCAGGGCGTTGAAGCGCTCGTTGGGGATGTCGGGGGCGTTCGTCATGGCGATGAGCGCGTTGGTGTTGGCCGGGTTGCCGGTGACGAGCACCTTGATGTCGTCGGCGGCGGCGTCGTTGAGCGCCTTGCCCTGGCCGGTGAAGATCTTGCCGTTGGCCGAGAGGAGGTCGGCACGGTCCATGCCCTCCTTGCGCGGCATGGCGCCGACGAGCATCGCGAGGTTCGCGCCGTCGAAGACCTGCGACGCGTCGTCGCCGATCTGCACGCCCGCGAGCGTCGGGAAGGCGCAGTCGTCGAGCTCCATGACGACGCCCTCGAGCGCCTTGAGCGCGGGGGTGACCTCGAGCAGGCGCAGCTCCACCGGGGTGTCGGGCCCGAGCAGGGCACCGCTCGCGATGCGGAACAGGAGGCTGTAGCCGATCTGGCCGGCGGCGCCGGTGACGGCGACCTTGACGGGGGTAGTGCTCACAGGAAGGCCCTTCGCATCGGTGTGTCGCTGGACGCTCCGACGCTACCAGTGCGTGCGGGCCCGTTTGGACGGGTGGCCGTGCTCACCGGCGACGCTGGCGTATGCCGTGACGCGCGGCGTGACGACGATCACGCGGACCGCCGTGGGTGGCGTTCTCAGACGGTCAGCGCGAGGGAGCCCAGGGCGATGAGCCAGCTGACGAAGCTGCCGACGAGGAAGTACTCGGTGATGTCGTCGATGCCTGCGGGACCGCCGGCGTAGGAGCCGTTGGCCGCGGCGGCGGGGCTGCCGTTGCCGTTGCGGGCGGCGGCCTGGATCTCGGGGAAGCGGAGCAGCCCCTTGGCGGCGATGACGAGCCCGGCCGCCCCGAACTGCCCGGCGACACCGAGCCCGAGGATGACGAGGCGTTCCATGGGCCCGAGCAGCCGACCGCCCTTGAGCCGGTCGGAGGGCTGTCCGGACGTCAGGGGAGCGGTCTGTCCGCTCAGGGAGGCGGCAGCCGCAGCGGCGGCGTTGGCGTTCGTGACGTCGGAGGGTCGCAGCGCCCCGATCGTGAGCAGCACGAGGCGCACGATGATGTTGGCCGTCGCGACGTTGAACAGCACGAGCCCGGTCAGCAGCAGCACCCGGGCCGCGGGCAGCGGTCCGTGCCCGGGCAGGTCGGCCCAGGCCAGCCACGTCGCCAGCGCTCCGCCCGCCGGGGATGCGGCTCCGGAGAAGGCGAGGAGCCCGACGACGATCGCGGCGAAGGCGGCCAGGGGAGCCAGTGCTCCCCGTCCGGTCATCTGTGTGCGCCGGGACAGCTCGGCCCAGGCCGCGCCGGCGGCGGCAGCGAGGACGAGGGCGAGCAGGTCGGGCCAGGCGTGCAGCCCGGCGAGCAGGGCGAGCGCGAGGATGACGACCGGCGCGACGACGTGCCCGGCGACGCGTCCCCACCGCCAGGAGGTCGACCGGAGGATGTCGCCGACCCCGATGCCGGCGAGGACGATGGACAGCCAGGTCACGGCAGGTCCTCGAGCGTCGCCATCGCCTCGAGGGCGACCCCGATGCCGTCCCGCCGCACGCGCTGCGACACCGCGGACGGGCTGATCCCGACCTGCTCGGCCACGTCGTGCTGGGCGAGGCCGTGCATGAGTCCTCCGAGGATCGCGCGTGAAGTGGTCGACATGGAGCCAATCATGAAGTCCAGACAGTCGAGCGCGGCCCGCACGGCCGCCACGGTGGCCGGCGCCTCGTCCGGGGCGAGGTATGCCGTCCGCGACGTCCGCGTCTGCGCTCGCTGGGCGCGGTCCTCCGCCAAGGTGATCGCCTCGCGGGCGGCCCAGTAGGCGGGGCCGTCGTGGATGCCGCGCCCCGGGTCGAGGGTCGTCACGTCCCCACGGCCGAGGCCGAAGCGGATGTCGGCGCGGGGGAAGAGCTCGGTCCGGACGACGAAGCTGGCCCGGAGCGCCGCGCCGAGCGTGGGGTAGACGCCCTGGAACTCGTCGCCGACCGTGATGACGGCGGGGTCGTCGATCGGCACGTCGGCGTTGGCGCGGCCGACGGCGGCCTCGAACGCCTCGTGCAGCGCCTGGCGCTCGCGGTGGGTCCGGGACTCGACGATGTCACCGATGAGCGCCACTGGTGAAGGTATGACCTTCAGTTCTGTCATCTGAAGATCATAACTTCATCTGAGAGAAATGGAGCCTGAGTCTTCAGATCGTCGGGGTTCAGTCGTCTAGGATCGGGCGGCCCTCGACGTCGACGGCGGCGTTGGAGACGGTGTCGGTCGAGCCGCTGATGTCGAGGTTCTCGCGCTGTTCGCCGGTGATCCATGCGTACGTTGCGCCGGCGATGAGACCGCCGACGATCGGGGCGACCCAGAAGGCCCAGAGTTGGCCGACGGCGCCGTTGCCGTTGAAGAAGGCGACGGCCGTCGAGCGGGCCGGGTTGAGCGAGGCGTTGCTGATCGGGATGGCGACCAGGTGTCCGAGCAGCAGGCCGAACCCGATGGCGAGCGGGGCGAAGCCCTTGGGGGCGTCGTCCTTGGTCGCGCCGAGGATGATGTAGACGAAGAAGGCGGTGACGAGGGCCTCGACAACGAGCACGCCGCCGAGGGC
Source organism: Terrabacter sp. 01T434 (assembly GCF_056398545.1). Lineage (NCBI taxonomy): Bacteria > Bacillati > Actinomycetota > Actinomycetes > Micrococcales > Intrasporangiaceae > Terrabacter > Terrabacter sp. 01T434. Next base: position 11,396 of record NZ_JBFTPP010000013.1, read on the forward strand.
GAACCCGCCGGGGGAGTGGGCGCCGTAGCCGTTGGCAGCGAGGTTGCCGATGACCGGGCGTCCCGTCGAGGAGAGCAGCCCGGCGAGCGCACCACCGGCGAGCAGGCAACCGACGACCTGGGCGCCGACGTAAGCAGGCACCTCGCGCCACTCGAAGCGCTTCGCGACGGCGATGCCGATGGTGACGGCCGGGTTGAAGTGGGCTCCGGAGACGTGCCCGACGGCGTAGGCCATGGTCGTGACGGCGAGCCCGAAGGCGATGGCGACGCCGAGGTGGCCGATGCCCAGCTGGACGGACTGCCCGTCGAGCGCCTGGACGGCGAACTTCGCGTTGAAGATGGCCGAGCCGCAGCCGATGAAGACGAGCCAGAAGGCCCCAAGCGCCTCGACGGCGAGGCGCGAGCTCATCTTGGGGTGTACATCGGGCTCCTCCAGCGGGGACGTCGTTGCCGAACCGTCCGGGAGGCTCCCGGTGCCCGCAGCGTAGTGGAACGCGCCCGTCACAGATCGGGGCGCGATGTCCGTGTTGGTGGGCACCGGGAGCTCACGTTCTCTTGTTACTCACCAGTTTGCGGACAGTCGTGGGGCAAAAGGGGCAACTGTCCGGTTTTACCGCTACGATCGTGCTCGCCACACTTGGCCAACACTCTTAGGGGAACAACTAATGCGCGCTACCAAAGCATCTCTCGCCGTCCTCGGCCTGTCGGCAGTCCTCGCCGGTGGCGCCATTGGTGGGGCCACCGCCGCGACCGCTGCCGACGGCAATGGTCACGCTTACGGCCACTGCAAGGGCGGCTACCCGCCCAAGGACTGCAAGGTCAAGCACGACAAGGACCACGGTCACCGCGGCGAGAAGTTCGACTTCGACGCCGACGGCTACAAGCCGGGCGAGAACGCCGACGGCGACGTGCACTCGGCTCCGATCCACGTCGGCACGTACGTCGCCAACGCCCAGGGCGTCATCACCGGCTCCTTCACGATCCCCTCGACCCTCTCCAACGGTACCCACACCTTCGTCCTGAGTGGCCGCAGCTCGGGCGTCGTCAAGACGTTCTCGTTCACCGTCGATGGGGCCCCTGCCGGCGGCACGACCGGAGGCACCACGACCGGAGGCACCACGACCGGTGGCACCACGACCGGTGGCACTGGCAACGGCGGCGGCCTTGCGATGACCGGCACCAACGTGGCCGGGGTCGTCGGCGGCGGTGCGGCACTCGTGCTCGCCGGTGGCGCGCTCATGGTCGCCTCGCGGCGCCGCAAGCACGTCAACCCTGCTGTCTGATCAGTGAGGCACGGTCGGCCGCGCCGCCCCTGGCGCGCGGTCCTCGTGACCGTGGCTGCACTGCTCGTGGTCTACGGCATCGTCCTGGCTTACACGGCATACCAAGTCAACCGCCACCTGCGCGACGCGCAGGTGGCGGTTGCCTTGCTCCGGGCCGACCTTGTCGCGAAGGATGCGCCCGCCGCACGGGTCAATGACCACCTAGCGACCGTGCAGCGGGAGTCGGCTGCGGCTCGGTCCCTGACGGACGGTCCGGCGTGGGGCGCCCCTGCCTTGCTCCCGTGGTTGGGTCGTCCGTTTGTCACGGTCCGCGGGGCGGCTGGCGCCATCGATGACCTGGCGACCCAGGTGCTTCCCGACCTGGGCGCTGTTCACGGCGACGTGCTCGGCGGCAAGCTCTCGCCCGGTCACGGCAGCATCGACCTCGCCCCGCTCGTGGCGGCGCAGCAGCCGCTCGCGCACGCGTCGGCCGCTACCGATCGCATCATGAACGGCGTGCGCGCCCTGCCTGACACCGCCGTAGGCCCCGTCGACAGCGCCCGGGCGACCCTGCTCAAGCAGGTGGTGGACCTCTCGGGGCAGCTCCGCACGACCCGCGACACGGTCGACTTGCTCCCGTCGATGCTCGGGGCGCAAGGCAGCCGACGATACATCTTGGCCTTCGAGAACAACGCCGAGGCCCGAGGCCTCGGAGGCCTGCCCGGCGCCTACGCCATCCTGCGGGCCGACCACGGCAAGGTCTCGTTCGAGCACTTCGGCAACGACGGCGACTTCGATGGCGTGACCGTGCCGACGGCGGGTCTCGACGCCGACTTCCTCGACCACTACCAGGGCTCGGCGGTGGACAAGGTCTTCGTCAACTCGACGGTGAGCCCGCACTTCCCGTATGCCGCCCAGCTGATGCTGCGCTTCTGGCAGGCCAAGACGGGGGAGCGCCTCGATGGCGCGATCGCCACGGATCCCTCAGCGCTCGCGATGCTGCTCAAGGTCACCGGCCCGACGCGCTTGAACGACGGCACCCGCGTGACGGCCGACAACGTCGTGGCGCTGACCGAGCGTGATGCCTACGCCCGCTTCACCGACCCAGCGGTCCGCAAGCTCTTCCTCGGGGAGGTGGCGAAGGCTGTCGCCGACACGGTGCTGAGCCGCGGTCCGGAACGGACCGGGGCTCTGGCCACTGCTCTCGGCCACGCAATCGGCGAGCGGCGGCTCCTGGTCTACAGTGCGGCGGCGCCGGAGCAACGGGTGCTCGCACGGTACCCGGTGGCCGGCCAGCTCGACGACACCAATGGGCTCTTCTCCGGGGTGATCATCAACAACGCGGGCGGCAACAAGCTCGACTACTACCTCGCGCGCGACGTCACCTACACGTCCGCTTGCCCCGGCCCGCAGCCCACGGCCACGGTCACCATCAAGCTGACCAACACAGCCCCTGCCACGGGACTGGGCCAATACGCCGCGGGCAGCGCAGATCCGAACCAAGCCACACAGCCGCTCGGCACGAGCCGGCTGCTGGTGGGCTACTACGCCAGCAAGGGTGCTCACTTCAACAGCCCCACCCTCGACGGCCGGCCAACCTTCCTTTCGGCAGACACCGAGCGCGGGCGCCCAGTCTTCACTGCGACGGTCGACATCCCTGCAGGCGCGACTCGTACGCTGGTGCTGCACGTGGAGGAGCCTGCCGCCGCGAGGGGGCCCGTGCGGACATGGGTACAGCCTTTGGTTCGGCCTCAGACCACACACGTCACCGCGCCATCGTGCGGCACCCAGCAGACGCGCTGAGTTCCGCACGATGATGAGTCAGCGGGTGTAGTCGTCCTCGAGGCGCTCGATGTCGGCCTCGTCGAAGTGGCCGAAGCCGACCTCGAGCAGCCGCCCCGGGCGGCTTCCGGAGTTGCCCATGCGGTGGATCGAGTTGCGCGGCACCCAGACCGTCTCGCCCGGCTGGGCGCTCCACGTGCGGTCGCCCACCGTGACGTCGATCGGCACGTCGAGGACCTGCCACATCTCGCCGCGGTGGTCGTGACGCTGGAGCGAGAGCCGGTGGCCGGCCTGCACGGTAATGATCTTGACGGTGACCTGCTCATTGGAGACGAACTGCTGGAATGCGCCCCACGGCCGCTCGGCCACGAAGATGTCGGTCGTCGGGTCGCGGTCTCCGAGGTCGTACTCGTAGGGCGTGTGCGCCGCGGTCTCGGCAGCGGCGATGAAGGCGTCCATGGTGTCCTTTGTCGTCAGTGGACGGCGCCCACTGGGCGGCGCGGGCTAGGCCTGTGGTCGGCCGGACTGCTCCTGATATGGGTAGGATAACCGGTGTTGTCACGTGGGCCGCTTTGGGTATGACTTGCGACTCCTCTAGACACAGACAAACGTGGCCTCGCGGCCAGACGCACGGGGGATGAACGATGGATGGGTCCAGCGGGGCGGCGCAAGCCCCTGGCGATGTGCTTTCCAGTCAGTGGGCTTTCGAGACTGGCCCCTTGCCCGTGCCTGGCACCGACCGCCCGTCGTCAGCGTCTTTGCGCAAACGGGCACGCAGGCCCTCCTACCGCCCTGAGACATGGACTCCAAGATCCAGCTGGTGGGCGCGCTACCGGCGTCTGGTGCACCTCTCGGACGCGCTATCCCTTGTCGTTGCCTTAGGCGTAGCCCAACTGGTCGGCGTCGCCTCGGCACATCGCGATGTCGCTGGGAGGTTCGACCTTCCCTACGCCGTCGCATCCGTGCTGCTGGTCCTGATGTGGATGACCGCCATCGTCGGTCTGCGCACGTGCGACCGCCGGATCATCGGCAGCGGCAACACGGAGTATCAGCGTGTCGTAACCCTGTCGTGGCGGCTATTTGCCGCCACGGGCTTGGCTTCGTTCCTGCTCCAGATGCGCACGGGGCGCCTGTACTTGGCGCTGGCCTTCGTGCTCGGAACTTTCTTGCTCATGGCGAACAGGTGGGCTTGGCGCAAATGGCTGCATCGTCGCCGCGCTAAGGGCCTATGCATGTCACGGGTCTTGGTCGTCGGCACACCCCTTAAGGCCGCTGGTCTCACTCGGGAATTCTCCCGGAGTCCTCAGGAGGGCTATACGGTCGTTGGGATCTGCATCCCGTCGTCGGGCGCCTCGCCAGAGTCGCAGACGGTGGGCGGCGTCCCGGTGCTCGGTGATTTCTCGGAGATCGCGACTGTGGCGCGTCGTCATGGAGTTGACCTCGTCGCGGTGTCAGGAGCAGACACCATTACAGCCGAGGCGGTGCAGCATCTGGGGTGGGATCTTGAAGGCTCCGGGGTGGACCTCTCCGTGACGATCGCTCTCGTCGATGTCGCGGGGCCACGCTTCTTGCTTCATCCGGATGCGAAGCTGCCGATGGTCTTTGTGGATGAGCCCGAGTTCACCGGTATGAAGTACTGGCTGAAGTCGGTCGCAGATTGGGTCGCGGCGGCGGCAATCGTGGCCGCCCTGTCTCCGGTGCTTGTCACTGTGGCGGCCCTGGTGAAGCTCTCGAGCCCTGGACCGGTCATCTACAGACAGGCTCGCATTGGTAGGAATGGCAAGACGTTCGACGTCTTCAAGTTCAGGTCCATGCAGCGGGACGCTGACGCTCGACTCGACGAGGTCTTCGGCGGCGACGTGTCGCTCTTCTACAAGCGCGCGGACGACCCTAGGATCACGCCAGTCGGGCGCTTCTTGAGGCGCTACTCAATCGACGAAGTGCCGCAACTCTTCAACGTGCTACGCGGTGAGATGTCCCTTGTGGGGCCGCGCCCCCAGATCGACCGTGAAGTTGCGCAATACGACCGCCGGGCGCACCGGCGCTTGCTCGTTAAGCCCGGGATGACCGGCCTATGGCAGGTCTCCGGGCGGTCAAGCCTCAGCGTCGAGGACAGCGTTCGCTTGGACGTCTTCTACGTGGAGAACTGGACTCTCTTTGGCGACTTCTTGATTCTGCTGAGGACGATGCGGGCAGTGGTCGGCGCTGATGGCGCGATGTAGCGAACTTTTCCAAAAGATACGCAGAGGATCCCGCAGCGTGACCATTCTAGTTGTAGTCCCAACCTTGAACGAAGAGCCGCACATTAGGCGCGTCATCAACCAACTCCTGGCGGGATCGGAGGATTTACCGGTCCGCCTCGTGGTTGTGGACGGCGGGAGCACGGACGGCACGACGGATGTCGTGCTGAGCGAAGCGGCGCTGGACGACCGAGTCTCGCTGCTCCAGAACCCTCATCGAACTCAAGCAGCGGCTTTGAACCTCGCTGCAAGCCTCGCTGAGGAAGAAGTTTCAATCATTGTTCGGGCCGACTGCCATGCGAACTACCCAGAGGATTGGGTGGCCGGCGTCACCGATTCACTAAAGCAGCGACGGTCCGAGGGGTGCGTCTCTGTTGTGGTCCCGATGGTGACGGTTGGAACGACACCCGTGCAACGGGGGATTTCGTTCGCTCAAAACTCAGTGATCGGCAACGGCGGTTCCGCGCATCGGAGGCTCGGGAGATCGAGTTACGTCGACCACGGTCACCATGCCGCTCTTGCGCGCGATGCCTTCGAGCGTGTGGGCGGGTACGACGAAACAATGATCTCCAATGAGGACGCCGAACTCGACCGACGACTGATCGCGGCCGGGGGCAGGGTGTACCTCGACACAAGCAAAAGTATCGAGTACGTCCCGCGGAGTTCGCTTCCCGCGCTGGCGAGACAGTACCGCAACTACGGACGCGGCAGGGCCCAAAACCTGGTGAAGCATCGTACGCGACCACGGTTGAGGCAGATGGTTCCGCTCGTGATCACACTCGTGTCGTTGAGTGCCGTCCTGGAAGGACTCGACGGCCGTCGCCCCCGAGCGGCGCAGTTGTCTGTGACCGCCTACCTGGCGGTGTGTTCGAGCGTCGCGCTTCGTGGCGCGTGGGCGAGCCGAGACTATGCGGTTCTCTTCGCCGCCCCGGCGGCCGTTGTTTCCCACCACAGCTGGGGTGTGGGGTTTGTCGAGCAGCTGGCTCGTGGGGCGGGCGGTCGACTGCTCAGGTCGCTGAGACTCACTTCGCGCTCTTCCCCACTTGTGGATATTTTGCCCGTCAAACTCAGGAGACTCAGTGGTGCATGAGCAGTCCGATGTGCACGCGCACGAAGCGAAACGCGTCTTAGTCATCACTAAGAACGACTTCCTTGAGCAACGTGACGGCGGGGCCATGCGTGCCGGAGCAGTTGTTGATGAGCTCCGCAGCCAAGGCTTCGAGGTAGATTGTGTCTGCGTTCGCCCCGGTTTCAGCAACGCCTCAATCCGCGGCCTCTTGACACCTATGGTCGTGTGGAATGTGGTTAGGACACTGGTTGCATTTCTTTCGACATTAAGTGCGTCAGTATTCAAGTGGTTCAGTCCTCGCGCCGCGGTTACCATAGGGCTACTATTATCCGACCGTAAGAATCCGTATGGCTTGGTGGTCATCGAGTTTACGCACCTCGCTCCCTACAAGAAGATGGTGAGCTTGCCGGTCCTCCTTGACATGCACAACATCGAATCCGAGCTCTTGGGGAACTATGCCCAGTCGGGCTCGACCGTCGTCAGGCGCTTGGCTGCTCACCATGAATCGAAGAGGATGGCTCGGCTTGAGTCGCGGCTGGGCAAGGACTTTCGTTCCGTTGCGGTGGTGAGCGATCATGATCGGAAGGTTCTTGAGCAGTTGCATCATGCCGCGAAAGTGGCGCCACCTCATATCGTTGTAGCCTCCAATGGAGTAAAAAGCGAGTGCTTCGAATACGTCGGGGAACGCACAAACGCCGTGGTCTTCGTTGCTCATCTCGGTTGGCGCCCGAATATTGATGCGGCGGTTTGGCTGGTTCATGAGGTCTGGCCTCACGTGCGGGCGCGCCGGCCAGATCTCGCGCTGCATCTGGTCGGACGCGACCCTTCGTCAGAAGTACTTGCGCTCGAGAACCATGACGTAGCTGTGTTTCCCAACGTTCCAAGCCCGCTCCCATTCGTGGGATCGGCGCTAGTGGCGACCGCACCACTGCTGGCGGCCGGCGGCACTAGGCTCAAGATCCTTGAAGCACTAGCGGTAGGGACGCCCGTCGTGGCAACTCCGCTAGGCGCGCTCGGTTTGGAGCGACTGGAGGGCAGGGCGATGACAATCGCGGAAAAGCCAACTGAGTTTGCGTCGGCTGTGGTGGAAGTGGCTAACGGCCTAGCAGAGCGGGAGGACGTCCGTGTTTTGGCACATGACTACCGCTGGGATATCGCTCTGCGAAGCTTGACCGCAGAAGCCGAGAGGGTCGGCCATTGGGGGTCAGACGAGTGATAGGGCCTGAAGTGCTGACGTCCTCCGTGGCGGCGGTCATAGTAAACTTCAATTCTTGCGATCACGTGGCCGCGTGTTTAGCGTCCCTCTACTCGGGCGACAGTATTCCGTGTCTGGTGTGGGACAACGGTTCAGCACATGACGACGTTGAGCAGCTCCGGCTCGCGTGCGGCGCCTACCCTAGCGTGACCTTGGTGGAGTCACCGGATAACCTCGGCTTCGGCGCGGCGGTTAACCAAGCTGTCGACGCAGTTGCGCGGGCACACGATATCGAATTCGCATGGGTGTTGAACCCTGATGTGGTGATCCATGCGGACGCTTTGAAGAATCTCGTCGCTGCCGCGAAACGTCACAAGTACGATATTCTGTCACCCCTGATTCTTACTCCCTCCACACCAAGCCGAATTTGGTATGCCGGGGGAGTTGTAGACCGGCGCGCAGGGCGGTCGATACATTCGCGCATCGGTGAGCTATTCACCGACGAGTCTGAGGGTGTCGAGGACGTTTCTTTTGTGACCGGCGCGGCTCCGCTTATCCGAATCGAATCTTGGCAGACCTTGGGGGGCTTCCGGGAAGACTTGTTCCTCTACTGCGAGGATGCCGAGTTATCTATGCGCTGGTACGACCGCGGTATGAAGCTTGGCTTTTGCCGCGACGCGGTCGTTACTCACGCCGAAGGCGGTTCGAGTGGATCCGGCGGCCCCAGCGCGACCTTTTACTATTTCGTACAGCGAAATCGCTTGATCATATACAGGAGATACAGTTCAATCTTGAACCTCCTCCTGGGGCAAGGTGCTTTTGAGACGCTACGGTTGTTGGTGTTCCCATTTCGCCGTAGGTCTGGAAGTGTCAGGCGGTTTAGAGCGTCGCTTTTGGGGGTCTGGGATGGGCTCAGTGCGAATCGCGATGCCCAAGGGACCTATGTGACTAGTTCAAGTCAGGGGAGACTCCGCGATGTTTGACCGGTGGCGCACTGGCGGGCCGTCGGCTGTGAGTAGAGCGTTTGCTATGGGCATCCGGCTTGCAAACCAACCCGGCGACAGGGGCGTGATAGCTCGCGCTACCCTCAGTGCCGCGCGTTTGCACGTTGTCAACATCTTCTCTCGTCAGAGGGTGACGCAGGACTCTGGCATAGATGTGGCGATGACGACCTTCGGGGCGAGAGCGAAGGTGGCACATATTGCCCTTGAGTCCATCGCGCGGGGGTCGACGCGACCCCGAAAGTTGATTCTCTGGGTCGACGACGAGCGAATACTCGCTGATCTCCCCCGCGGTTTGAAGCGATTGCAGCGCCGAGGGCTGGAGATTCTGCAATGTTCGGATTATGGGCCTCACAAGAAGCAGTATCCCTATGTGACTCAGATCTTTGATGGGACGACGAGTCTCGCGACTGCCGACGATGACGCAATCTACCCCAAGACATGGCTGACCGAGCTGGCGGAGGCACTCCTTCGCATGCCGAACGTTGTTCACGGCCATCGCGCCTACCTTATGTCGCTCGCGGATGAGAAAGTTGCGGATTACTCTTCTTGGGCTTTAGCGAGCAGCTGCGAGCCATCGATTCAGATATTCTGCACAGGCGTTTCGGGCGTGGCCTACCCACCTTCGGCTTTGCGAGCGCTAAAAGAAGAGGGCGACCGATTCATGCAACTTGCCCCGCGCGCCGACGACGTATGGGTGCATTCTGTCCTGGTCAGGGCCGGAATCGAAAGCCGGCAGGTTGCAGATCGGCCTCTAGAGCTTCCAACTATTCCGTTTTCTCAGGCGGGCGCCCTATACAAGACGAACGTCTTCATGGATGAGAACGACAAGCAGATAGGGTCCTGTTATGGCCCTGGAGAGCTGGCGGCGCTTAGCGGCGCGATCAATGGGCGCCTCTCCGGGGCCTCTCGTAGCCACTTGGGGGACTCTCCCGGCGCGGTTGAAAGATCTGCGTTGTGAGCTCCTCGGCGCCAAGAATCATTGATCCCGGTGTGACATCTGCTAGGGTGCTAACCGTTTTAGTTGGCAACATCTTTCCTCCAGCCGTCGCAATCCTTAGCGCACCGATTCTTGCCCAGTCCTTAGGCGTTTCGGGACGAGGCGAAGTAGCGGCGGCAACGGCGCCGTTCCTGCTAATGACGGCGGTTGCCACGATCGGCATTCCTGAAGCGGCGGCCTACTTCGTTGCGATGTTCCCGAGGTTGAGCCGCAGTATTCTGTCAAAAAGCTGCGCTCTCTTGTCCGGCGCTGGACTGGTTGCAACCATGGGCGTCGTTGCCTTTGCAGCAAGAATGTCGGTCGAAGAGTCCCAAGCGTTTCGGCTCACAATCATAGCTACCTGCGCTATTGTCCCAAATCTTTTGGTCGGTGCATTCAGGGGCGTGGCATCCGGACTTCACCAATGGCAGTTGGTCACTAAAGAGCGCGCTATTGGGGCGCTATCTCGCATCGCTCTGCTCCTACCGCTTTGGTTGACAGGGGAACTCACGCCGACGACGGCTGTCTTGATTCTGGTCGTTACTCCTGCGGTGGGGGGTATAGCTTATCTGAGGCTATTGCGGCGTCGGGCGGAAGTCGATACGCGTGACCTGGCGCGCGGTATCAGCGCGCAACGTATGCTGTCCTATGGATGGCGCGTGTGGGCCGGTTCTGTTTCGGGCGTGATTCTGATGAGAATCGATCAAGTTCTGGTTGCACCGCTTTCGTCGGCGGAGAGTTTGGGTCTCTACGTAGTTGCCGTATCCATATCCGAGGTGCCCCTCGTCTTCAACTCTGCAGTCCGCGACGTTTCCTTTGTCAGCGAAGCCATGAGTTCGGATTCATCTCGTCTGTGCGCAAGCGCGCGAGTTTCTACGATTCTGTGTGGACTTGTTGCAGCCGGCATCGGGTTGACGATGTATATCTGGGTCACGCCAGTGTTTGGTCGGGACTTTAGTGCCGCCGTTTCAATCACTCAGGTTCTCCTAGTTGCTGTGGTTGCGGGGACCCCCGGTTCGATTGCAGGCAGCATGTTAGGCGGCAGGGGCCGTCCTGGACTTCGTAGCTGGTCGCTTGCAGTTGCTTGCGCTGTCAACGTCATCTTGATTGTCCTTCTTGTACCGAGGCTGGGGGCGATGGGTGCGGCTATTGCCACTCTCGTGGGTAATCTGGCTGCCAGTAACTTGAATATCGTATTTGTTCGAATTCACTTCGGCGTTAGTATTGGGGATTTTTATGGCATACGGCGTAGCGATCTGTCATCGATGAGAGCCGCGGCAACGCGAGTGGGTGGCCAGTTGCGCGGCAGGACGTGAGGGTAATCCGAGGCTCCACTTGTGCTGTCGATCGCGACAGCTCGCAGCGTGTGTTCCTTTGCAATTCCTGCCCGGGTCGCCTCTGGCCGTATGGCTCGTTGGCCGCGCCGCGGCAGTGCTCGGCCCCAAGGGATGAATTTGCAATTTCGTCGATTCAGACCCCGCCCAGGAAGTAGGAATCTATGAGTCCTTTAGGTTTAGCGGTGGAGGGGCCTCCTCTACGGCGCAAGAGCAAGCCGTCAAGTACTGATGGGTCGCGCGGGCGTACCCGTATGCCTGCGGTACTGGGTTTCGCGATTATCGCAGCACAGCGCTTCGGCGTCGGCTCCTCCGGGGGAGGCGATTACCCACTTGTCAGTGCGGTGCTCTTCTTCACGGTTGCCTGGGCGATATTCTCGGGCCGCGCACGGGTCCGGCCTGCAGCTCTGCTGGCGTATACCGTTCTGACGATCCTCGCCATCACATCAACTCTAGTCTCGTCGAGTACTGGAAGTGCTGGAGTCTCGCTTCCAAGCTTGGTCCTGTTCTTGAGTACGTATGTCGTCATCCTGACCGGTGACACGTTTCGTGGCGGTGGGACGGGCTTCTTCGTCGGCGCAGTGTGGGCCATCAAGTTGGGGTCCCTGATGGCGGTAGCCCAATACGTCATCCAAAGGCTTGGGAGAGGTTTTTTCGACCCAATCCGTTCTCTCCCAGAGGCCTGGCTACGTCCCGGCTTCAACAGTTACTACGAGTTTCAGTTTCAGGGCGGGGTTTCAGGTCAGTTCAAACCCAACGGCGTCATCTTTCTCGAACCGTCGTTTCTCTCCCTATACGCGGGCTTGGCACTGTCGTACCTGGTGGGCCAAGCAGTTCAGCATCCGGAGTCTCGGAGAAAATGGGATGCCGTGTGGGGAATGGTCCTTGTAGCTGCGTTCGCGGTCTCGGCTAGCGCGTCGGGCGTCGTCGTTCTAGGGACTGCGATTCCGGTCTTAGTCTTGACCACTCGCCGAAACCGGCGAATGCTCGTTGCCGTCATTGCCGCCTTGGTCCCGGCTTGGTACTTGGGCGTTTTCGACCTAGTCATCGGTAAGGCTTCCGAGGGGGTCACAGGAACTACCAGTACGGCGATGCGCCTTACGTTGCCTTATGAGACGCTTTTTCCCTACTGGCTTGACGCGCCGCTTCTGGGGAATGGGCCAGGCGCCGCGTCAAGGCTGATTGCGGTTGCTGCATCTGAGGGAGGGGTTCAAACCAGCACCAGCATGAAGCTACTTACGGAATATGGGCTGACCACGACGCTTGTACTTGCCGTTGTCATATGGGTGTTGCTTCGAAGGAGTGTCGCGCCCGCGTATCTCATTACTTCCGTCTTGGCGGCGTGGGCCATCCCGGCCGAAGCTCTGGTGAATGCCACTTTGGTTTCGTTACTGCTCTTCGCATTACCCAATTGGGGCGAGGGTAGGATGTCGTATAAGGATTCCGGGAATTTGGAATCACAGACTTGCGAAGTTGCGGGGTCTACTGGGAGGAGTGCTTGATCAAGGCGCGGGTCGCCAGCTGAATGCTCATCCCCGTGGTCGGTGCGTCAAGCGATTAAGTTCCATGCGTAGCGACGTATGCTTTCGTGGTAGCAACGGCCAGTCTGGCCGATAACGTAAAGTTGGAAATATTCGTATCCGGGGGCCCGCTGGTCGGGCCGATCGTTCTTGCAACATTCTTGCCCGACGTTCTAAGGTCATCTGAAACTGTTATGAATGTGTTGCGATTTTATCCGCAGATTCGCTCGTCTCATTTTGAAACGGAACAGATTGCCATCGGTCTTACCATCTATTTAGACGAGCGTGAGGACTTCGACGAAGAGCAGAGCTCTCGTGTAGGCGGAACGCGACGGGTCAGCAAATTTGGCGCCATTCGTACCCTTGCCTGTTCTCGCGTTGATGTTCTAGAATTGCCCGAACCCTTGTGGCTAGACGTCGCATTCATATCAGCTTTCGCGATTTTGGGAACTCGTGTGTATGATCTGGCTGCGAACGAGCATACAAAGATCGTGGCATACTGTATTGAAAACGCGGGTCTAGATCGGGTCCCTCGTTCTTTTCTGCGACTTCCTGAGTGGGCTTGGCGGTTACCCGTGATGGCCTGGATCGGGTTTTGTGTCATGGCATTTGATGCACTGGCCTTTGGTTCCCAAGGCGCCTTTGACGCTTATATCAGTGCGACGCCCAAATTTCTACGGGAAAGGTTGCGCCGCAGATCGCGAATCATCTTGCAGCTACCAAGCCTCAACGTCTCGTCTCAAAACCGACCGGTGCTGACGCGCAAAGCTGCATCGGTTTTGTTCGTGGGTGGGTTTGAGGTGCGGAAAGGCTTCCATTTAGTGCTTGATGCGTGGCCGAAGATACGATCGCAGTTTCCCGGGGCCTCACTTGAGCTCGTCGGGCATGGCCCACTCGAAAGTGCGGCGGCCGAGCTGGCGGCAAATGATTCCAGTGTGACGGTTCGCGTTCGTCCTCCGAGGATTGAAATCTTGGATTCGTTTCAACGATCCCAAGTGTGCGTGCTTCCCTCGCAGCCTATGAGTAGGTGGCGCGAGCAGTTGGGTCTCCCGATAGTTGAAGCGATCTCGTTCGGTTGCAGCGTTGTCGCTACGGAGGAAACGGGCTTGGCAGGCTGGCTAAGGAGCGTCGATCAATCCGTCCTACATGTGCCCTCGTCATCGCATGATGTCGCTCAGGCGGTTGTTCGACATTTGCAAGAGTGGGTAGATGGTTTGCGACCGACCTATCCGCTCCCACGAGTTGCTGGTCGTGACCAATCCGAGGAGTGGCTGCTGTTCGGTGGCGACATTTGACAATTTCGCATTTGGCTTTTCATCCCGAGCATGCGGGAGACGGACTGTGTGAGTCGTGGAGTCTTGTCGACTGCCATTGATGAGGGAGACCGCGTCCTTGCTATCAGGTTCCTGCCTTGATGCAGTGAGTCTGGCGGTCCAGCGAAGCAGCGCCACCGAAGGCGCGCTTTCCACGTCGGCCGAAGCGCTTTGAGGGCTCTTGGGACCTGAGCTGGGAGGTCATGCCAGCCGGGGGTCGGTGAAGGCACCGCCGATGAGGAGCATCCGGAGCCGGTAGTTGTCGCGGTTGCGGAAGCCTCGGGCGACCCGGCGGTGGAGCTCGATGAGCCCGTTGACGGCCTCGGTGCCGCCGTTGTTGGCGCGGTCGGTGGCGAAGTACGCCAGGAACGGCTCACGCCACTGCTTCAAGGTCCGGCCGAGGCGGGCGATCTCCGGGATCGGGCACAAGGGGAACGAGGCGAGGACGTGCTCTGCGATCCGGCGGCCTGCGCGAGCTCCTTCTGGTGGAACGCGGAGCGCAGCTCCTGTCCGGCCTGCCATGCGACGAACACCTCGTCGTGGCGTTCGTCGGCAGCGACCGCGGCCTCGAGTCGAGCCTGCTGACGCTCGGTGAGACGTTCACGACCGCACCGCAGGCTCATCCGGATGCCGTACAGCGGATCGCCGGCGTGGCCGCGATGGCCGAGGGTCTCCTCCTGGACCCGGCGCCGGACCTCATCGACCGCGTGGCCGCCCAGCTTCACGACGTGGAAGGCATCGACCACCGCGACCGCGTCCTCGAGCTCGTCATCGACGGCGTTCTTGTACCCCTGGAACGGGTCCAGGGTTGCGATCTTCACGCCAGCACGGAACGCCGCATCGCGCTCTTTCAACCAGCCGGCGTACACCGCCCCTGAACGGCCAGGGACCAAGTCCACCAGTGCTGCCCGCGTGTTGCCGTCCTGGTCACGAGTCAGGCTCACCATCCCGGTCAGCTCCTTCGGGCCACGCTTGAGGGGGCTGACGTGATGCCAGATGTGCTCGTCGACGCCAAGGACCTGCACGCTCTCGAACCGGGCCGGGTCGGCGTCCATGACCTGCAGGAGCGGCCGGATCGAGCGCCACACCGTCTTCCACGACGTCCCGAGCTGCCGGGCCAGACCCAGCACCGAGGCGTGCTCCCGGCGCAGCTGCCGCACCGCCCACCAGCACGCCCGCACCGTCAGCAAGCCCCGCGGGTGGGCGCCCTGCTCGTCCTGCTCGGTGAACACCCCGACCGGGCAGGCCGGCTCGGGGCAGGTCCAGGTCCGCTTGCGCCATAGCGCCCGCACGGGCCGCCCGAAGCAGGGCGCGTCGATCAGCTCGACCTCACGCCGGCCGTGGCTCAGAGCCACCACCCCGCACGACGGGCAACCCGTAGGTCCCGGCGGCGACTCCACCCGCACCCGAAGCTGCTCCTCGTCCTGGACCACCTCCACCACGTGGAGCCCGTTCAGGCCGACCAGGAGATCGCAGTTGCCGCAGTACGCGGCCGGGGAAGAGCAGCGCGCAGCAGAGCACGCCGTAGGCTCGGTCATCGTCGAGGTCCTCGCGGAGCAGAAGCTTGGTCGCTTCTGATCCTGAGGGCCTCGACCCCCTACCTCGGCGCATCAATAGCGTGGGCGTGTCACCACAGCTCCCACCTCAGGTCCCAAGAGGGGACTGTCGCGCTAGTCCGAGCCAGACCTGATCCGCCGCCGTTTGTACGACTTCTATGACGCCGCCGCCCGCGCCGAGATAGACAAGACGACCCGGCTCGCGCGCAAGATCGAGACGTGGTCGCCGGCGGTGCTCGTCGCGCTCACCGAGGACGTCACCAACGCCCGGACCGAAGGCTTCAACCGGATCATCAAGCAGACCAGCGGTCGGATGCGGCTTCACCAACATGGACAACTACCGAAGGCGCATCATGCTCCACATCGCCCTCACACGAGGGCAGAGACCACCAGCGTGAAAGCAGCACCCGCCGCACGCAAATGCGGAGAGCCCTCAATCGCGTCCCACAGGGTGCGCCCGTCCAGCCGAGGTGGTGGGCCAGCGTGGACACGGTGGTGTCGCCGTGCCCAGCGCATGAGTCACCCACCCGACCGCTCGCGAGGTCAGTTCGCCGGGCTCGCGATCAGATCCCGCCGCTCGCTCGACGTGACGACCGGGCAGCCCACCTCGGTGCACCGGCCGACCTGCTTGCGTCACCGCACTAACGTCACGGCGCCGAAACAGGGCGCCTTCCTCGGCCTCGCGGCCGCGCCGGCCGCAACCACCATGCATCTTGGGCAGTCACCCACGTCCGCGTCCGTTTTTCCACGGACACGACGAGCTGAGCAAGCTCCTCCGAGTGCACGTCGAACACATGCAAGCCCGAGTCGTTGAATATCGCGTCCGCGCGGGCACGCAAGCCGCCGCCGACACCACACGTACGGTGATCCATGTCGAGGACTTCAGTTAGGCAGCTTGGTGCCCACAGATGCTAGGAGATCCCGTCCCTATCGACGAGCCTGTGCCCATGCTTGATTACGAAGAGCCGCTGAAGGACCGCGCTTTGCGTCTGCGCATACCTGACTCCCCGACTCAGCTCACAGCCGTGATGCCGTCTGCGACACGGCGAGGAATTGATTTAAGGAGGACGGCATCAAGCATGGCGATTTCAGTATGAGGCGGTGGCCGGCGCGGGAGTGGACGCTGAAGTTGAGCGTCTCTTCTGAACAAGACGCGCAAGTTTGTGAGAATTTGATTCGACAATACGGAAGAATAGCCATGCCGCGCAAATGGAGATAGGGATGCCGAGTATGAAGACTAAGTATGAAGCTCCAACCGGGATGATCGTGGCGATACTCACAAGGATGGGCTCATGCACGAGGTATAGGCTGAAAGAGATGGTCCCCAAGAAGCGCAGTGGAGGGGACTCGAGGAAGCCGCTGAACCCTCGTGACGAAAATGCGAGCACGACCAGCAGTGCGACTCCAGGTACGACGATGATTGGATTCAGCCTATCCAGCGTGTTGCTGACTGGTTTTGTTATGGCCCACTCTGCGATGGTGAGCAGCGCCGCCAAACTGAGGATCGCTGGCGCCCTCCATCTTGCCATGCGACCTGCGTAGAGAATTCGTCCAGCGAGACGCAGTCGTTCAATGTTGACTGCAATCAGCGCTCCCACTCCGAAGAGGGGGAGGTACTGCGCCCAGTCATATCCTATGAATCGCCCAGTGGCCGTGAAAGCGATCGAAAGAAGCAGTAGCGGCGCCCAATACTTTGTGCCAAGCTTCTTCGCCAGCAACACATAAATCGGTAGAAGAATGGAGAAAATGACCTCCCAGCGCAATGACCATAGGGGAGAGTTCAAATTCGAGACTCCGCCAAGGAGGAATGAATCCTTTAAGACTAGAATCGCAGTAACGGCGATATCGTGTGATCTCACCCAAGGTGTGAGTGCAGGGTTCGATCCATTTCGGGGCCAGGCTAGGGTTAACGCTGAAGCGAAAAGCACCGAGGCGACAACCGGCAGATATAGGCGAATTGCCCGGGCGACGTAATACCTTCTCCACGGTGCGCCTGAGGCGCGGGTGAAGGGTAATGTCAAGACAAGCCCGCTGAGAACGAAGAATATCAACACTGCCTCGTGCCCGCCCCACAGGAGGTGAACTGGACTATATGTAAGCGCGGTTGCGTAATAGGGCGCGTCTTCGCCCTGTCTCGCTGCCCAGAATGCAGGCGACGTCAGGAATGCATGGTGAAGCACGACGGCGAGGGCCGCGAGCCCCCGGAGGCCATCAAGGCTAGTGATGCGTTGTGTCGATCTGCCTTCTGTGGCGCAGGTCATCGCGTCCCCCGGTTGGTGAAGAAATTTGAGCCCGCGACCTCGGTGAACACGGAACGTGCGCTTGATTCGGCCTGTCAGCGCCCTGGCAAGCCACGTCAGTCGAGACTTGACGCTAAGGGATCCGAGATTTGCGTGGGCGGTGGCATTTGCTCCAAGCGCATACAAGGATTTTGGGTCGCAAGGCGTTACAAAGTTAGCATAGGTTTCATGCATTGAGGTTGCCCCGGTCGGTTGGCGACCTCTCGTGCTCGGTGGCGGGCCGGGCGCGAGAGGATGCCAAGAGGAGCAGTTACTCCGCGAGTGCGTCCAGGTCGCTGCGCACCCGGTGAAAGACACGCGCCGCTCTCTCGCGTAGGTGGCCCGCGACCTGAGAGCGAACTGGCAGCAAACCCCCAATCTGCAGTTTCCGCATCTGCGCCACCTGAGCCGGCTCTACGATCAGGTCTCGCTGGGTCTGGACCAAGAGTCAGGGGGGAAGATGCTTGGGGACATCGCTAGTACCGGAGGCATCCTGTTTGTGTGCACCGGCAATATCTGCCGGTCGCCGTACGCCGAACGGCGCCTGCGCCAGCTGCTGCCTGACGCGGGAGCGTCGATAGCCAGCGCGGGGACTGCGGCTGTCGTCGGTGCCGAACTGGAGCCCGCCGCGACCGACCAGCTGCGCCGAATGGGCGCCGACGACACAGGCTTTGCCGCGCAGGCACTGACGGCGCGGATGCTGGACGGGGCCGAGCTGGTTCTCACGATGACGCGCGCGCACCGCGGTCAGGTGGCGCGGCTGCGCCCCGCGGCGATGCGCCGGATCTTCGCTCTCGGGGACTTCGCCGACCTGTGTTGCTCGTCGAGGTCGTGGCGGCCCATCGCACCGGCGCGCCCCTGGCTCCCGCAGGTCGTCGCCGAGGCTGCCGCTGTCCGTGGCACAGTCGCTCCACGAGACCTCTCACAGATCGACATCGTCGACCCCTACGGTGGCTCAGCACGGATGCACGCCGAGGCGTTCGGCCGCATCGAGGACTTCCTCGAGGTGGTCGTTGGCGTGCTTGGCACGGCGAGCTACTCTTCGAGGACACCCGCTTACCACTGACACACAGAGAGGCCCCCGACCGGCTGGTCACGAGGCCTCTCTGTGTGACGACAAGCGTCCTCAGGGATGAGTCAGTGGAAGATCGAGTCGTCCGCAGGGAAAACCGGCTTGGCCCCGTTCGGCTGCGGAGGCACCGGCGCTCGGAGCGCGGACTCGGCGCGATCCGCCGCCGAGGTCTCTGGCGACGCTCCCGGCTCCCGACTCGTCCGGCTGCCCGCGGCGGTCGGACGCGGGGTCACCGGGCCCACCTCATCGGCGGACGCCACAGTGGGGCGGCGACCTCTGCCCGGGCGGTCCTTGGCCCGCTGCCGCTCGCTCTCGGGGCGGTAGGTGTACTCGTACGTGCCATAGCCCGCACCGATCTCCTTCGCTTTGACCCGGTTGAGGATGAGGCCGAGCAGCGAGGCGTTGATCTGATCGAGCGTGTCGAGAGCCCGACGCACGTGCTCGCGCTCGACCACGTCGGCACCGACGACGACGAGAGCGCCGTCGACCAGCGTGCTGAGCACCGCCGCGTCGGTGACTGGGAGCAGGGGTGGGGCGTCGATGATGACGTAGTCGAAGCGCTCGGCCAGGTCAGCCACCAGCTGCTCCATGTTGGCCGACCCGAGCAGCTCGCTCGGGTTGGGCGGGATCGGGCCGGCGCCGAGCAGCCGCAGCCCCGTACGGCCGAAGGGCTGGAGCACGTCGTCGACCTCGACGCGACCCACGAGCACGTCCGTGAGGCCCACCGACCCCTCGAAGCCGAGGTAGTCGAGCAGCCGTGGGCGGCGCAGGTCGCCCTCGATGACGACGACCTTGAGGCCCGTCTCGGCGAGGCTGAGGGCGAGGTTGGCCGCCGTCGTCGACTTGCCCTCGCCGGGGAGTGAGGAGGTGACGACGATCGACTTGGCCGGGTTCGCGACGTCGACGAACTGCAGGTTGGTCCGCAGCGACCGGAACGCCTCGGCGCGTTGGGAGTGCGGGTCGACCTGGACGATGAGGGGGTGGGCCTTGGCATCGGCGTCGAAGGCGATGCTGCCGAGGATGGTCCGGTCGGTCACGGTCTCGAGGTCGCGCTGAGACTTGATCGACTTGTCGAGCATGTCGCGGAGAAGGGCGACGCCGAAGCCGAGGAGCAAGCCGAGCACGAGGCCGAGCGCGAGGTTGCGTGTCGGCTTGGGACTGACCGGCGCTGCGTCGGCAGTGGCCTCCTTGACGATGGTGACTTTTACCGGGCTCGCCTGGGTCCCCTTGCGCTCGAGCTCTTGGATGGTCTGCGGGAAAACGTTGCCGACGGCGGCGGCGATGCGCTGGGCTCCGGCCGGGGTGGAATCTGTAACGGTGACATCAATGATGGGTGTGTCGAGCGGAATCGTAGAAGTGACCTGGTCGGCGAGCTTGTCGGGCGTCGTCGTGAGCCCGACCTGCTTGATGACGGGGTCGAGCACCTTAGGGGAATCGAGCAGCTGAGAGTAGGTCTTGACCCGTGCCTGTGTGAAGGTTGCGCCCTGCTGCAGGGCCGAGGTCGTGTCCTCGCTCGAGGTAGACACGAAGAACTCTGCCGTCGCCGCATACGTCCGCGGAGACAGGGTCGTGTAGGCGGCCGCGAGGCCGAGGGTCACGAGCGCCACCGCCGCGATGATGATCCACCGCTTCCGGATGACGTTCAGGTAGTCCTGCAGTTCCACAGTCGCCGTCTCTTCTCGTCGGCCGTGCCTGGTCACACGACTCCGCGTCAGACAATTCCGACACATAACTCGACGCATCCTATGCCGTCTGCCCGAGATGCGCTGATCCAGACCATCGGCTCCGTAGAGTGACGATCGTGATGACGCGGATGTCGGACAAATCGGTTGGGCGCCTAGCGCTCGGGGGCCTCGTCTCCTTGGTTGTCTTGGACGTGCTCCTCGTCGCGCTCGCCCTCCGGCCGGAGACAGCCGAGGCCTCCCCGCCAGCAGCCTCGGCGTCCTTTGCTGCGACGCCGGTGCACGCTGCGAGCAGCGCGCCGCCAGAGACCACCGCTGCTCCGTTAGTCGAGCCGGCACCCGTCCATGAGGCGATCGCCGCTGTCGACGGCAAACGCGCTTGGCGCGGCATTCTCGGCTCGTGCCGGGACGGCGGCGCGAGTCTCAGCGTCACTGAGGACGGCGGCCTCACGTGGATGAAGCGCGCCGCACCGCCACGCGCCGTGGGGCGCTTCCAGCCCGTCGCCGCCAGCCGTGGTTTCGTCATCGGTGCAAAGGACGGGGCCTGCACCTTGGGGGAGTACTCGACCGGCGACGACGCCGGGACCTGGCAAGGTCCTCGCGCCGTCGTCGGCGGTTGGTCCCGCGTCCCTGACAGTGACCATGTCTTGGTCATCACGCCGCAGAGAACCGACGCCCGCCCATGCGGGACCACGCCGGTCGTTGACCTCGCACGGGTGAGCGCCAAGGCTGCCGTCGTCGTTTGCGCGGACGGGCGCCTCGTCCGCTCCTCAGACGGGGGCGCGACGTGGCCGATCGCCGCGACGGTCAAGGGCGCGCTGGCCGTCGGTGCACGTGAGGTCAACGGCGTCCCCACGGTCTACGTCGCCCGTGTGGCCGACGGCTGCGCGGGGGTCGAGGTCGCTAAGGTCGCCGAAGGTCCAGCCACCCGGATCGCGTGCGTTCTGACCTCACTCGAGGGCGCCACCGGCCGCGTCTCGCTCAGCGTCGTGGGGGACGGCGGCTGGCTCGGCGTCGCTGGGGCAACGTGGCGCTCGGACGCGAAGCTCGAGACGTGGCGACCGACCGTGTTACCCGGTCGGCTCTGAGGTTTCCCGACCCCTTAGGCTGGCCGACCATGAAGGGGACATCCACTCGGGTAGCGCGGGGCAGCCAACCGATAATGGCCAGCATCCGCGAAGTTCTCGTCATAAGCACCCCCGCCGGCTCGGAAAACTGCCAGCACCGTCCCAGTGGGCTCGCCGAGACCTCCGAGTCTGGGTTGCTGCCCAGTGTTGATGACGGCCCTTTCGACTCGCGGGCGCTCGTCGAGGCTCGCCCGTGAAGAGCGTGGGGGGCCTGCTCGTCGTGTGCACGGGGAACGTGTGCCGCTCGCCCTACATCGAGCGGCGCCTGACCCAACTGCTCGACGGCACCGGCATCGAGGTGTCGAGCGGCGGCACGGGCGCCCTCGTCGGCTCACCCATCGACCCGGGCTCGGTTGTCGAGCTGCACGAGCGCGGTGCAGCGACAGATGGATTCGCGGCTCGCCAGCTCACGGCCGCGATGGTAGCGGACGCCGACCTCGTGCTGACCGCGACCCGCGCGCACCGCGCCGAGGTGGTCCGGCTCAGCCCCCGGGCCATGGCCTCATGCTTCACCCTCGGCGACTTCGCCCATCTCGTCGCCGCCGATGCCGACGACCTCGACGCGTTCGACCAGGTCGACGAGCCCGGTGGTTCCGACGCGGGCGAGTCATGGGTGGCGCACGTCGCTGGCGTCGCCGCGTCACAGCGCGGCATCGTGGCGCCCCTGTCGCTGGACGAGTCCGACATTCCCGATCCCTACCAGCAGGGCCCCGAGGCGTTTGCACGGATGGCCGGCGCGGTCGAGCACGTGCTGCCCGCCGTGGTGAGGGCGCTGAAGCCCTGAGCCGAAGCCGGTCGCTGAACGCCCCGGGTTGGGGGAGCGCGGCCGCGATGGGCCAGAATGCACCCATGTCTTCGACGCCTTCCCTCTCGACCACGACGCCGCGCAGCCTCTCTGGCATGCAGCCGACGAGCGACTCGCTCCACCTCGGCAACTACATCGGTGCGCTCGTCGAGTGGGTGCGCCTGCAGGAGACGCACGACGCCTTCTACTTCGTCGCCGACCTGCATGCACTGACCGTGGCGCCCGACCCGAAGGTGCTGCGTGAGCGCACCCGGATCACGGCGGCGCAGTATATCGCGGGCGGCGTCGACCCAGTGCGCTCAACGCTCTTCGTCCAGAGCCACATCGCCCAGCACACCGAGCTCTACTGGGTGCTCGGCACGCTCACCGGCTTCGGCGAGGCGAGCCGCATGACGCAGTTCAAGGACAAGTCGGCCAAGGGGACCAACACCAACGTCGGCCTCTTCGCCTACCCCGTGCTTCAGGCCGCCGACATCCTCATCTACGACGCCAACGTCGTGCCGGTCGGGGAGGACCAGCGCCAGCACCTCGAGCTCTCCCGTGACCTCGCCGGACGCTTCAACCAGCGCTTCGGCGACACGCTCGTCGTGCCCGAGCCGCACATCATGAAGGCGACGGCCAAGATCCAGGACCTCCAGGCCCCGACGGCCAAGATGAGCAAGTCGGCGGCATCCGACGCCGGGCTCGTCAGCCTGCTCGACGAGCCGTCGCGCATCGCGAAGAAGATCCGCTCCGCCGTCACCGACACCGAGCGCGAGATCCGCTTCGACGAGGACAACAAGCCGGGCGTGTCCAACCTGCTCTCCATCCACTCCGCCCTGTCCGGCACGCCGGTGGCCCTCCTCGAGGAGCACTACGCCGGCAAGGGCTACGGCGACCTCAAGAAGGACGTGGCCGAGGTCGTCGTCGAGGCCGTCACTCCGTTCCGCACCCGCACGCTCGAGCTGATGGCCGACCGCGCGGAGCTCGACCGCATCCTCGCTGACGGCGCGGACCGGGCCGGCGCCGTCGCCGAGGCCACGGTGCGGCGCGTCTACGACAAGGTCGGTCTGCTTTCGCGACCGGGCCGCTGAAAGCCGCGCGCACCCAGGTGCGTTGCGGGGGCGCCCCATTCGATACCGTCTGGGCGTGAGTGTTGCGCGCCTGACGACGATCGGCGTTTCCATCCCCATCCCCGCCCCGCACGGAGACTACCTCCAGCGCCGCCGGGCCGACTTCGGTGACCCCCAGGCATGGCGGATCCCCACGCACATCACGCTGCTGCCGCCGACCGAGGTCGACGAGCAGACGTATGCCGCCTTCCGCAGCCACTGCACCGCAGTCGCTGCCGCCCACACGCCGTTCGACGTCGTGCTGCGCGGCACCGGGACGTTCCGGCCGCTGTCCGACGTCGTCTTCATCCAGGTCGCCCGGGGCGTCTCGAACTGCGAGTCGCTCGAGCGGGCGCTCCGGTCCGGCCCGGTCACCCGCAACCTCGACTTCTACTACCACCCGCACGTCACCGTCGCGCACAACGTCCCTGCGGACTCGCTCGACCGCGCCTTCACCGACCTCGCCGACTACTCGGTGACCTTCGAGGTCGACGCCTACCACCTCTACGAGCAGGGCGATGACGGCGCCTGGCGTCCCGTCGACGAGTTCACCCTCGACGGGAGCTGAGCCGTGGCTGCCCTCCAGCGCATCCTGGACCGGCTCAAGGCCACCCGGGGCTACCGCGCCTGGACCCGCTACGGCGAGGCCAACGGGGACCTCCTCGCGGCAGGCGTCGGCTACTTCGCGTTCTTCTCCATCTTCCCGGCTCTCGCCCTGGCCTTCGCGATCTTCGGCTTCGTGCTCCAGGGCCGGCCCGACCTCGTAGAGACGATCGCAGAGTCCCTCAACAGCACCCTGCCCGGGATGGTCAAGACGGCATCCCACCCGGACGGCATCATCAGCGTCCAGGCACCGACGAGCCTGACCCTCACCGTGACCGGCATCATCTCGTTCGTGACGCTGCTGCTCGCCGGCCTCGGCTGGGTGGGTGCTCTGCGCACCGGCATCCGCGGGGTCTTCGGGCTCGAGGCGTCCACCGACAACATGGTGCGCACCAAGGCCCGCGACCTCTTCGTCCTCGTGACGCTCGGCCTGGCGATCGCCCTCTCGGCCATCCTCACCAGCACCGTCGGAGGCCTCGCCGAGCGCGTCGCGGGCTGGATCGGCCTCGCGGGCAACGGTTTCCTGGTCGGCGTCGCCGGGCTCGTCGTCGGGGTCGTCTTCGACACCCTCATCCTCATCGTCCTGCTCCGGATGCTCTCCGGGGTGCCGCTGCCGATGCACAACGTCCGCCAGGGAGCCCTGCTCGGCGCGGCCATCCTCACGGTGCTCAAGCTCTTCGGTGGCTTCCTCGTCAGCCGGGCCAGTCACAACCCCGTGCTCGGCACCGTCGCGGTCGCCGTCGGCCTGCTCTTCTGGCTCAACCTCATGGCGAAGGTCATCCTGCTCTCGGCCTCCTGGGCCGCCAACGACGTCGACCTCGACGACCTCGGCGACGACACCCAGCGCTCGCCGATGGCGCGCGCCCTGCGGCCGGCGTTCATCGCCCCGCTCCGGGCCCCCGCCGACACCAGCCTCGTGCCGTATGCCGCCACGCCCGTCGCGAGGGCCGCCGTCACCTCCCAGCGCGACGAGCCACGCTCACGCGCCACCGACCGCGTCAGCGTGGCCGCGGGAGCAGTCGTCGGCGCGGCCGGGGCCCTGGCCGTCACGGCAGCACGACGTCTGCGCCAACGCTGACGGGGAGCCGCTGAGGCGCGGACCGAGCCGGGTGCTCAGGCCCGTCGTCTCCGGCTTCGTCCGCGCCTTCGGGCGACGAGCAGTGCAGCCGCAGCCGTCGCGACAGCGCCCGCAGCCCCGAGCACGCCAAGCGCCGTCTTCCGGTCGAAGGCGGCCGCCCACGTCGCCCAGGTCGTTCCGGCCGCAGAGGCTCCCACGGGCGCGAGGGCGGCTGCCCCGTCCGCCCCGCTGGATCCAGGCGCTGCGGCGCTGTCGTCCCCAGCGAGCAGCCCGGACAGCGTTGGTGCGGCGATCGGTGCAGCGGCCTCGCCGGGCTCGACGAGCCGGCCCACAGGCGTCACCCGTTCGGCGTTGGCAAAGCCCCAGTCGAGCAGGGCCGCCGTCGGCTTCCACGAGCCGGTGACACTGCCCATCTGGCTCACGATCAGGGTTCGACCGCCCCGGGTCGCTGCCCCGATGAAGGTGTGCTGGGCGCGGTCCGTGCGTCCAGGCTTGATGCCGATCGTGCCGGGGTAATGCGTCAGCAGCTCGTTGATGTTGTAGACGTGGAAGGCCGGCAACACCCTGCCCTGCTTGTCCTTGCTACCCGGGAAGACCGCGTCCCGCTTGGTGATGGTGGCCCGGAACGCCGGCAGCCGCATCGCGTCTCGCCCGATGAGCGCGAGGTCGTAGGCGCTCGAGCGCTGCTCGCCCTCGTCGAGCCCGCTCGGGTCGACAGTGACGGTGTCGTGCGCACCGATCTGCTCGGCCTTCTCGTTCATCAGCGCGACCGTCGCGTCGTAGCCTCCAGCCGCATCGGCCAGGGCATAGACCGCGTCGTTGGCCGAGAACATGAGCATTGCGTCGAAGAGGCTCGACACGGGATAGGGGTTGCCGGCCAGGACGCCAACGCGTGAGCCGGCCGCGTCCTGGGCGTCCTGTTTGGCGACGACGACCCGTCGGGGGTCGAGGCGAGGCATCAGCGTGAGCGCCGTCAGGGTCTTGAGCGTGCTGGCCGGGCGCAGCCAGGCGTGCGGCGACTTCGCTGCGAGGATCTCACCCGTGCCGAGGTCGGCGATGACGTAGGAGACGTCGAAGACCTCGGGCGGCCCCGGCACGGAGACGGGTCGGTCGACGACGACGCCGGTCTCGGCGAGACGTGACCCGCCGACGACCGTCTCGGGCTCCCATGCCGGGTGGGCGAAGGGCGTAGGCGGCACGGCACGGCACACGACATGCGGCGTCGGCGTCGGCGTCGGGTGCGTCGCTGCTGGGTGTGTCGACGTGGTCGGCGTCGCCTGAGAGGGAGCGGGCGGGTGTGCAGTGGCCGCGTCCGTCGGGAAGATCCTCGGCGCGAGGGTCACTCCCGCCGGGACGGTCTGAGGTGCCTGCCAGGGCGCACAGCTCGGCGTTGCAGCCGCGGCGGGCGGGACGGCATACGTCGTCGTCAGCGTGAGCCCCAGCGCGAGGGCACCGAGCGTCACGCCCGCGGCCGGCGTCGCCCGCGGGCGACGTCGGGAGGTCTCCGGAGGCGTCATCGCGGGCACAGACTAACCCGTCTCCGGGACCGGGCTGGCGTCCGAAACGCGTAGATCGGGAGCGCCGGTAGGGTATGGATGTGAAAATCACTGTTGTCGGCCTTGGGTACGTGGGCCTGTCCAATGCCGTCATCCTCGCCCAACACAACGAGGTCGTCGCCCTCGAGGTGGACGCGGCGCGAGCCGAACTCGTCAACGCCGGCCGGTCCCCGATCATCGACGCCGACCTCGAGGCCTACCTCGAGCGCGGCGGCCTTGACCTGCGAGCGACGACGGATCCCGAGGACGCCTACGCTGGGGCCTCCTTCGTCGTGATCGCGACGCCCACCGACTACGACCCCGACACGATGCACTTCGACACGACGTCGGTCGAGCAGGTCATCGCCGCCGTGGCCCGGCACGCCCCGGACTCGACGGTTGTCATCAAGTCCACGGTTCCGGTCGGCTTCACCGTCCGGATGCGCGAGGCCCAGCCCTCCCTGCGCATCATCTTCTCCCCGGAGTTCCTCCGTGAGGGGAGGGCGCTCTGGGACAACCTGCACCCGAGCCGCATCGTCGTCGGCGACACCAGCGCGGAGGCGAAGGAGTTCGCGTCCCTCTTGGTCGAGGGCGCGGACGAGGAGAATGTGCCCGTCCTGCTCACGGACGCCACGGAAGCCGAGGCGATCAAGCTCTTCGCCAACACCTACCTCGCGATGCGGGTCGCATACTTCAACGAGCTCGACACGTACGCCGCGACCCACGGTCTGGACACGCGCTCGATCATCGAGGGAGTGGGCCTCGACCCGCGCATCGGCTCCCACTACAACAACCCGTCGTTCGGCTACGGCGGCTACTGCCTGCCGAAGGACACCCGGCAGCTGCTCGCGAACTACGACGAGGTGCCCCAGAACCTCATCCACGCCATTGTCGAGTCCAACACGACCCGCAAGGACTTCATCGCGGGCGACATCCTGGCCCGCGACCCGAAGGTCGTCGGCATGTACCGGCTCGTCATGAAGTCGGGTTCTGACAACTTCCGGGCCTCGAGCATCCAGGGGATCATGAAGCGCATCAAGGCCAAGGGCATCGAGGTCGTCGTCTACGAGCCGTCCCTCGAGGACGACGACTTCTTCCACTCGCGCGTCATCCGTGACCTCGACGAGTTCATGTCCCTGGCTGACGTCATCGTGGCCAACCGGCACGCCGACGAGCTCGAAGGTGTCCGTCACAAGGTCTACACGCGCGACATCTACGGCCGCGACTGACCCCGAGAACTCGAGGAGACGGCATACGTTGTCGTCCTCGCAGCCAAAGACGAACCCGCCCCGGTGATCCGGGGCGGGTTCGTCTGTCGTGCGGTATCGGACGCGGTGTCACTCGCCGTGTGTGAGGGCGTGGCGCAGGTCCTTGTTGAGCTGGTTGATGACGTCCATGGGGATCTCCTTCGGGCACGCCAGCGAGCACTCGCCGATGTTCGTGCAGCCGCCGAAGCCCTCGTGGTCGTGCTGGTTCACCATGCTGACGACGCGAGCGTCCCGCTCCGGCTGGCCCTGGGGGAGCTCGCCGAGGTGGGTGATCTTCGCGCCCATGAAGAGCATGCCTGACGCGTTCGGGCAGGCCGCCACGCAGGCGCCGCAGCCGATGCAGGCGGCCGCCATGAAGGAGCGGTCGGCCTTGGCCTTGGGCACCGGCACGGAGTGGGCCTCGGGCGCCGAACCGGTGTTGGCGCTGATGAAGCCGCCGGCCTGGATGATCCGGTCGAAGCTCGACCGGTCCACGACGAGGTCCTTGATGACCGGGAACGCGTCGGCACGCCACGGCTCGATGGTGATCTCGTCGCCGTCGGAGAAGCTGCGCATGTGCAGCTGGCACGTCGTCGTGACCTCGGGGCCGTGGGCCTTGCCGGAGATCATCAGGCCGCACATGCCGCAGATGCCCTCGCGACAGTCGGAGTCGAAGGCGATCGGCTCCTCGCCGCGGGCGTTGAGCTGCTCGTTGAGGACGTCGAGCATCTCGAGGAACGACATGTCCTCGGAGATGTCGGTGACCGGGTAGGTCACCATCTCGCCCTTGGTCGTCGGGCCGGCCTGGCGCCAGATCTTGAGGGTGAGGTTCACTTGTAGCTCCGCTGCTTCAGCTCGACGAATTCGTAGACCAGGTCTTCCTTGTGCAGGACCGGCGCACCGTCCTGCCCGCCCCACTCCCACGCGGCGACGTAGGCGAACTCGTCGTCGTGACGCAGCGCCTCGCCGTCCTCGGTCTGGGACTCGGCGCGGAAGTGGCCACCGCAGGACTCGCGGCGGTGCAGGGCGTCGATGCACATCAGCTCACCCAGCTCGAGGAAGTCGGCGACGCGGCCGGCCTTCTCGAGGCTCTGGTTGAGCGTGTCGGCGGCGCCGAGCACCTTGACGTTGCGCCAGAACTCGTCGCGCAGGCCCCGGATGAGGTCGATGGCCTTGAGCAGCCCCTCCTCGGAGCGCTCCATGCCGCAGAACTCCCACATGATGTTGCCGAGCTCCTTGTGGAAGGAGTCGACCGAGCGGTCGCCGTTGATCGACAGCAGCTTCTGCACCCGGGCGTCGACCGAGGCGCGGGCCTCGACGACGGCCTCGTGCGACTCGTCGAGCTTGTCGAACGGTCCCTTGGCGAGGTAGTCGCGGATCGTGTGCGGGAGCACGAAGTAGCCGTCGGCGAGGCCCTGCATGAGGGCCGAGGCGCCGAGGCGGTTGGCGCCGTGGTCGGAGAAGTTCGCCTCGCCCGTGACGAAGAGGCCCGGGATGCTCGACTGAAGGTCGTAGTCGACCCAGAGGCCACCCATCGTGTAGTGCACGGCGGGGTAGATGCGCATCGGCACCTCGTAGGGGTTCTCACCCGTGATCCGCTGGTACATGTCGAGCAGGTTGCCGTACTTCTCGGCGACGGCCTCGGCGCTCATCCGCTTCAGGGCGTCGGTGAAGTCGAGGTAGACCCCGCGGCGGAAGTCGCCGACCTTGGGGCCGACGCCGCGGCCCTCGTCGCAGACGTTCTTGGCCTGACGGCTCGCGATGTCACGCGGCACGAGGTTGCCGAACGAGGGATAGATCCGCTCGAGGTAGTAGTCGCGGTCCTCCTCGGGGATCTCGCGGGGGTCCTTCTCGCAGTCGGCGGCGTTCTTCGGCACCCAGATGCGACCGTCGTTGCGCAGCGACTCCGACATGAGCGTCAGCTTGCTCTGGTGCTCACCGGCGACGGGGATGCACGTCGGGTGGATCTGCGTGTAGCAGGGGTTGCCGAAGTAGGCGCCCTTGCGGTGCGCGCGCCACGTCGCGGTGACGTTGCTGCCCATCGCGTTGGTCGAGAGGTAGAAGACGTTGCCGTAGCCGCCGGAGGCGAGCACGACGGCGTCGGCGAGATGGGTCTCGATCTCACCGCTCACGAGGTCACGGGCGATGATGCCCCGGGCCTTGCCGTCCACGACGATGACCTCGAGCATCTCGTGGCGGCTGAACATCTCCACCGTGCCGGCGGCGACCTGGCGCTCGAGAGCTTGGTAGGCGCCGATGAGCAGCTGCTGGCCCGTCTGGCCGCGGGCGTAGAAGGTGCGGGAAACCTGCACACCGCCGAACGAGCGGTTGTCGAGCAGTCCGCCGTACTCCCGCGCGAAGGGCACGCCCTGCGCGACGCACTGGTCGATGATGTTGGTGCTGACCTCGGCGAGGCGGTAGACGTTCGACTCGCGCGAGCGGTAGTCGCCGCCCTTGACGGTGTCGTAGAAGAGGCGGTAGACGGAGTCGCCGTCCTCCTTGTAGTTCTTGGCGGCGTTGATGCCGCCCTGCGCGGCGATCGAGTGGGCGCGGCGCGGGGAGTCCTGGTAGCAGAACGACTTGACGTTGTAGCCCGCCTCACCGAGGGTCGCCGCGGCCGCGCCACCGGCCAGACCGGTGCCGACGATGATGACCGAGAGCTTGCGGCGGTTGGCCGGGTTGACGAGCGAGGCCTCGAACTTGCGCTTGTTCCAGCGGCGGTCGATGGGACCGGTCGGGGCCTTCGTGTCGCGGATCGGCTCACCCTCGGCATACAGGCCGTGGACGAGACCGGGCAGCGGCGAGTCGGGTGTCGTGGAGGTCGTGGTCACAGGTCAGCTTCCCTTGACGAGTCCGAAGAGGATGGCGAGCGGCGGGAGGGCGAACCCCACGCTCGTGACGAGCGCGATGATCATCCCGAGCGTCTTGGCGCGCCGGCGCGCGGTCGCGTTGCCGGCCCAGCCCAGCGTCTGGGTGGCGCTCCAGACGCCGTGGTAGAGGTGCAGGCCCAAGGCCACGAGAGCGAGCAGGTAGATGAGGACGACCCACCACACCTGGAAGCTGCTGATGACGAGGAGGCCCGGGCTGCCTTGGGCCGGAATCGATCCCACGTTGAACTTGACGATCGTGAACTGGAGCAGGTGCCACACGAGGAAGAGGAGCAGTGCGACGCCGCCCCAGCGCATCATCTTGCTCTTGACCGTGGCGCGGGCAGCGGCCTTGGCCACGTAGCGCGTCGGTCGGGCGCCATGGGCCCGGCCCCACAGGGAGAACGCGGCCCACGCGTGCGCGACGAGCGCGACGACGAGGACGACCCGGAAGAGCCAGAGGAAGCCGCCGAACGGCAGGAAGGGCGTGAACAGCGTCCGGAGGTGGTCGGCGTACTCGTTGAAGGCGCCGACGCCGCCCAGAATCTTGAGGTTGCCGTACATGTGCACGAGGACGTAGAACACGAACAACGCCCCGGACACGGCCATGAGCATCTTCATGAACACGGTGCTCCGGCGGGCCGATGCAGGTCGATTCGATCCCGTCACCGGGAGAGTTTTGGTGGCCACGGTCGAAACCCTATCCCCGAGTCCTCGCCGGGTCCGACGGCTACCCTCCAGTACGCGCCGAGTGTGACCATTTCCACTGTCGCGCCCGGTCAGCCCGCCTCAGCGCTTGCGCAGCCCGATCTTCGTGCCGAGCCACACGAGCGGGTCGTAGTGGCGCCCGGCCACGCGCTCCTTCATCGGGATGATCGCGTTGTCGGTGATCTTGATGTGCTCGGGGCAGACCTCGGTGCAGCACTTCGTGATGTTGCACATCCCGATGCCCTGTTCATCGCGGGCGAAGTCCGCACGGTCGTCGCGCGCGTCGAGCGGGTGCATGTCGAGCTCGGCCGCGCGGATGAGGAAGCGCGGGCCGGCGAAGGCCTCCTTGTTCTGCTCGTGGTCCCGCACGACGTGGCACGTGTCCTGGCAGAGGAAGCACTCGATGCACTTGCGGAACTCCTGCGAGCGTTCGACGTCGACCTGTTGCATGCGGTACTCACCCGGCGCCAGATCCGGCGGGGCGAAGGCGGGGATCTGGCGCGCCTTGGCGTAGTTGAACGACACGTCGGTGACGAGGTCACGGATCACCGGGAAGGCGCGCAGCGGGGTGACCGTGATCGTCTCGGTCTCGCTGAAGGTCGACATCCGGGTCATGCAGAGCAGCCGCGGCCGGCCGTTGACCTCGGCGCTGCACGAGCCGCACTTGCCGGCCTTGCAGTTCCAGCGCACCGCGAGGTCGCCCGACTGGGTGGCCTGGAGGCGGTGGATGATGTCGAGCACGACCTCGCCGTCGTTGACCTCGACCGTGTAGTCGACGAGGCCGCCGCCGTCGGCGTCGCCGCGCCAGACCCGGAACCTCGCGTCGTAGCTCATGTCCCGCTCCCGTCACTGTGCGGTGCCGGCGCCGGCAGGGCGGCCAGCTCGTCCGGTGTGAGGTACTTGCCCAGCTCGCTGGCATCGAAGAGGGCCAGCAGGTCGCCGCGCATGGCCGACATCGGCTGCTCGCGCACCACGATGCCGTCGCCGTCCGCCGAGCAGATGAGGTTGCGGCCCCGCCAGTGCGGGTCCATCGTCGGGAAGTCGTCGCGGGTGTGGCCCCCGCGGCTCTCCTGGCGCAGCAGCGCGGCCCGCGCCACGCACTCGCTGACGGCGAGCATGTTGCGCAGGTCGAGGGCGAGGTGCCAGCCCGGGTTGAACTGCCGGTGGCCCTCGACGGTCAGGTGCTGCGCCCGGGCCTTGAGGTCCTCGAGCCGCTCGAGCGCGCGCTCGATCTCCTCGGCCGTGCGGATGATGCCGACGAGGTCGTTCATCGTCTGCTGCATCTCCTGGTGGAGGGTGTAGGGGTTCTCGCCGCCCTCCTCCTCGAACGGCGCGAGCGCGGCCGCCGCGGCGGCGTCGATGACCGCCTGGTCGACCTCCGGCCGGCGGTCGCCGAGACCGTGGACGTATGCCGCGGCGCCGCTCCCGGCGCGGGCGCCGAAGACGAGCAAGTCGGAGAGGGAGTTGCCGCCGAGGCGGTTGGACCCGTGCATGCCGCCCGACACCTCTCCGGCGGCGAAGAGACCGGGCACCCGTGCGGCAGCAGCGGTGTCGGGGTCGACCTCGACACCGCCCATGACGTAGTGACAGGTGGGGCCGACCTCCATCGGCTCCTTCGTGATGTCGACGTCGGCCAGCTCCTTGAACTGGTGGTGCATCGAGGGCAGCTTCTTGAGGATCTCCTCCGGGCTGCGCCGGGAGGCGATGTCGAGGAAGACGCCGCCGTGCGGTGACCCGCGCCCGGCCTTGACCTCGGAGTTGATGGCGCGCGCGACCTCGTCACGCGGGAGCAGCTCGGGCGGCCGCTTGTTGTTGTCGGGGTCGGTGTACCAACGGTCGCCCTCCTCCTCGGTCTGGGCGTACTGGCCCCGGAAGACATCGGGGACGTAGTCGAACATGAAGCGCTTCCCCTCGGAGTTCTTCAGGACGCCGCCGTCGCCGCGCACGGACTCGGTGACGAGGATCCCCTTGACCGAGGGCGGCCACACCATGCCGGTGGGGTGGAACTGGATGAACTCCATGTTGACGAGGTTGGAGCCGGCCCGCAGGGCCAGGGCGTGACCGTCGCCGGTGTACTCCCACGAGTTCGAGGTGACCTTGAACGACTTGCCGATGCCACCGGTGGCGAGGACGACGGCGGGGGCGTTGAAGCGCACGAACCGGCCCGACTCGCGCCAGTAGCCGAAAGCGCCGGCGACGGCCCCGCTCGGGTCCTGGAGCAGATCGGTGATCGTCACCTCGGCGAACACCTTGAGCCGGCTCTCGGGGTCGCCGGACTCACGCTCGTCGTCCTGCTGCAGGGAGACGATCTTCTGCTGCATCGTGCGGATCAGCTCCAGCCCGGTGCGGTCGCCGACGTGCGCCAGTCGGGGGTACTCGTGGCCGCCGAAGTTGCGCTGGCTGATCCGTCCGTCGGGGGTGCGGTCGAAGAGGGCGCCGTACGTCTCGAGCTCCCACACGCGGTCGGGGGCCTCCTTGGCGTGCAGCTCGGCCATCCGCCACGAGTTGAGGAACTTGCCGCCGCGCATGGTGTCGCGGAAGTGCACCTGCCAGCTGTCGTGGCTGTTGACGTTGCCCATGCTCGCGGCGATGCCGCCCTCGGCCATGACCGTGTGCGCCTTGCCGAACAGGGACTTGCAGATGATGGCCGTGCGAAGTCCCGCCTCGCGCGCGGCGATCGCGGCGCGCAGGCCCGCCCCGCCGGCCCCGATGATGAGGACGTCGTAGTCGTAGGTCTCCAGCGCCGCTGTCATCAGTTGAAGAACCTCAGGTCGGTCAGGGCCCCGGACGCGACCAGGGCGATGTAGGCGTCGGTGATCATCAGCGTGCCCAGGGTGATCCAGGCGAGCTGCATGTGCCGGGTGTTGAGGCGGGACACGACGGTCCAGGCGCGGTAACGCACCGGGTGCTTGGAGAAGTGCTTGAGGCGGCCACCGATGAGGTGACGGCACGAGTGGCACGACGCCGTGTAGAGCCAGAGGAAGCCTGCGTTGACGAGCATGATGAGCGTCCCCAGGCCCATGCCGACGCTGCCGTCCTTGCCGTGGAAGCCGTCGAACGCGTCCAGCGTGTTCATCGCCGAGACGACGATCGCGGCGTAGAAGAAGTAGCGATGGATGTTCTGCAGGATGAAGGGGAAGCGGGTCTCACCGGTGTAGGTGGCGTGCGGCTCGGCCACGGCGCAGGCCGGCGGTGAGAGCCAGAACGACCGGTAGTAGGCCTTGCGGTAGTAGTAGCAGGTGAGGCGGAAGCCCAGCAGGAACGGCAGCACGAAGAACGCGAACGGAACGAGCGGCGGGAGCTCACCCATCCAGGTGCCGAGGTGGCGCGCGTCCGGGACGCACGAGGCGGTCACGCAGGGGGAGTAGAACGGGGTGAGGTAGTGGTACGGCTCCACGAAGTAGTACCGCTGCATGGAGGTCCGCACCAGCGCGTAGAGCAGCCAGATGACGAGCAGGGTGGCGGTGATGACGGGCTGGACCCACCACCGGTCGCCGCGCAGGGTGCGCCCGGCGATCTGCGCCCGTCCCGGCGAGCCGACTCCGCCCGCGTACGATCCGCTTCCGCTGGAAGCCGGGTCGAGCCTCGTCTCACTCATCGTGCGAACCTCCACCGTCGTTGGTCGGGCGCCGCGGCTCACTCTAGTGTCACCGTGCGTCGCATCTGGGTGATCACGACCGACTGGCGTGTGGTGCAGGCGCACCTAGGGTGGGGCGCATGGTGCTCCATGAAGCGGCCGCGGCTCTCGACTGGGTGATGGACAAGTCGCTGGTCCTCGGCTACACGAAGATCGGCCCCGCCGTTCGCCGGAACTGGTGGCCGCACGACCCGGCGCCCGGCGCCCTGATCGGACGCCACGTCCTCGTCACGGGCGCGAGCGGCGGGCTCGGTCTCGCGACCGCCCGCGGGCTCGCTCGGCTCGGGGCCGCCGTGCACCTCACCGGCCGGAACGCCTCGCGGCTTGACGACGCGCGGTCGCTGCTGCTCGAGGAGCAGCCCGTCGCCGACGTCACGACCCACGTCGCGGACGTCAGCGACCTCGCCGCGACGGCGGAGTTCGCCCGGCAGTTCTCCGCCGACGTGCCGCGCCTGCACGCTGTCGTGCACAACGCCGGTGCCATGCCGCCGAAGCGCACCGTCACGCCGGAGGGGCACGAGCTGACCCTCGCCACGCACGTGCTCGGCCCGCACGTGCTGACCTACGGCCTGCGCAAGGCGCTCGCCGGCGGTCGGGTCGTCCTCGTGACGTCGGGCGGTGCCTACGGCCAGCGCCTCGACGCCGCTGACCCGGAGTATGCCGAGGGCGACTACTCCGGGGTCACGGCCTATGCCCGGACCAAGCGCATGCAGCTCGTGCTCACCGAGCTCTGGGCCCGCGACCTGGAGCCGGGCGGCATCAGCGTCCACTCGATGCACCCCGGCTGGGCCGACACCCCGGGCGTCACCGACTCGCTGCCCCGTTTCGCCGCCGTCACCGGCCCGCTGCTGCGCGATGCCGACTCGGGCGCCGACACCGCCGTGTGGCTCACCGCCACCGACGACGCCATCGGCACCGGCGGCTTCTGGCACGACCGGCGCCGCCGCCCGACGCACTACGCGCCCGTCGGGATCGAGACGCCCGAACAGGTGGGACAGTTCTGGGACTTCGTCCTGGACGCGACCGAGCAGCCCGCGCCGGGCGCCTGAGGCGCGCGGACGGCATACGCCCTCGGTGGGTCAGGCCGTCGCGCTCCCCGCAAGATACGCCGCGACAGAGGCGCGCCACTCGCCGATGGGCGCGATCCCCGCGCGCTCAAGGGAGTCGTGGGAAAGCACGCTCCACGAGGGCCTCGGCGCCGGCAGCCCGAGGGCCGCGCTCGTCGTCGGCTGCACTCGCTCGGGGTCGAGGCCCCGCTCCTCGAAGACCGCCTGGGCCAGGCCGCGCCACGTGGTGCGGCCCGACGCGGTGCCGTGGTGGACTCCGTATGCCGGTTGGTCGGCGACGAGCCGCACGACGAGGTCGGCCAGGTCGCGGGTCCAGGTGGGCTGGCCGACCTGGTCGTCGACGACGGTCAGGGTGTCGCGCTCGTCGGCCAGGCGGAGCATCGTCTTGACGAAGTTGCCGCCGCCGGCGCCGTAGAGCCACGCGGTGCGGATGATCCACGACTCGGGGCACAGGGCCTGCACGGCCCACTCTCCGGCGGCCTTGGTGCGGCCGTAGGCCGAGCGGGGAGCGATGGGGTGGTCTACGGGATAGGGCGCGCTGGCGTTGCCGTCGAAGACGTAGTCGGTCGAGATCTGCACCAAGCGGGCCTTCGCGCGCGCCGCGGCGCGGGCGAGGTTGGCGGCGCCGACGGCGTTGACGGCGAAGGCTCCGGCCTCGTCGGTCTCGGCGGCGTCGACCGCGGTCCACGCGGCGCAGTTGACGACGAGGTCGTGGCCCTCGACGCCGGCGAGGCACTCGGACGGGTCGGTGACGTCGAGGTCGCCGCGGCCCAGCGGGGTGACGACGTGCCCGGCGGCGCGCAGCGCGGGGACGAGGTCGTAGGCGAGCATCCCGCTGGCGCCGGTGACGAGGACCCGCAGCGAGTCGCCTGGGAGCGGGCTCATCGACCCAACCTGGCGTAGGTGTGCTCGGCGGCGTCCTTGGCGGTCAGCCACCATGCCTCGTTGTCGCGGTACCAGTCGATGGTTGCCTCGAGGCCTGCGCGGATGTCGCTGTAGTGGGGGCGCCAGTCGGTCTCGGCGCGCAGCTTGGAGGAGTCGATGGCGTAGCGCAGGTCGTGACCGGGCCGGTCGTTGACGTGCTCGAACCAGTCGGCCGGCTGGCCCATGAGCTCGAGCAGCAGCTGAACGATCTCGAGGTTGTTGCGCTCGCCGTCCGCGCCGATGAGGTAGGTCTCGCCGAGACGGCCCTGCTCGAGGATCGCGATGACGGCGTCGTTGTGGTCGTCGACGTGGATCCAGTCGCGGACGTTGAGCCCGGAGCCGTAGAGCTTGGGCTTGGTGCCCTGGAGGATGTTGGTGATCTGGCGGGGGATGAACTTCTCGACGTGCTGGCGCGGGCCGTAGTTGTTCGAGCAGTTCGAGACGGTCGCCTTGAGGCCGAAGGACCGGATCCACGCCCGGACGAGCAGGTCGGCGCCGGCCTTCGTCGCCGAGTAGGGGCTCGAGGGGTTGACCGGGGTCGTCTCGGTGAAGCGCTGCGGGTCGTCGAGCTCCAGGTCGCCGTAGACCTCGTCGGTGGAGATGTGGTGGATCCGCTTGTCGTGCTTGCGGACCGCCTCGAGCAGGGTGAAGGTGCCCACGACGTTGCTCTCGACGAACGGCCACGGGCTGTCGAGGCTGTTGTCGTTGTGCGACTCGGCCGCGAAGTGCACGACGACGTCGCAGTCGGCCACGAGCGGGTCGACGACGGCGGCGTTGGCCACCGACCCGACCACCAGGCGAACGTCGCCGGCCCCGTCACCAGCCCCGTCGCCGAGGACGGGCTCGAGCGAGGCCCGGTTGGCGGCATACGACATGGAGTCGAGCACGGTGATCGACCAGTCGGGCCGGGTCTGGCGGGTGCGGAGGACGAAGTTCGAGCCGATGAATCCGGCCCCACCCGTGACGAGAAGACGCATTCCCGGAGCCTACCCAAATCCCCACCAACCGGCGCCTGCCGGCCGGGTCACGGGCCCGGCCGCGGCGTCCCCTACTGTGGGCGACCATGAAGGGGATCATTCTCGCGGGGGGCACGGGTAGCCGGCTGCACCCGATCACGCGTGGCATCAGCAAGCAGCTGATGCCGGTCTATGACAAGCCGATGGTCTACTACCCGCTCTCGACGCTGATGATGGCCGGCATCCGCGAGGTCCTCGTCATCACGACGCCCGCCGACTCGGAGCAGTTCCAGCGCCTCCTCGGCGACGGGTCCCAGTGGGGGATGAGCATCTCGTATGCCGTGCAGGCGCGTCCCGAGGGCCTGGCGCAGGCGTTCGTGCTGGGGGCCGACTTCATCGGCGAGGACCGGGTGGCGTTGGTCCTTGGCGACAACATCTTCTTCGGTCCCGGCCTGGGCACCCGGCTGAAGGACAACACCGACGTGTGCGGTGGGCACGTCTTCGCCTACCGGGTCGCCGACCCCACGGCTTACGGCGTCGTGGAGTTCGGCTCGGACGGTCGTGTCGTGTCCATCGAGGAGAAGCCCGAGCACCCGAAGTCGAGCTATGCCGTGCCCGGCCTCTACTTCTACGACAACGACGTCGTCGAGATCGCACGTAACCTGACGCCGAGTGCCCGCGGCGAGCTGGAGATCACCGCCGTCAACGACGAGTACCTCCGCCGTGGAGCTCTGTCGGTGAGCGTTCTGCCCCGCGGCACGGCGTGGTTCGACACCGGCACGTTCGAGGGCCTCATCGAGGCGAGCCAGTACGTCCACGTCGTCGAGGCGCGGCAGGGCCAGAAGATCGGCTGCGTCGAGGAGGTCGCCTGGCGCAACGGGTGGCTCGACGATGACGGCGTGCGCCGACACGCGGACGAGCAGGCCAAGAGTGGTTACGGTCTCTACCTCCACGGCCTGCTGGCCGAGGGCAAGGACGGTCACTGATGGACATCCGACCGCTGTCGATCGACGGCGCGTGGGAGGTGACCCCGCGGATCTTCCCCGATGACCGTGGCGTCTTCCTCGAGTCGTTCCGCGGTGACCTGCTCGCCGAGGTCGTGGGGCACCGGCTCGACGTCGTGCAGAGCAACGTCTCGCTGTCCGCGCGCGGCACGGTGCGAGGGATCCACTTCGCCGACGTGCCGGTCGGGCAGGCGAAGTACGTCACCGCCGTGTCCGGCTCGCTCATCGATTACGTCGTCGACCTGCGCGTCGGCTCGCCGACCTTCGGGCAGTGGGACTCGGTGCTGCTCGACGCCGTCGACCGGCGCGCGGTCTACCTCTCCGAGGGTCTCGGCCACGCGTTCTGCGCCCTCGAGGACGACACCACCGCCCACTACCTGTGCTCGGCGGCCTACAACCCGGGCGCCGAGCACGGCATCCACCCGCTCGACCCGACCGTGGGGCTGCGACTCCCTGACGGCATCGAGCCCCTCCTGTCGCCCAAGGACGCCGCCGCGCCGACCCTCGCCGCTGCCGAGGAGTCGGGGCTGCTTCCGTCCTACGCCGCGTGCATGGCCTTCAAAGCCACACAGCAGTGAGCGGGGACTGAACCCACCGGGGCGCCGGGAGCCTGAGGCGCGCGGACGGCATACGCCCTCGGTGGGGGCTCAGGGACGGAGCCAGCAGGTCCAGCGCTCGAGGCGCAGGTAGCCGAGCCGCTCATAGACGGGCTGGCCGTCGTCGCTCGCGATGAGGACCGCGCTCTGCCCGGGCCATGCCGTCGTCGCCGCCCACGTGAGCGCGGCGCCGGCGCGCTGGCCGCGGGCGCTCGCGAGCACCGCGACGTTCTCGACGACGGTCACACCGGCGGCCGAGTGCGCGGCCGAGGTGGCGACCGGGGTCTCACCGTCGTAGCCGACGAAGACCCTGGTCGGACCGACCACGACCTCCGGGCGGTAGAAGTCGCCGGGCGGGAGGTCGGCCATGTCGGGCATCGGGTAGCCCTCGATGAGGACCCTCTCGGCGTCCCGCAGCTGCTGGTCCGTCGTCGCCTCCCGGACGTCGAGCGGGGTGGCCGGGGTCGTCGAGACGGTGGTCGTCGGGCGGAACATCAGCGGCGGGTGACCGACGAGCCCGAGGCCGTGCCGCGTCAGGTCCGGCGTCGGGAAGGGGCTGATGACGAGCGCCGCGACACCGTCGGGGTATGCCGTCGCGATGGCTCCCACGGTCTGCGCCCAGTCCCGCGGTGGTCGCGTGACGATCGCCCAGTTGTGCAGCGCCGAGGGGGCGCCCCCGCGGCCGGCGCACCAGTCCGGGCCCTCGGCGAAGGTGCCGCGCGCGGCGGTCGTCAGGGCGCGGGCCCAGGAGACGTGCGCCAGGACGGCCTGGCGCACGAGCGAGTCGGTCGGGGCGAGGCCGTCCTCCCAGCCGGTCGTCAGGTGCTCACCCTCCTCGGGCAGCATCGAGGTCATGCCACCACTGTCGACCCGGGCGGCGCTCGCGGGCGGCGTTTCGCAGGATCGGGAAGGGGGCCGGATCAGGTGAGGTCGGTGCGGCCCCGGGCGGTCAGGATCTCGACGACCTGCTTGACCTCCTGGACCCGGTCGGGGCTGGTGATGAGCAGGGCGTCCTGCGTGTCGATGACGACGAGGTCCTCGACCCCGATGAGGGCCACGAGCCGGCCGCCGGCCGCGACCGTGGCCCGCGAGTCGATGCTGATGATGTCGTCGGTCGGGCCGATGGCGGTGATCCCGGGCAGTGAGGTCGACACGGGGGCGAGCCGGCTGAGCGAGGCGAAGTCGCCCACGTCGTCCCAGCCCAGGGCCGCGGGCACGACGGCGACGCGGCCTGCGGCGGCGGCGGGCTCGGCCACGGCGTGGTCGATGGCGATCTTCTGCAGCGACGGCCACAGGTCCGGCATCCGGCGGGGGTCGGCGGCGATCGTGCGCAGGCTCTCGACCATGTCGGCGTGGTTCTCGGCGAGCAGCTCGAGCAGGGTCGTCGCACCGACGACGAACATGCCTGCGTTCCAACGGTATTCACCGCTGTCGAGGTAGCGGGTCGCCGTCTCGAGGTCGGGCTTCTCGACGAACTCGTCGACGCGGTGGGCGCTCGGCGCACCGACGACGTCCAGCGGGTCGCCGAGGCGGATGTAGCCGTAGCCGGTCGCCGGCCCGGTCGGGTCGATGCCGATCGTCGCGAGCTCGCCGCGCCGGGCGAGGACGACCGCCTCGGCGACGGCGCGCCGGAAGTTGTCGGGCTCGGTGATGACGTGGTCGGCGGCAAAGGAGCCCAGGACGGCCTCCGGGTCGCGGCGTTCGAGGACGGCGGCGGCGAGGCCGATGGCCGGCATCGAGTCGCGGGGCGAGGGCTCACCGAGGACGGCGTCGTAGCCGAGCATCGGGAGCTGACGGCGGACGGCCTCCTCGTGGGCGACGCCGGTCACGACGAGGATCCGCTCGCCGACGAGCGGCTCGAGCCGGTCCCACGTGGCGCGCAGCAGCGACTGGCCGGAGCCGGTCAGGTCGTGCAGGAACTTGGGGGAGTGTCGCCGGGAGATCGGCCACAGCCGGGTGCCGGAGCCGCCTGCGGGGATCACGGCCCAGAAACCGGGGATGCCTGTCATGGGGCACACCGTATCCAGTTCCCGGGGGACGCGAAGGTCGGCGACCCGTCAGCCGATGCCGAGGTCGCGCCGGCGGAGCGCCGCCAGGCCCGCGGCGCCGACGGCCACGGCCACGACGGTCAGCCCGACGAGCGGCGCCCACTCCAGCACGCCTCCCGGCATCGCGGGCAGGTGCGTGAACGGGGAGAGGTCGACGAGCCAGCCGGGCAGGTCGAGCAGGTCACCGAACTCACCGAGCAGGAGGAAGAGGATCAGCGCGGCCCAGGCCAGTCCGGTGAACCGGGGCAGGGCGCCGTAGAGCAGCAGCGCGACGGCCATGGCCACCCACACCGCCGGCAGCGTCGAGAGCGCCGCGCCCGCGAGGCGACCCACTGTGCCGCCGATGTCGCCGACGTCGGCTCCGTGGACGACGCCGGCCACGGTGGCACCGACGAGCATGACGACGGCCGTGGCGAGGACCGCGAGCCCGACGTGGCCGAGCGCCCACGCGACCCGCCGCACCGGGGTCGCGAGCAGGGCCTCCAGGTGCCCGGTCGTCTCCTCCGTGTGCATCCGCGTGATGAGGGCGATCGCCAGCGCCGCCGCGCCGACGGCCGCGAAGTGCAGCTCCGTGGAGAAGAAGAGATCGGTGACGGAGCCGGCAGCACCGCCCATCGCCTTGAGCATGTCGGCGATCTGGGGGGAGTCGACGAAGCTCTCGACGCTGCCCGCGATCGACCCGAGCACCAGGCCGAGCACCACGTAGGCCGCGACCCAGCCGATGAGCGTGGGGCGGGCGAGCCGCACGGTCAGGGCCACCGGCGAGACGATCGCGCTGCGCTCGTGGCCGGCCCGGCTGGGCAGCACCCCGGCTCCGAGGTCGCGACGGTCGAGGAGCGCGAAGGCGACGACGACGAGGCCGGCATACAACAGGACGCCGAGCGCCAGCACCCAGTAGCGGTTCTCCCCGAAGGGCGAGACCTTGACGCCCCAGCCGAGCGGCGTGACCCAGGAGAGGAACCGCGCCGGGCTGTCGGCGGCCGCGGTGTCGCCCACGGCGCGCACGAGGAACGCGACGGCCAGCGCCCCGAGTGACCATCCCGCCGTGCCGCGGGTGCTCGAGGTCAGCTGGGCGGCGACGGCCGTGACGCCGACCCACGACAGGCCGATGACAAGCCACGTGACGCCGAGGGCGACCGAGCCGGCGGGGTCGAGTCCGACGGCGATGGCCCACACGACCATGAGGACGACGGTGAGCAGCACGGCGAACGTGCCGAGCAGCACGGCTGCCGTCAGCGCAGCCCGCCGGCCGACGACGCCGGCGCCGAGCAGCTCGAGGCGACCGGCCTCCTCCTCGGTGCGCGTGTGGCGTCGGACGACCACGTAGGCGAGCAGGGCGAGGAAGACCGCCCCGAGAAGCACCGACTTGAAGGTCGCGATCGAGTCGATGCCGAGGCTCGAGATCGGGCCGTACATCGCGACGAGGGCCGGGTTGGCCAGCGTCGACGCCATCGACGCCTGGGCCGTCTTGAGGTCGGGGAAGAGGTCGAAGGTCGCCTTGGCCGACAGCGCGACGAAGGCGGCGAGGCCGAACGCGCTGGCCGGCACGAGCACCCGGTCGCGGCGGCTGGCGAGACGCAGCAGTGCCATCGTCCCGGTGAGGCCGGCGCCGGCTCGGAGGGTGGACGGGGGAGCGGGTGGGCGCGCCGGCGCGGTCACGGTGGTCATGTCGCCGCCGCCGGGGTCGAGCGGTACTGCTCCATGAAGAGCTCCTCCAGCGTCGGGGGAGCGCTGGTCAGGGCGGTGATCCCGTGCGAGCCGAGCAGCTCGAGCAGCCGCCCGAGGTCGTCGCTCCCGACGGTGCACATCACGTGGTCATCGGACACGGTGACGTCGGCGACCCCGGGCAGCGCCTCGACCTGCGCCGCGTCGACAGGGTGGGCCAACGTCGCGCGGACCGTCGTGCGGGACAGGTGGCGCAGCTGGGCCAGGGTGCCGGACTCGACGTTGCGTCCCTCGCGGATGATGCTGACCCGGTCACACAGGTGCTCCACCTCGGAGAGGATGTGGCTCGACAGGAGGACCGTGCCGCCGGCCTCGCGGAACTCGCGGACGACGTCGCGGAAGACCGCCTCCATGAGCGGGTCGAGACCCGAGGTCGGCTCGTCGAGCAGGAGCAGCTCGACGTCGGAGGACAGGGCCGCGACGAGGGCCACCTTCTGCCGGTTGCCCTTGGAGTAGGACCGGCCCTTCTTCGTCGGGTCGAGGTCGAAGCGCTCGATCATCTCGGCTCGGCGCTGCTCGTCGACCCCGCCGCGCAGGCGGGCCAGGACGTCGATGACCTCGCCGCCGGTGAGGTTGGGCCACAGGGCCACGTCGCCGGGGACGTAGGCGAGGCGTCGGTGCAGCGACTCGACCTCGCGCCACGGGTCGCCACCGAGGAGGGTCGCGCTGCCGCCGTCGGCGCGCAGCAGCCCGAGCAGGATGCGCAGGGTCGTGGACTTGCCGGCGCCGTTGGGACCGAGGAAGCCGTGGATCTCGCCCGTCGCCACGTCGAGGTCGAGTCCGTCGAGGGCGACCGTGCGACCGAA
Organism: Terrabacter sp. 01T434; assembly: GCF_056398545.1. Classification (NCBI taxonomy): domain Bacteria; kingdom Bacillati; phylum Actinomycetota; class Actinomycetes; order Micrococcales; family Intrasporangiaceae; genus Terrabacter; species Terrabacter sp. 01T434. The sequence goes on from NZ_JBFTPP010000013.1 coordinate 55,503, forward strand.
GCTCTTGTGCAGCCCTTGCACCTGGATCGCGGATGTCATGTATTCGACAGTACACAAGATTCACGATTTACTGAATGATATGATGGTAGAGACAGGATCAACGCAGACGACGGAGGAGACGTGGTGACGACAGCGCGACCGAGGACGACGCGGGACGACCGGGCGGTCTCCGCCTACGTCGAGCGCTTCGGCGACACCCTCACCGACGCCGGTATGCCGCGACTGGCCTCCCGCGTCTTCGCGCAGCTGCTCGCCGACGACGACGGCCGGATGACCGCCGCGGAGCTCACCGAGGCCCTTGATGTCAGCCCGGCAGCGGTCTCCGGGGCGGTGCGCTACCTGACCCAGACGTACCTCATCGGCAAGGAGCGCGAGCGGGGCTCGCGCCGCGACGTCTACGTCGTGCAGGCCGACGCCTGGCACGGGGCCATGCTCTCGCGCGACCGGGTGCTTGCCCAGATCGAGACGAGCCTGCGCGCCGGGGTGCCGGCCGTCGGCGGCCTCGAGACCGCGGCCGGGCGGCGTCTGCAGCTGTCCGTCGCGTTCCTCGAGTTCCTCGGCGACCGGCTCGGGGCGCTCGAGGGGGAGTGGGACGAGCGCAAGGCCGAGCTCACGAGAGCCTGGCCCACCGACGCCTGACCCACCCCACCCCCCGCCCCAGCCCGCCCCCTCCCTTCAACCGTCGAAAGGCCACGTGTGGCCGCCTCCCACCCGTCGAAAGGCCACGTGTGGCCGCCTCGGCGCCGTCGAAAGGCCGCCTTTGGTCGGGACCCGGGCTGACGGCATACGCCCTCGGTGACGTGAGATCGACAACGTTCGGTGGCCGGACGGCAGCGGCCGACCCTCTCGCCGATACGCTCGGCAGCATGGCTGACAGCACTGGTGCGCGCTCCGAGTCCGACCTGCCCATCGAGCCCGTCTACGACGCGTCCGCCCTGGCCGGCTTCGACGCCGACAGCAAGCTCGGCGCGCCCGGCAGCTACCCGTTCACGCGGGGCGTCTACCCGTCGATGTACACCGGGCGGCCGTGGACGATGCGGCAGTACGCCGGCTTCGGCACGGCCAAGGAGAGCAACCAGCGCTACCACCAGCTCGTCAAGGCCGGCACCGGAGGCCTCTCGGTCGCCTTCGACCTGCCGACCCAGATGGGCTACGACTCCGACGAGGCCATCGCGCACGGCGAGGTCGGCAAGGTCGGCGTCGCCATCGACAGCCTCGACGACATGCGCACCCTCTTCGACGGGCTCCCGCTCGACAAGATCTCGACGTCGATGACGATCAACGCGCCCGGCTCGACGCTGCTGCTGCTCTACCAGCTCGTCGCCGAGGAGCAGGGCGTCGCCGGTGACCAGCTGACCGGCACGATCCAGAACGACGTGCTCAAGGAGTACATCGCGCGCGGCACCTACATCTACCCGCCGCGCGAGTCCCTGCGCCTTATCGCGGACATCTTCGCCTACTGCCGCAAGGAGATGCCGCGCTGGAACACCATCTCCATCTCCGGCTACCACATGGCCGAGGCCGGGGCGACGCCCGTGCAGGAGATCGCCTTCACGATCGCCAACGCGATGGAGTACGTCCGCGCCGCGCAGGCCGCCGGGCTGCACGTCGACGACTTCGCGCCGCGCCTGTCCTTCTTCTTCGTCGCGCGCACGACCCTCATCGAGGAGGTCGCGAAGTTCCGTGCGGCTCGTCGCATCTGGGCGCGGATCATGAAGGAGGAGTTCGGCGCCCAGAACCCGAAGTCGATGATGCTGCGCTTCCACACCCAGACCGCGGGCGTGCAGCTGACCGCCCAGCAGCCCGAGGTCAACCTCGTCCGCGTCGCGCTCCAGGGCCTCGGCGCGGTGCTCGGCGGCACGCAGTCGCTGCACACCAACAGCTTCGACGAGGCCATCGCGCTGCCGACCGAGAAGGCGGCGCGCCTCGCGCTGCGCACCCAGCAGGTCATCGCCTACGAGACCGACGTGACGAAAACCGTTGACCCGTTTGCCGGTTCGTACGTCGTCGAGTCGATGACCGACGAGATCGAGGCGGCGGCGCTCGCGCTGATCCAGGCCGTCGAGGACAAGGGTGGTGCCGTCGCGGCCATCGAGCAGGGCTTCCAGAAGAGCGAGATCGAGCGCTCCGCCTACCGGGTGCAGCTCGAGATCGACAACGGTGAGCGCACCGTCGTCGGCGTCAACCGCTTCGTCCTCGACCAGGAGGACCACTACGAGCCGCTCCGCGTCGACCCGACGATCGAGGCGGACCAGCGGGCGCGGCTCGAGGCGCTGCGTGCCGATCGCGACAACGACGCGGTCAAGGCAGCGCTGGGTCGCCTCCAGGACGCGGCCCGCGGCACCGACAACCTGCTCTACCCGATGAAGGAGGCGCTCGCGGCGCGCGCCACCGGAGGCGAGGTCGCGCACGCGCTGCGCGAGGTCTGGGGCGTCTACCAGCCCCGCGAGACCTTCTGACCCGAGCCCGTATGCCGTCTCCCCGGCCCGGCGGACCGCCACGAGTCCGCCGGTGGCCGGGTGCTGAGCACGGCTAGGAAGCGGTTGGGAGGTTCGTGGCGGTCGGTTGGCGCACGGCGACGGTCTCGCGCAGTGCGGCCAGCACGTAGTCGGGCTCGAACATCACCTCATCCCAGGTGAATCGGAGCACCACCCAACCGCGCGCTCCGAGCCCCGTGTAGCGCCGGCAGTCGCGCTTCAGGGCCGGTCGGGTGCCGTGGTTCTCGAAACCCTCGGCCTCGATCACGATGCGTAACGCCTTGTCGGCGAGGTCCACCTGGGCGAAGAAACCCCGCCCCTTGACGACGTGCTGGGTGACGACGCTGAGTCCTTCCACCTGCAGGCACAGGGCGCGCAGCACCGACTCGAACGGGTTGGCGGCCCCGCGATCCACGTACTGAAGCACCCGGCCCACCTTGCGCCGTGACCGTGGCGGCAAGCGCAGCGCCAGGTCTCGCACGGCCAACGGTGACAGGCCGGCACGCCACGAGGAGTCGGCCACGGCCAAGGCCTCGTCGAACGGCAGGTCCAGGCAGCAGTCGATGACGGTGCGCGCTGGGCTCGTCACCCATCCGTCGACGACCTCGTCAGCAGCCAAGTCTCGCCAGTGGCGCGTCACCCCGGTCCCCGCCGGCTGGCGCAGCTTGCGGCCCCTCGGCAGCGTCACGTGGGCGAGGTCCGGCTCGTGCTTGACCGCCCATCCCCAGTGCAACGCCGCTGTGAGGTGTGACGCCGTCGCGGTCAGCCCTTCGGCGGCGGCGCGTGCGGCGAGCAGGCTCGACAGGCCGTACCGGCCTCGGCCCAGGCGGACGACGTTCCCGTCCGCGAGTGCGCGTCGCAGCTGCCGGCGGCGTACGACCGGTCGCAGCTGTGACCATCGGGCGCTGCCGCCGCACTGTGCCAGCACCGTCGCGACGTCCATGGCATCAGGCTGCCCGGGCGCGACGGAGCGGCGCCGCGGCCATCCACAGGACCGGCGGACCGCCACGACGGCAGACCGCGGGCGTCGTCACGCACGGAGCACACGGCATACGCCGGTTCGTGGCGGTCCGCCGGGCCCAGCGCCCGAGGGCGTATGCCGGCTAGCGGGGTCGCGCGCCCACGCGGGCTGCCGCGGCGCTGCCGGCCGCCACCCCGGCGCGCAGGGCGCTGGACCGGTCCTCGCCCCGCAGCCAGGCCGAGAGCAGCCCGGCGTTGAAGGCGTCGCCGCACCCGGTGGCGTCGACGTTGTCGACGAAGGGCGCCTCGGCCGACTCGTCGACGTCGGCCCCGACCCATCGCGCCCCTGCCGCGCCGTAGGTGGCGACGACCTCGCGCGCGTGATCGAGGACCGCGGCCAGACCGCCGAGTGCCACGACCTCGTTCTCGTTGGGCAGGAGCAGGTCCACCCCGGACACCCATGACAGGAACGCCGAGACCCCCTCCCGCTCGATGAGCGCCGGCGACTGCGGGTCGACCGACGTCGTCCACCCCAGCGCGCGCGCCTGGCGCAGCGACTCGAGGCCCGCCGCCCGCGACCCGGCGTCGAAGAGCACGTAGCCGGACAGGTGCAGGTGCGGTCGCGGGTCGAGCGGCAGGCCGAGCGAGGCCAGGTCGACGTCCGCGACGGAGAAGGCCCGGTTGGCCCCGCGGTCCGGGAACATCGTCCGGTCACCGTGGGCGTCGAGCAGGATGACCACCATGCAGGTCGGCAGCGCCGGGTCGACGGCGAAGGCGCACGTGACGCCGGCGGCCTCCAGCTCGCCCCGGCACGCCGTCCCGGCCGCGTCGTCGCCGACCCGCGCGACGAGCGTCACCTCGGCCCCGAGACCGGCGAGCCACGACGCGGAGTTGCCGCCGGCCCCGCCGGGGACGAGCGCGACGGCCGACGGCGTGTCGGAGTGCCACCGGATGTCGCCGGACGGGCGGGTGATCACGTCGAGCCCGACGTCACCGACGACGACGACCGGCCGCGTCGGACCGTGCCCCGCCGTCATGCGCGTGCTGCCGACTGCACCGCCACCTCGGCGGCGACCTCGCCGGCGAGCCGGGCGTTCGACAGGACGAGCTCGACGTTCGCGCGCAGCGACTCGCCGCCCGAGTTGGCGTGGAAGTGCTCGAGCAGCCGCGGCGTGACGTCCTTGCCATGCACGCCCTCGCGCTCGAGCAGGGCGAGCCCCTCCGCCACCAGCCGGTCGTGCAGCTCGCGGTCGACCTGCCGGTCGACGGGCAGCGGGTTGGCGAGGACCACGCCCGCCGCATCGGTGCCGAGCCGGTCGCGCATGACGACGACCCTGGCCGCCTCTGCTGGCGACTCCACGCGCCACGGCACCGGGTGCCCCGAGTCCGACAGGTAGAAGCCCGGGAAGGCATCCGTCCGGTAGCCGACCACCGGCACCGACAGCGTCTCGAGCGTCTCGAGCGTCCCGGCCACGTCGAGGATCGACTTCACGCCGGCGCACACGACGAGGACCGGTGTCGACGCGATGACCCCGAGGTCGGCGGAGACGTCGAAGGTCTCGGACGCGCCGCGGTGCACCCCGCCGAGCCCGCCCGTCGCGAAGACGCGGATACCGGCCAGATGGGCCAGCGCCGACGTCGAGGCCACAGTCGTCGCACCCGAAAGCCCAAGTGCCGCAGCGACGCCCACGTCGCGGACCGACAGCTTGGCGATGTCGGGGTCGGTGCAGACCCGCTCGACGTCGGCCGCGCCGAGGCCGATGTGCACGACCCCGTCGAGCACCGCGATGGTCGCCGGCACCGAGCCACCGGCCCGCACCGCGTCCTCGATCCGCGCGCCGATCTCGATGTTGTCGGGGTGGGGGAGCCCGTGGGCGAGGATCGTGCTCTCGAGGGCGACGACCCCGACGCCGGCCTCGAGCGCCTCGTGCACCTCCTCGTGGACGACGAGCAGGTCGGGCCCGGGCAGGTGCTGCAGCATGGCCGTCACCCTAGTTCCGGGCGTCACCGGCCGCCGCGGGGGCACGCGGCGCACTCGCGCATCCCGGGCAGCGCGTAGATGAAGCAGCACGACACGCGCGTCGGCTCGGGCCCGACGCTCTCGCCGGCCGCGCCGCGCGCCAGCCGCACCGCCGTGCGCCACATGTCGTCGACGACCCCCCACCGCTGCCGCGAGCCCATCCGCACGTCGGGGGCGTATGCCGTCACGACCTCCGAGACGAGCGCGAGGTATGCCGCGTGGCCGCGTTCCAGACGGCCCGCCGGGTCCTCGTGGACCTCCAACGTCGTCGCCTCCGGGTCGACGACGAGCCGGTGGGGACTGAGCCCCGGCGCCAGCTCGAAGCCCAGCCCGGCACCCAGCCCACCGCGCGAGGGCACCAGGAGCCAGGGACCGAGCGACGCGGCATACGCGATCGGTGTCGCGGCGATCTCGCACACCCACTGGAGCACGAAGGCGGCGGGCACGTGCGCGGGCGCCGGCGCGCCGTGACGCTGTCCCATCTGGGTGCGCAGCGCCGCGCGCCACGGCTCGAGCGGGTCCGCGCCGGCCCGCACGTGCGTCAGCACGTCGCGCCACCACACGGTCGCCGGGGAGGCCTCGCACGTCGAGGTCGTGAACGGCATCGCCCGGTCGACGAGTCCGACGACGGCCCGGACGGCGTCGGGACCGAGGGCTGTCGCGGAGCGTGACTCCGGCTCCACGCGTGACCTCTCTCCGTCGTCCTGTGGTGGTCCTGGTGCTCGTCGAGCCCCCCGTGCGCGAGGGATGTGACCATCCTCTCGCTAGACTCCCGTGCTCGTGACCCACCGCTCCGCGCCGCTGCCCTTCGAGGCCATCGCTCGAACCGTCGAGCAGCGCGCTGCAGAGCTCCTCTCGATCCGTCGCGACCTGCACACGCATCCGGAGCTCGGGCGCGGTGAGGTGCGCACGACGGCGCTCGTCGCCGAGCGCCTCGAGCGCGCCGGCATCGGCGTCCGGCGGCTGCGCGGCACCGGGCTCGTCGCCGACCTCGGCGCGCCGGAACCGTCGCACCGCATCGCGCTGCGGGCCGACATCGACGCCTTGCCGATCCGGGAGCAGACCGGCCTCGACTTCGCCTCGCAGACCGACGGTGTCAGCCACTCCTGCGGGCACGACGTGCACACGACGGCGCTCATCGGCGCGGCGCTCGCGCTCAAGGCGGTCGAGGACCGGCTCGTGGCTGCCGGTGTCGGCGCGCGTCTCATCTTCCAGCCCGCCGAGGAGCTCATGCCCGGAGGTGCGGAGGACGTCGTGGCCCAGGACGGGCTCGTGGGGGTCGACCGCATCTTCGCCCTGCACTGCGACCCCAACCTCGACGCCGGCCAGGTGGGTCTGCGCGTCGGCGCCATCACCGCGGCGGCCGACCAGATCGAGGTCACGCTCTCGGGGCGGGGTGGACACACGTCGCGCCCGCACCTGACCCAGGACCTGACGTATGCCCTCGCGAAGGTCGTTACGGACGTGCCGGCCGTGCTGTCGCGTCGCCTCGACCCCCGCGCCGGCGCGGCGCTCGTCTGGGGCTCGATCCACTCGGGCGGCGCCGCCAACGTCATCCCGTCGACGGGCCGGGTCGGCGGCACCCTGCGCATGCTCGACGCGAGCATCTGGGACGGCGTCGAGCGCCTCCTTGAGGCCGTCGTCCACGAGGTCGTCAAGCCGTATGCCGTGCACGCCGACGTGGAGATCACCAAGGGTGTGCCCCCGGTCGTCAACGACGCAGGCTCCATCGACGCGCTCACGGCAGCGGTGACGGGCACCGGCTCGTTCGTCGCCCAGACGCCGCAGTCGCTCGGGGGTGAGGACTTCGCGTGGTACCTCACCCACGTGCCCGGCGCCATGGCCCGGCTCGGGACCCGTGCGCCGGGCGGCCCGACCTACGACCTGCACCGCGGCGACCTCGTCATCGACGAGGGCGCGATCGTCGTCGGCGCCCGCACACTGGCCGGAGTCGTCTTCTCCGCGGCGGCCCAGCTGGCTGGCACATCGACCATCGCGGGGGTGGCTCCGCTGGGTGCGGTCGCGGATCGGTAACACTTCCCGCGAGTTGCCCCGAGGTGCTCAGATCTTCTCGTCCCGGGGTCTACAGTCCCTTCGTATCTGGGCTGATGTCGTCGTCGGCCCCGCGGAATAAGGAGCACGACTTGCGTTACGCAACCAAGGTCGCGGCAGTTGTCGCCGCCGCCTCGCTGGGGCTTGCAGCCTGCGGCAGCAGCAACTCCGGCAACACGACGTCCCCGGGCGCCTCAGGCGGTTCGACCGGCACCGGCGGCTCGCTGAAGATCGGCATGGCCTACGACGTGGGTGGTCGTGGTGACCAGTCGTTCAACGACGCCGCCGCGGCGGGCCTCGACAAGGCCAAGACCGAGCTGGGTGCCGACGTCAAGGAGGCCTCGGCGGTCAACGGTGAGTCGGAGTCCGCCCGCAAGGAGCGCCTGCAGCAGCTCATCGACGCCGGCTACAACAACATCGTCGCGGTCGGCTTCGCCTACGCCAAGGCCGTCGGCGACACCGCCAAGGCCAACCCCGAAGTCAAGTTCGCCATCGTCGACGACGCGTCGCCCGACTCGGCCGGCCCCAACGTCGACCAGATCACCTTCGCCGAGGAGCAGGGCTCCTTCCTCGTCGGTGCTGCGGCAGCCCTCAAGACCAAGACCAACCACGTCGGCTTCATCGGTGGCGTCCAGACCGACCTCATCAAGAAGTTCGAGAAGGGCTTCGAGGCCGGCGTCAAGGCGGTCAAGCCGGACGTCAAGATCGACGTCAAGTACCTCACGCAGCCGCCGGACTTCTCCGGCTTCAACTCGGTCGACAAGGGCAAGGCCGCGGCTGACGGCATGTACCAGAGCGGCGCCGACGTCGTCTACCACGCTGCTGGCGGCTCCGGCGGCGGTGTCTTCACGGCGGCCAAGGCGGCCGGCAAGATGGCCATCGGCGTCGACTCCGACCAGGCCAAGACGGCCCCGGCCGACGTCCGCGACGTCATCATCACCTCGATGATCAAGAAGGTCGACGTCGGCGTGTTCGACTTCATCACCTCGGTGAAGAACAACACCTTCAAGGCCGGCAACAAGATCTTCGACCTCAAGGCCGGCGGTGTCGACTACTCCACGACCGGTGGCCACATCGACGACATCAAGAGCAAGCTGGACGAGTACAAGCAGAAGATCATCTCGGGCGAGATCACGGTCCCGAAGTCCTGATCATCCTGATCCCGGACGGGAACGGCCTTGACGGTCGTCCCACCGGACGGCCCGGGCGGCGCGAGCAGCGCTGCCCGGGCCGTCGCATCTTCCAGACTTCCCCCACCCGGCACCGCGGCTTGTTAGGTTCGCGAGTGCTGGTTCAATACTCGATCGACGCCCGTGTCGAGGCGGGCCCGCATGAGGAGTGTGTGTCATCGTCAGCAACACGCCCGTGACCGGGGGCAGGCCCCCGGCGGCGGTCCACCACGGAGCCCCGGCCGTCCGGCTCGAGGGCATCACGAAGCGGTTCCCGGGCGTCGTCGCCAACAAGGACATCGCGCTCACCGTCGACAGGGGCACCGTCCACGCCATCGTCGGTGAGAACGGCGCCGGCAAGTCGACGCTGATGAAGATCCTCTACGGCGTCCAGCAGCCCGACGAGGGCACGATCGAGGTGGACGGGAAGGCACTCGAGCTGCGCTCGCCGTCCGACGCCATCGCCGCCGGGATCGGCATGGTCTTCCAGCACTTCCAGCTGGCCGACAACCTCACTGTCCTCGAGAACGTCGTCCTCGGCGCCGAGAAGCTGCACGGCATCGGCGACGCGGCGCGCGCGAAGATCCGCGAGATCGCCGACGCCTACGGGCTCGAGGTGCCGCCCGACACGCTCGTCGCCGACCTCGGCGTGGGAGCCCGCCAGCGCATCGAGATCCTCAAGGTCCTCTACCGCGGAGCGCGGATCATCATCCTCGACGAGCCGACCGCGGTCCTCGTGCCGCAGGAGGTCGACGAGCTCTTCGACAACCTGCGTGAGCTGAAGTCCGAGGGCCTGACCGTCATGTTCATCTCGCACAAGCTCGACGAGGTGCTCAAGGTCGCCGACGCCATCACGGTGATCCGCCGCGGCACGACCGTCGCCGAGGTCGACCCGACCGGTGTGACGGCGCGCCAGCTCGCCGAGCTGATGGTCGGCTCCGAGCTGCCGTCGCCCTCGACCGAGGAGTCGACGGTCACGCAGACCCCGATGCTGACGATCGAGGACACGTCGCTCGCCGACCCGGCGGGCGGTCGTGCGCTGCTCGAGGACATCGACCTCACCATCCACGCCGGCGAGATCGTCGGCATCGCGGGCGTCGAGGGCAACGGCCAGGCCGAGCTCGTCGAGGTCATCATGGGCATGCGCGAGCCCTCGAGCGGCCGCATCCTGCTCGGCGACGTCGACATCTCCGACTGGCAGGTCCGAGAGATCCGCGAGGCCGGCATCGGCTACATCCCCGAGGACCGGCACCGCCACGGCCTGCTCCTCGAGGCCCCGCTCTGGGAGAACGTCATCCTCGGCCACCAGACCGAGGCCATCAACGTCACCGGCCCGGGCCACGTCCTCGTCAACGCGGGCGCGGCCAAGCGCGAGACGCAGACGATCGTCGACGAGTTCGACGTGCGCACCCCCTCGATCAACGTGACGTCGGGCTCGCTGTCCGGCGGCAACCAGCAGAAGCTCATCATCGGCCGCGAGATGCGCCGCAACCCGCGCGTCCTCGTCGCGGCGCACCCGACCCGCGGCGTCGACGTCGGCGCGCAGGCGGCGATCTGGGACCACATCAAGGCCGCCCGCCGCAACGGACTGGGAGTCCTGCTCATCTCGGCCGACCTCGAGGAGCTCGTCGGCCTGTCCGACACCATCCGCGTCATCCTGCGAGGCAAGCTGTCCGGTGAGTTCGACCCGGACGTCGTGACGCGCGAGGAGCTCGGCGCCGCCATGACCGGGGCGCAGTCCGCGTCCACCGACGACGATGCCCGCACCGGCGACGATGCCGGCACCGGCGACGATGCCGGCACCGACGAGGAGAAGACCCGATGAGCACCCGCTTCGACGCCCGCCGCATCGTCATGGCGATCGCGGCGCCGCTGCTGTCGATCGTCGTGGCCGTCGTGGTGACGAGCATCATCCTGTTCGTCGCCGGCGACCCGGTCGGTGCGGTCTGGGCCCAGCTGTTCAAGGCACCGCTGCCGCGTCAGGTCGTCGCGATCGTCAACGCTGCATCGGTCTACTACCTGTCGGCGATCGCCGTGGCCATCGGCTTCCGGATGAACCTCTTCAACATCGGTGTCGACGGCCAGTACCGCGTCGCCTCGTTCGCGGCGGCCCTCTTCGCGGGCCAGGGCTGGCTGCCCGGCTGGCTCAACATCATCGTGGCGCTCTTCGTCGCGATGGCCTCCGGAGCCCTCTGGGCCGGGATCGCCGGCGTGCTCAAGGTGACGCGCGGCGTCTCCGAGGTCATCTCCACGATCATGCTCAACGCGATCGCCACCTTCCTCGTGGCCTTCCTGCTGGGCAAGACCGCCGAGAAGGTCCAGGGCAGCAACGCGACCAACACGAAGCCGCTGCCGCAGGACTCCCGGGTGCCCGGCATCTCGGTCGACGGCATCATCGCGACGCCGAGCAAGATGTACGGCCTCATCCTGCTCGCCATCCTCGTCGGCGTCCTCTACTGGTTCGTCATCAACAAGACGCGGTTCGGCTTCGACCTGCGCGCGACCGGCCGGTCCGAGTCGGCGGCCGTCGCGAGCGGCGTCAAGGTCAAGCGGATGGTCCTCCTGTCGATGCTCATCTCCGGTGCCGCGGCCGGGCTCGTCGGCATGCCGCTGCTCTTCGGGCAGGACTACGTCTACGGCGACACCGTCCAGGCCGGTCTCGGCTTCGCCGGCATCGCCATTGCCCTGCTCGGTCGCAACAACCCCATCGGCATCGCCTTCGCCGCGCTGCTGTTCGCCTACCTCGACGCCCAGGGCAACGGCCTGCAGATCACCGCTGGAGTCAGTGACCGGCTCGTGCTCGTCATCCAGGGAGTCATCGTGCTGTCCGTCGTCATCGCCTACGAGGTCGTCCGCCGCGCGAACGTCCGCCTGGAGCAGCGGCGTGTCGCCAGCGAGCTCGCCCGGCAAGCCGGCGCACCGACGGAAGGAGCGGTGGCATGAGCGCCTCCGTCATGACCGAGACCGCCCCGGCCACGCCGCCGGCAGCAAGTCGCGGGGGTCGACCCCGGTGGTTCTGGGCCGCGATCGTCGTGGGCGGCCTCGTCGTCCTCTCGACGGTCCGCGTCCTCACCGGCGCCAACGACATCGACTCCTCGGGTGCCCTCATGGCTGCCATTGGTCTGGCCGTGCCCATCGGCCTCGCCGGTCTCGGTGGCCTCTGGAGCGAGCGGGCCGGCGTCGTCAACATCGGCCTGGAGGGCATGATGATCCTGGGCACGTGGGGTGGCGCGTTCTTCGGCTACCACTACGGCCCGTGGGCCGGCATCCTCGGGGCGATCCTCACGGGCGTCGTCGGTGGCGCCGTCCATGCCCTTGCCACCGTGGTCTTCGGTGTCGACCACATCGTCTCCGGTGTGGCGATCAACCTCCTCGGCCTCGGCGCCGGCGCCTACCTCGCGGTCCGCACGTTCACCGGCCTGCCGGGAGGTGGCCCCACGCAGTCGCCGCCTCTGGAGCAGCTGCCGTTCCTGTCCGTGCCCGGGGTCTCCGACCCGCTGCAGAACCTCGAGCAGAAGCACTGGTGGCTCGTGTCCGACCTCGCGGCCGTGCTGCGTGCGGTCACGACCAACCTCAACGTCCTGACGGTCATCGCGGTGCTGCTGCTCGTGGTGACGTGGTGGGTGCTGTGGCGCACGGCCTTCGGCCTGCGGCTGCGCTCGTGCGGTGAGTCGCCGGTGGCGGCCGAGACGCTCGGTGTCAACGTCTACCGCTACAAGTTCCTGGCCGTCCTCATCTCGGGCGGTCTCGCGGGGCTGGCGGGGGGCTTCCTCGTCCTCGTCGCCAGCAACCTCTACCGCGAGGGCCAGACCGGTGGTCGGGGCTTCATCGGCCTCGCCGCGATGATCTTCGGCAACTGGCGCCCGGGCGGGCTCGCGGGCGGCGCGGCCCTCTTCGGCTACACCGACGCGGTGCAGCTGCGCGGCGGCGGCGACGTCGTCCACGCCTACCTCCTGCCGATCGCCATCGGCCTGGCCGCGTGGGGCATCTGGCAGCTCGTGCGGCGTCGTCGGGGCAAGTCCTTCACCGGCGTGCCCATGGTGGTGATGGGGGTCGCGGCCATGGCCTGGTTCCTCGCGTCTCCCAGCGTCCCCAACGAGTTCACCGGCATGACGCCCTACGTCGCGACGCTCCTCGTCCTCGCCTTCGCCTCACAACGACTGCGTATGCCGGCCGCTGACGGCGCCGTGTACCGCAAGGGTGAGGCGTCGTGACCGATCCTGCGCCCGTCGACTGGGAGGCCTTGCGCCTGCGGGCCGTCGAGCTCATGGAGCGTGCCTATGCGCCGTACTCCGAGTTCCGGGTCGGCGTGGCCGGGCTCGTCGACGACGGACGCGTGGTGGGCGGCTGCAACGTCGAGAACGCCGCCTACGGCGTCGCCCTCTGCGCGGAGTGCGGCATGGTGTCCGAGCTCCACGCGAGCGGCGGAGGGCGGCTGACGGCCGTCTTCTGCGTCGGCTCCGACGGCACGGCGTTGATGCCCTGCGGTAGGTGCCGTCAGCTGCTGTGGGAGAACGGCGGCCCGGAGTGCCTGCTCATGACCCCCGAGGGGGTGCTGCCCATGACGGCGGTGCTGCCGCAGGCCTTCGGGGCCGACGACCTGACGCACGGGAGCTCACGGCCGTGAACGGCCTGCACCCCCGTGCCCCCGGACAGACCCGCGTGGTCGAGTGAGGATGTTCTCGTGAGCGAAGCCTTCGACGCCGTCGACGTCATCTCCGCCAAGCGTGACCGGGAGGAGCTCTCGGACGCGCAGATCGACTGGGTCATCGACGCCTACACCCGGGGTGCGGTCGCCGAGGAGCAGATGTCCGCTCTCGCGATGGCGATCTACCTCAACGGGATGAGCCCGCGCGAGATCGCCCGGTGGGCCGACGCGATGATCCGCTCCGGGGAGCGGCTCGACTTCTCGGGGCTGTCACGCCCGACGAGCGACAAGCACTCGACCGGGGGAGTGGGCGACAAGATCACCCTGCCCCTGGCTCCGATCGTCGCCGCCTGCGGCGTGGCCGTCCCCCAGCTCTCGGGCCGAGGGCTCGGGCACACCGGCGGCACGCTCGACAAGCTCGAGTCGATCCCCGGGTGGCGCGCCGACCTGACGAACGAGCAGATGCTCCACCAGCTCGAGGACGTCGGCGCCGTCATCTGCGCGGCCGGGACGGGCCTCGCCCCCGCCGACAAGAAGCTGTATGCGTTGCGTGACGTCACGGGCACCGTGTCGTGTGTGCCACTCATCGCCACCTCGATCATGAGCAAGAAGATCGCCGAGGGCACGGGCTCGCTCGTCCTCGACGTCAAGGTCGGGTCCGGCGCGTTCATGAAGGAGCTGGGCCAGGCGCGGGAGCTCGCCGAGACGATGGTCCGTCTCGGCACGGACGCCGGCGTGCACACGGTCGCGCTGCTGACCAACATGGAGACACCCCTCGGCCTCACCGCGGGAAACGCCCTCGAGGTGCGCGAGTCGGTGGAGGTGCTCGCCGGCGGGGGACCCGGCGACGTCGTCGAGCTCACCCTGGCGCTCGCACGCGAGATGGTCGCGGGAGCGGGGCGGTCCGACATCGACCCGGCGGACGTGCTCGCGGACGGCCGGGCCATGGACGTCTGGCGGCGGATGATCCGCGCCCAGGGGGGAGACCCCGACGCCGAGCTGCCGACGGCGAAGGAGACGCACCACGTGCTGGCGCCCGCCGACGGGGTGCTCGTCCAGCTGGACGCCCTCGCCGTGGGTGTGGCCGCGTGGCGCCTCGGGGCCGGTCGCGCCCGCAAGGAGGACCCGGTCCAGGCCGGAGCCGGCGTGGAGCTGCACCACAAGCCGGGTGCGACGGTGCGTGGGGGAGAGCCCCTGATGACCCTGCACACCGACGAACCCGAGCGCTTCGCCCGCGCCCTCGAGGCTCTCGAGGGCGGTTTCACCATCGCCCCGGAGGGTTCGCGTCCGGACCTCCCCCCGATCGTCATCGACCGCGTGTCCTGAGCGCCAACCCCCATCGAAAGAGCGATCCGTCCGTCCTTTCCCTCGGGCTGGTAGTCGCAAGGGGTGCGTCGGCGTGCGCGCGGCACGGGCGCACCGAGGCTGCCGATGTCGGACTTTCCGCAGGTCAGAGCGCCAGCGGCGCAGCAGAGGCGTCGCAGAGGGGTGGATTTGTGTTTCTCCGGAGGGGCGGGTTAACGTTCTCTTCGTCAGCCCGACAGGGAGGAACGGACGCCACCGCGGAGCGAGTCAATCGCGAGCGAAGTTGGCCGGTCCCGGGGTTGACCATCATGGTCCAGACCAGTCCGGTTCGTCCGGTAAGGTGCTGGATCGCCCCGCTGAGGAGCTCGAGTCGATCGAGCACTTCTCCGGGGTGGCCGAGGCACGCCGGTTGATCCGGTAGGCTTCGGAGAGCATGGCCGCTGACACCAAGCGGGTCTGACTCGGTCGTCCTGAAGGACGGTTCGCGGGTTTGACTCCCAAGCTTGACGCGGGTAAGTTTGAAGGGTTGCCCCGGAGACCTCCTCGTTGAGGTGGTTGATGGTGTGTGTCCGATTCTTGAGAACTCAACAGCGTGTCAAAAATCGATGCCAATTACCTCGTCCCGAGGCGCGGCATGGTCACTCGAATGGGTGGTCGTGTGGTGTTTTGGGCGAATTATCCTTTGGTTGAATCGAACTTCTAGCTTTTTTTGAGCTAGTGGTTCGGCTTCAGTCAGGTTTTCGAGCCCTTCATGGGTTCAAAGTTTGCTCATCTCCTTTTCGGGGGTGGGTGTTT
>NZ_JBFTPP010000014.1:0-30992 GCF_056398545.1 Terrabacter sp. 01T434
TGCTTGCGCTATCGGGCTTGAGGGGGAACGTGGTGTGGCGCGTGTACATGGCGACCTTCCTTATGCCAGACGCGGTGCCTGGGCACGTTCGCAGTGTGTTCCTTGGCGCTCAGGATGGACAAGGGACAAACGGGCCACGGATCGAGGCAATCTCGAAGCCGGGAGCATTGGGCATCGCGAACGTGGAGGAAGCGGTCTGCGGGGGGGTGGACACAGATGTACTTGGGACCGGTACGTCGACCGAAGGGAACGTGTCGCGGTTCGCGCCCGCCGGCGACGCCTCCCCCGGGCCACCCAGAATCGACGTCATCTCCGCCCCTGCTTGCTGAAGGACGACCATGCCGCCGGTGCGAGGCACACAGGAACGACACGGCGATGACACGCTCGGGCGACCCGAGCGTGGCGTAACCGGACATGCCGCTGACGGTGAGCGGGCTCCAATATGCGCCCCAGACCGAGTGGCTGACCGGTAGGGCGCGTCAGTGGCTCATGCCCTGGGAAGCTGCGGATGGGGGGCCTTGAAGATGAGCAACGGCGGGGGCGGAGGTGCCTGTCCGGGCCACGACCACGGCGTGGGTTCAGGCGCCTGCGCCGGCAGCAGCGGTGACACCGCCTCGAAAACGTGCCGCACGGCCACCTCGTTGTAGTCCTCGGGCCGCTCGGTCGCTTGCAGCCGGACCAGCCCTTGAGGTAGCTCCTCTACGGAGAACAGGCTCTCGCGGGCGTACTGCCGGTGGGGT
This sequence comes from Terrabacter sp. 01T434, assembly GCF_056398545.1. Lineage (NCBI taxonomy): Bacteria > Bacillati > Actinomycetota > Actinomycetes > Micrococcales > Intrasporangiaceae > Terrabacter > Terrabacter sp. 01T434. The sequence goes on from NZ_JBFTPP010000014.1 coordinate 741, forward strand.
TCGTCGAGCTGTTCCCACAGGTCCGGCCGGACGAGCGTGAGCCAGTCGTACCCGCGTAATGCGTGACGTTGCCAGCGCTGGCGGGGACCGCGAGCCATCGGCAGGTACTGCTCCAAGATCGTCCCCGAACCGGGGGACATTGGCTGGCCGACCTGCCCGTAGATCAGCCCGTGTTCGTCGGCGAACCTGGCAGCGACCTGCAGCAGGCGCCCGCGAGCATCCTCCGGTAAACCGAGCAGCTTGCACTCCAGATGAACCTGGCGCCCCTCGAGCTGCTCACCGGGATCGGTGGGCAACTCGTGCACGGCATAGGTCAGGTTGACGCAGACCGAGGCGGACAGGAACCACGAGACGACGCCACCGGCCGGGTACCGCAGCCGGCGGACTGCCTCCACGATGCTCTGCTCGCGCGTCATCGCCCGGCTCGTCACCGACCCTCTCGCCGAGTACCTCATCAAGGAGCGGGTCACGCTCGGGACCGGGAACGGCTCGACCCCGTCGGCGCCTTGCATCTCCTCGGGCACCGGAACGATTGCCGGCTCAGCGTCAGCGACCAGACCGTCCATGACCTCGGCCTCGACTCGCCGGACCCACGCTTCAGCCACCTGCCATCCACTCTCAGCGTCCGGGACGCCGACCCACAGCGACACAGCCAGGCGATCCAACCACTGCTTCACGGAATCAGACATCGGCACAGGGCTCCCCTTTCGCACGAGTTCGCACAGACGCCGATCCTGTCAGCAATGACCTGGCATGCATCCAACACCGTTTACCGGATTTGCCGCTCTCCGGGTGGTCGCCTCAGTTGTCGAGGGGCCAGCTCGCGTCAGTCGGGTCGAAGCCCGCCAGGAAGCGCTCGATGACGGAGCGGTCGTTTGCCCACAGACCGCCTTGCCGAAGGGACTTACTCACGTCGACGTGCAGGGTCGTGACTTCGCGATCGAGCTCCGGTTCGAACCGGGACGAGAAGGCAGCGGGGTGGATGTCCCAGTCGATCACGCCTTCGCCCATGCGAGCGGTCCGGTCGTAGACATAGGCCGGTTCGAATGACCTGTAGAACCGCCACAGCTGCGGCATCCATCCGTAGGTCTGCACGGCGAACCCGTGCACGGCATAGTCGGGTTCGAGGCCTCGTCCGGGAGGGTGCCGGTGTAGACGATCTCTTCCGCGCCCGAGGGCCCGGGGCGAGCCGGCGCGGGCGGCTGTCGGCGTGAGGGAAGCGATGTCATCTCATTCGGCTGCTGCAATGGGGGCCCGCTTTCGTCTCTGAGTCGGCGTGGAACGAGCGTAAGTCTCGGTGGCCGCGACGTCCTCTTTTGCCGCTCCGGGGACGTTCGTCTGAAGTAGACCGCAGCAACTCGGCCGTAGCGCCCGTGGGCATACCGGCCGCCAGGTTCAAATCTCGACGGGCCTCAGGCGTCAACGCTCGTCCGTGCCGTGCCCACTCCATTCAAGCTCGGCGCGCAAGCCTTGGTCGGATCCGCGGCCGGTACGAACCCGATGAACGAACTGCGGCCGGCCCACCGGTCTCGAGACGTCGCCGGGCGTCTGTGTCCACGTCCTCACGACCCAACCGTCGTCGTCGCTGACGACCGTCGTACGCCACGGATGGTCGCTACGCACGCCCTCTTCCTGCAGCAGCGCACGGACGAAGGCAACGGCTTGGCCGTCTGTAGGAGTCACCATGCCTTGAACGTACGACGGGCAGTCTGCCGGCGGCGCGGAACGCGATGCGAACGTCCGCAACTGCCGCGATCCGCTTGGTTCGGCCGATGAGCGGCCGTCGCCGCGAGCCGCTGTGGCGGCGATGGAGTGGCACTAGTTTGGTTACATCCCAGCCCGCCACCGTGTGCTGGGCCTGGTTTCACAACGCCTCCAACGGGCTTCGTTGGTTCTGAAATGCAGGGGTGCTCATGAGAGTTCGAAGTCAGGGTGACACCCCCTCTCCAACGCTAACGCTCGCTCTAATCGCTCTACCGGGATGGGTCCTGCTGTCTGGTGGCGCGCTGTCTATGTGGCTCGACGGCAAGTCGAGTCTGAGCGCGGTCCCATTTGGATTTGGAGCCATCACTGCCGTCGCTCTGCTTCGGCTGGGAGACTCAGTCATCGCCGATGCGTGGCCCACTAAGGACAAGGGACGGATCCCTTGGTTCTCGGAGGTGGCAGCAAGAATGCGCCTGTCCGGTGCGTCCATCAGGACGTGGACGAAGACGGCTGGGTTGCCGCGGTTGCCGGTTCTCACGCTGACGTGGGGTCCGTGGTGGGTGATGGTCGCCTTCTGGGGCTTCCTGTGGCTCAACGCGCTGATGCAGTTCGCTGCTCTGGGAGTGGCGTAGGCAGTTGCCGCGTGCCGCGCTACAACCTCACTTCAGTCGTCTCACCGCAACACGCCAGATGCAGTACGGGCAGTCAGGGGCCAGTCCGGTCATGCCGGGAACGTCCGAGCATGCCGCGGCGTGACGATGGACGTCCGACCCGGCCGCTCGTCGGACACCGTCATGCCGCTCCTCGGACGACGTCCGACCATGCCGCAGACCGTGAAGCCCTGTCGTGTCGAGGTGAGGACGTTCCGTGAGGACGTGACGGCCTGCGTCCCGGCGGCAGCGCGTCGCCCAACTGCTACCTTGCGCGAATGCACCGAAGTGGCCGCGACCGCCACAGCCTAGCCACTGGGGGATGGAGTGGCTGAGCTCATCGCCGGCGTCGCCGGAGTCGCTTCAACCCTCGGCCTCTATTGGGTCTACGCCATCAGGGAACGCCGTCGCCATCAAGGCGGCAATCCACGACTGCAACAGTTCTCGTCGGATGGAAGTGCGCGCCTCCCGGTCGAGTATGAAGACGGGCCCGGCAACAACCTGCCGACGAAGGCCACCTCGCTGAACGACTCCTTCACGCTGAGGATCGAGGACCGAGGAATCGTGGCGGACTCGCACTTCCCAGGACTTCTCGGCGACCCCGGCACGTTCTGGCGTTCCCTGCTTGCGGACCTGCACGGCGACTCCCTTCCGCACGTAGACATCGACGGAGATGCGTACGTGCTCGCCAGGCTGAGTTTTCCGCCCAAGGGGCGAGTCCTACTCCGGTTAATCTCCTCGGACTTCGGCATCCTGCGAGAAGTCAAGAGCGTCAACTGCCGGCGGGATTGAGACGTCCGCTTCTGCCGCCGATCGCTCGACGAAGATCAGCGTGCCTTTTGCGCGTGCGATGTACGTCCGTCGGTGCTGCGCCTAAGCAGTCGTCGCTGCCTGAACTCCCAGAAGCCCGCCCAGAGCATCCCTACATTCGCAACCGCGGCGAGGGCTAGACCGACCTGCGCAACAGTCCACGGATCTGGACCGCAGCCACTTACCGCCGGTGGGCAGGGATCCGATGGCGCTCCGAGCCAGAGGATGAGAAGCGCCCCGGGGACTCCCAGCAGACCGAACACGAGCCATCCGGCCAATATCCGCAGGCGATACGGTGCAGTCGACACGGGTGGGGCCAGCTCAATGGTCACCCGCGCATGTCACCACGACCACTGGGCCCTTGTTATGAGTCGGCCCGAGTTCTGGCTGATTCGTTATCGCAAAAGAGAACGCCTCGCACCGCCCTCATCTGCCGCCACGAGTCCAAGGGGCGGCGGCTTCGGAGCCTAAGCCCGGTAGTCCTCAAACTCCCACTGGCCCAGTCTCGCCAACTTGGTTGCGACGTCGTTCCAGTCCTTGCCATCGACGCTAGCAACGCGCCTCTTGAGCCAGTCCCGCAAGTGGCGCTGATCGAAGTCGTCAACGGTGACCACCACGTGGTGCCGAGCGTCGTACAGGCCCACCTTCCGACACGCGGCCGCCAGCCACTCAGGACTGCACACCGTGATGTCGAAGGACTCCATCCCTGGTCCGTCCGCAGGCCCCGCGTAGACCCGAGCCAGCAGGGCAAATCCGGCTGGGTCTTCCGGCAGGGTCGAGGGGTCAGGCTCGAGGTCCAGTGCTTTGAGCTCGGCGCGCATGCGGCCAGTCTGACGGAACGGACCGACTTCTGATTTCCGAACATGCCGCGCACAAGACGTCCGATCTTGCCGCCGATCGGCCTTGCCGGCGAGCGGCCGTCGGCAGGGGGCCGCTGCAGGCGCTGCGCTGTCCTGCACAGGCGCTTATGGCTGAAAGATCAGGTTTCTCTTCCTGACTGGCAGTTCGGCGTCCCAGCGGGCCATTTGAAACATGACGACCATGACGAGGTAGCCCACCGCAAGCACCCCAAACCCGCCCGCCAGTTTTCCTGCCATCGCGGCGCAGCCACAGAAAAAGATGAAGAGCGGCATGAACACTCGCCAGATCTTCAAGGTCCTCCGCGCGTTCTTGACGCGCCACTGACTGAATCTGTTCATCCTGCCCCTACTACCTTGGCCCTCGGTACGCGCCCATGCTGTCACTCACCCCCGCCCTGTTGGCTCGGACATCCCCAATTGCGGCGCGCGCCGGGCGGGTCTTCCGAACAGCGCGATGCTTCTCTGACCGGTGCGGCAAACGCTGCTACGAAGAGGGAGCCCTGCCAGCGTGCCAACGGCGACGCCAAGAAATCATCAGAGACAGATTCACGTAGGCCCACGAGACGACCAGGGCCCATCGCCACCACTCGGGGTCGTCCACGGCATTCCAGAGGACGCAGACTAGCCCTAGCAGCGAGACGCACCAGAGGCTGATCTCGACGCGATTCCTGGCTCGCAGAGGTGCGCCGGGAACCTGCTGTTCGCTCACGATGGCCAGCCTACGGACAGCCGGCCCTGACCGCGCAGAACACCGTCCTGTCAGCGTGAGACCTTTACCGGATTTGCCGCTCCTCGAGCGATCGTGCCGTTGAGTCGGAGATGCTCGTGCGCGACTACGCTTCGAATCATGGGATCGGGAACTTGCATCTGCTAGAAGTCGTCGTCGGCCTGGCAATGGTGGCGATCCTCATCCGCCGCGCTCAACTGCTCAGGCGATTCCGGAAGAAGACCGGGCCGGAGCCGGGTGCAGGTCTGGCACTGATTTTCTGGGGATTGACTGCACTCCTTCTATTACTCATTTTCCTGGCTGGCGACTCGCCGTTCTTTTGGGAAGCCCTAGTTCATGGTCGCTGAGGCCGCGAGAGACTTCCCTGCCCGAACTGCTGCGCCACGACCGACCACACCGCCTCGCCTGACGACGTCCGACTATGCCGCGCTGGGACGCGTCCCTCTGCCCCTTCTGAGCTGCGACGGCCCTGTCACTGCACCGAAGCGGGGTGCGCATGCGACACTCCGCCGGTGGTGACAGGGGAGCAGCCGAAGAGCGCCGGCGCGCCAGAACAGGCCGGGCACCATGTGCGCTCCTGTCTGGGTGACGCCGTCGCAGAGATGGTGATCGGCGTTGCGGCGTGCGCACTCTTCGGCGGCTTCGTGAAGTTGCTGGTGTGGGGCTGGTCCCGGCACCGGGCGTCCACCATCGTGCTTTCGGTCATCCTGGCCAGCATCCTGGCGTTTGGAGCCTTTTCGGCGGTCGGTCCACGCCGTTCTCGAGGCCGTCTCACGGCGGCTGCCGTGGTCTTCGTCGTCGCCGTGGCCGTATGGCTCGGATACGTGGTCACCTACTGCTCCTGCAGCTACTGAGGCTTCTGGCTGCATCCCTGGAGGCGCGCCGCGGAGTCGGTGTTTCCCCCCACACCCAGAAGTGGCGTGAGTGATGCTCGCTCATGCCGCGAGTCGGAAACCCTGGGGCACACACTGATCCAAAGTCATACGCTGCCTGAATGGCCGAGCGGATCATGTACCTCCAGCTCAAGACGGGTCACAACACGGATCGCGGGCCCGCCTGGATCGTCCGGGTGCGCTTCACCCGCAGCTGGCGGACGGCATACGTCCACGGGCGAACGTTGGCACGCGTCACAGGGACTGCGAGGGCCAACTTCGACTCCAACTTCTACGACGTCGAAACCGGCGAAGAGTTCTGGATGTCAGGGCCCAAGCGCGATCGCACCGACGGGCGGTACTCCACCCAGCAACCCCACGTCGACGAAGACGTTCGGGATGACTACGAGGCCTTTCTAGCCGGCTCACCGCTGCCCGGTCGCGAGGTCGGTTAGGGCGCTGCCCAACGCACTCATCTGCCGCTCTTCGAGCGACCGTGGGCATCTAGGACCGTGACGCCCGGACATTGCGTAACCGAGACGCACCTTAGCTCGACAAGTCACCGGCAGACTGACTGCGTGCCCGCCCGTAACGACGCATCAGCCGCCCGTAGCCCGAAGAGAGTGTCCGATGTCGATCTGATCGCCCGGGCCGCCAGCGCATTGAACCCGCAAATGCTCAGCGCGGGATTCTGGATCGGGGACGTCGGTGCGGCAGTGGAAGCCGAGGACGGACAGATCTTCACAGGCGCCTGCGTCGGTGGCCACCTGTCCATCTGTGCCGAGATGAGCGCGATGAGCCAGCTCATCGCGGCCACTACCCCGACCATCACCAGGGTCGTCGCCGTCTGGCGAGACCCGGCGGACGCGTCCTTGCACGTCATCCCGCCGTGCGGTCGGTGCCGGGAGTTCCTCAGAACCATTTCGCAGCAGAACCTCGAGGCCACCGTCCTCCTCGGTCCTGACCACACCGCAACCTTGCGTGACCTGCTTCCCTTTCATGGATGGCATGCCGAGCCGGTCGACAACCACACCTTGGGCAACCGATCCCAAGACCCCGGCTGAGCCAAGCGAGTCGCTCTCCCAAACTGTCCGAGGAACGCTCGGTCATGCCGCTCCTCGCGTCATCTCCGGTGCGCGGGAGATGGCTGTGCGAAACTCGCTCATGGCCGCCATCGAGGACCGGATTGGGGTCCCTGATTCACCCAGAACGTCGCGTCGGCGCTGGTTGTTCATTGGCCTGGGATCCGCGCTTCTGCTCGTGTGCGCATTGGGGGCCGGCAAGCTCGGGCTCTTCTCCCGACACGCGAGCCCCTATGCGGCCCTAGACGCCTACACGGCAGCGGTAGCGACGGGAGACCGCGGCGCCCTGGACTCGATCATCGGCGACAGCCAGCAAGGTCAAGCCCTCATCGATCGCCATGCCGACAAGCCCATGACTCCGACGAACGTGTCGCTGGAGATGATGCCTTCCTCGGTCTGGTGGACCGTTGAAATCCGGTATGAAATGCCGGGGGAACCGCCGTACTCGGAACACGTCCTCGTCCACCCTCGCACCGACTCACCGGATCGGCCCATCGACTATGTGGTCGAGCCAGCACCCTGATCCCGGCTTCCGCACATGCCGCCGAGCGAGCTTTTCATGATCGCGTGGCCGCGGATTAGTCCGTACCCTGCAGCCATGGATGACCACGGCCGCCGGGTCCTCGCGCCACTCAGGGAAGCGTGGACCGCGTTCGAAGACGGCACCGCGAGCCTGCTGGACCTCTCCCGTCTGGCCGAACAAGCGGCCGGAGCGCTGGACAACGCGTCCGCGCCACTGCCTCAACTGCTGCGGAAGGCCGCAAGCGATCTGGAGTTCGCCTCGTACACGAATGACCAGGAGAACCATCTTCAAGTAGGGCGGCAGATTCTCGAGCCTGTCCTTGCCGAGTGGGCGGGCTGAGTTGGGACGTTCTCTTCTGCCGCTCCTCGGCTGTTGGGACGGTGCCTCCGGCTAGGTTTCGGCCATGCTTGAGAGCGAACCGAAGATCCGAGTGAAGGCCATGCTCATAGCGCCCGACGCTGAGCTGAAAGCCCACGCCGTCAGCCTCTGCCCGCCCACTTTGGAGAACCCGCAGGGATACCACCGCTTCATCGGCGGCGGCGTCGAGGTGGGCGAGACACACGCGCAAGCTGTCGTCCGGGAAGTGCATGAAGAGCTCGGCGCATCCATCCGCGATCTGGCCTACCTGGACGTTGTCGAGAGCATCTACTCCATTGACGGTCGTCAGGGTCACGAGATCGTCTTCATGTACACCGGCCGACTGGACCCGGAACCGGCCCGTGAGGGCGGCCAGCTTGTGGAAGGCGACGGCTCGGTGCTGCCGGTGGTGTGGCGAGCCCTCGACGACGCGGACGAGCCGTTGCCCCTCTACCCCGCACCAGCCGCTGGGCTGGCGGCCCGGCTTCGACCCTGACGGCAGGCCGACGCGTCAGTCGCCGCATCATGCCCCAACGCCGTCACCGTTTGCGGCTGCTGCCAACTCACTCGGACCGGGAGGCGTCCAGGAAGGCCACGCCCGCTCCCGACCGCGCGTTGAGCGCAGCCTGCAGCCGAGCGGCGCCCGCGGCGCTCTGGAGAGTGATCGCCTGATCCGGCTCGAGCCAGTCAGCCTCGGCGATCTCATCGTCCTGCAGAGCGAGGGCCGGCTTCACGAGGACTGGTTCGCTGTCGAACACGAACTGGACACTGCTCGGCGTCCCGTCATGGCTGCCAAGGTGCTGCACGGCTAGCAACCGTCCCACCTGTATGTGCAGACCGACCTCCTCGAGCACCTCCCGCCGGCCAGCATCGGCTGGCGACTCGCCGGCCTCGACAATGCCTCCGGGCAGGATCCACGTCGACCGGTTGTGCGTCTTCACCATCAGCAGCCGACCCTGTCCGTCCCAGACGAGCACACCAGTAGCAAGCACCTGCGCGGACAAGGTCGACATGGCACGACCATAGGAGGCCAGCGGACGTCATCCTGGCTCGCCACTCTCGGCGCCGCACTCGCTCATGCCGCGGGTCGCTCGGGCGGACGGGCAGCACATCTGGCCTGCGCCGTAACAAGGCAGTCACGGCATCGACCGTCAAGCAGGGTCGCGGTGCCCTCCGCCCTCATCAGCTGAAATCGTCCTTGCCCCTCCCGTCGCCGGTTCCACCTCTCGCGGGTCATGGGCCGCTACCGTCGGGCTCATGACGCGCGTGCGGGCAGCTAACCTCGCGGCCCTGCTGTGCCTCGCGTTCCTGTCTGGGGCGTGCTCGGCCGGCGACGCGCAGTTCACGGGTGTCGTCACCACGGTGGCGCCGAGGGTGTGCCTGGGAAGGCCGGACGCCTCCGGTGACTGCTTCCTGGTTTCGAACGCCGTCCCCTCCGGCGTCCGGGTCGGGGATTGCGTCACCGTCTCGTACCGGCTCGAGGCTGGCCCGCCGGGGCTGCGCGGGAGCGTCACGGCGCTCGAGCGAGCAACAGGATGCTGACCACGGTCACGGCGCCATGAGCGTCCCCGACGGGCTCTTTCGCCCCGCCGAGTGGGCCCGCGACGGACGAGGGCTGAGCATCGAGATCCGGGACCTGAACGCGCAGCTGGTCTGCGACGCCCTTGCACCGCTGTGGCCACGGTGGCCGCGCCTGCGCTGGCTGCTCGTGAGCAAGGTTGAGGAGCAGAAACGCTTCCTCGACCAGGTCGAGCTGCTCCAGGAGTCCGCCCCGTTCGACGGCCACACGCTCGATGAGCTTGCCGCCGCCGGCAGATGGGACTTCTTCCTCTGGGACCCGACGCTGTCGCCGGGCCTCCGCGACCGCTTGGAAGCCGGCTTCGCGGATCGTCGCGCCGCCGCCTCCTTGTCGCTCAGCGGGCTCGTCAACGTGCAGTACCGGCGAACCCTGAAGAAACAGGAGCAGCCCACCCGCGTCGGATGCGTCAACAAGGTCGTCTCCGTCGGAGGCGAGCGCGTCGAGCACCGGGCCTACGAGGGCCTCTACCGCGCCCTCGTGTGGTCGCTGCGCTCGGCCGCGCCGCCACGGGCGAGCTAGCCCCGGCCATCCCTGGGCCCCAGGTCTGTGGGGACATTCGCCGTCTCACGCGACGTCCTCATTTGCCGCCGATCCGTCGTGCCGTGGACAGGACGGCGGAGTCAGGGCTTGCCGATTACCGGGTAAGCGCTTTCGATGTCGTCCAAGCTGCTGATCCAATCTGCAAGGTACGTCTGGTCCGCTTCAGGCAACTCAAACTTCAGGACGTTGCCGATTCCCGCGCCGTCCTTGAGTTCCCCGGAGACCTCGATCCGCCCGCGGGATACAGCCCTCACCGTAAGGGTGATCCAGTCCTCCATGCTCTCGAGAGCTGCGGCACCCGAGAGGTTTTGGTTCAGGGCCTTCAGGCCCTCGTTGAACCGGTGGATCTCGTCCGTGCGGAGCGAGGCGCGGACGTGACCGGTGAAGCCGCCGACGGCCACGGTGATTGTGGCGATGACCCAGTTCCCATCCCAGTAATCGTCCGCGCCAGCATGCTCTCGATCCAGCACGGTGATGGAGAAGTGCTCGGCGTCAGTCGAACCCATGCAGAACTCGGCGGTCATGCTCCAACTCTGTCAGGTGATCCACCAGACCCATATCCCATTACGGAACGCACTGATTTGCCGCCGTGGGCTCATGTCTCGCGGCGAGAAAGCGCGACATGATCTGCAGCGTGAACGGACTCCAACGGGCAAAGGCAGACCTTGAGCACGGTGACGTACGCAAAGCGCGTGACCGGCTCAAGGGCCTCCTGGCGTCCTATCCGCATGACCACGAGGTGCGAAGCCTTCTCGCGGAGGCGTATCGGCGCGACCGGCAGTGGCCGGAAGCGGGTCGGTGGGGATACCTCATCGGTTCTGCCGCCACGGACGCAGAGCGTCGAGCATTCGAGAAGCACAGCGCCTTTGCCTGGAGTCGCACGATCACGGAGGCACGGCTCCGACGCCTGCTTCGTGTCGATGACCTCGCAGCGGTAGCGGACGAGACCGGCCGCGCGGTGTTGCAGGACCTCCCGCACAAGCGCAATCCGCTTCGCAAGGACGGGCCACTGACGGGATTCTGGCGCTTCCTCGCCAGTCTCCGCTCAAAGCAGGTGTGGCGCTGATTCCAACGTCCGGTCATGCCGCCCATCGGTCCTGCCGATGTCCGCGCGGTCCTGCCGATGAGCGAGCGTCTGCAGGCTCAGGCAAGCGGTGGGAACAGCGACTCGGAACTCGGCCACCGCGGGCGCCTGTGTACGTCGACTACGCAGCCTCGCGGTCCCAGGGCGTCGACAAGACGCGCACCGCGACCTGCTCGTGCTGCCACGTGAACGCGACGTACTCAAACTCCACGCCGTGTTCACTGGTCCACTCGGTCCAGGCGCGGTACTCGTGCTCCTGCCACCAGGGATAGTTCATGTACTCGTCGAACATGACGATGCTGTCACGACGGAGCCTAGAGCCTACGTGCGCGAGGATAGATCGGGTAGACACGTATAGATCCGCGTCGCAGTGCAAGAACGCCACAACACCCGGGTTCGCCGCGACGAAAGCCGGCAGTGTGTCGTCGAAGTAGCCGATCATGAGCTCCGCGCCCGGCACGTCGGGCGGCTTCTGCGCGAATGCTCCTTGCTTGAACCCAACCCGCCAGTCCTCTGGCAGTCCGGCGAAGGCGTCGAAGCCGTACACCCTCCGCCCATCGGCGGCCGCAGTGATGATCCGCAGCGTGGTGCCAGTGGCCACGCCGAACTCCAGCATCATCCCTTTCAAACGGCTTTCGCGCAGTGCGTAGCGCAAGGTGTCGTGGGGGGCGACGTGCGCGACGGCGGACGGCATGGCGGTCAGGACAAGCTGCGCGCTCGCGGCCGCCGCGGACATGTCCATCGCCAGCCCGATGTCGTTCCGCAGCCGGCGTTCCAGCACGCTCCTGCTATCAGGATCACCATGTTGCCGACGCAACTCCTCGCGAACCACGTCCTGCACCATTCGGGCCAACTTGGTGCGCATCCAGGCCCTGAGGTAACGACTCATTGCACAGTCGTAGCAGAAGGCGGTGGATCCCCGGTCACCAAGCGGGCGCGGTGACGCCGATCCGGGGAGGCCTTCCAGGCACTGACCAGCCGCTCGACCGGCCCCCGGGCCAGCATCTCGGCCGCCAGTAGCGGCCACGGCCCCGGGCGCTCGCCGGCCACCTGCTGCAACTGCTCGCACGCACGACGCATCACGTCGAAGGCCAGCCACCACCGCTGCTCGGCGCCCAGCTCAGCCGCCGCGTCCGGCACGTTGACTCGCGCGCCCTCGCCACCGCCGATCAGGTCGGCGAAGACGGTGAGCTTCATCTCTTTCCCCGGCTCCGGGCGCCATCAACGAGCACCTGTAAGCGGGAGGACCTGAGCCGCACCTCGTGCCCGCCCAGCAGCAGTCGCAGTTGGGCTTCGACGACGACGCCCGCACGGGCCAGCGCGTCACCACCGGGCGAGTCCGGGACCTACGGTGTACCCATCCGCCCCCGCCGTTCGGCCAGAACCACACCTCGCGCACCCGCACACCCATTACTGAAGTATCGGTCTCCGACCACGCCACGCCCGCCGACACGCACGCGCGTTCATGCCGCTGCGCGCGAGTCAGTCGGTGCGGATGTAAGCGCGCACAACAGCCCGCATCTCCTGCTCGGTGGGGTCGCGCTCCGCCGGCGACGTCATGTGGTCGCGCTGGTCGAGCAAGGTGACGAGGGCGCGATCGAGGGGGCCTTGGTCGTCCCACGCCGGAACCCGGACATAGAACGGTCCCTCGAAGAAGTGGATCGGGAGGTTCCAGTAGCCGAACGCGAGCAGCAGTGCTCGGTACTCTGACTCCTCGTCGACGACGAGTGGCACCTCGATGCCTTGCTCAGCCAGCATCGCCCGCATCAGCGGTTCTGCGTCACTGAGTGGAGTGGAGCGGTTCAGAGCTGCAACCGCGACCGTTGATGCGCCCACGGACCCAGACGCGACCAGGTCCTCCGCCAGCGTCACGGCATCGTCAACGCGCGGGCCTGTAGGCAGGATGAAGCCGACCGCTACGCCGTGCAAGCGAGCGTCGAGGTCAGGTCGAAGGCGGCCGGTCACGTCGCTGATCCTGCCATCGGGAACGTCCTCATATGCCGCGGGGGGCGCTGCCTAGAAGAGGGCATCCTGACCGGGCTGTCGGTGTTCACTCACTCGGGCGTCCGAAGCCAATCGGGCTTGGATGTTGCGGACGACATCCCGGGCTGCCGCCCACATCTCGACGTCGAGCCAGAGTTCATTCCATTCGCTGTCGCCCTGCCCCACCCGCGTGATGGCGCCGTGAGCCGCGCGGAGTGCGTCGCCGTTCAGGTCACCGCCGAGTCGTTCCACGAGATCACGCGCCTCGAGGGGAAGGTCGCCCGCGCTATCGAGGCAGGCCGCGACGATCGCTGCGGCGGCGACTGCCCTGGCGCCCCGGCGATAGTCGACCCTCCCGGACGGCAGGCGACAAGCCTGATCCACCTGCTGGTGGGCATCGTCCAGGCTCAGCTGGACGATTTCGTCGACGAAGTCAGCAGCATCGTCGTTATCGAACGGTCCGGTGCCCCACGCGCCCATGGGTCGAAGAATCGCCTCTCATGCAGCGATCGGCAATCAGACAGGCCGCGGATCCCGGGATTCGCTCGCTCATGGCACCCCTTTAGGTCAAGACCTGGCGAGGACCGGGGTTCTACGCTCGGTGGTGACGGGCCCGGGAAGAGGCTTCTCCGAAGAGCCGGTGTGGGGTTGTGAGCCGGTCACGCTGGAGTCAGAGACGTTGCCCCGGTGCCCTCCCGGACCCGTCACCTCGCCGGTTCGCAGGGCGTGCTCACGGCGGCTCTGGTCGGCGACCATCCGGGCGTACACGATGTTGGACAGGCGCCGCTTCAGCGACCGCATCGCCATCATCGACGGGGTGCCGCCGGCCTTGCGGGCGTCGTAGAACTCCCGCCCCGGGGTCGGGTTGCGCAGCTGCACGACGGCCATGATGTGCAGCGCCCGGTTGATCCGACGGTTGCCCGCGCGAGAGAGCCGATGGCGTTGCTGCGCCCCGGAGGACGCGTCCAGGGGCGCGGTGCCGTTCCACGAGGCGAACCGGTCCTTGTCACGGAAGCGGTGGATGTCCCCGACGTCGGCCAGCAGCCGCGCGGCGCCGGTCGGGCCGATCCCGGTCAGCTCCAACAGGGTCGAGCCGCGCTCCTGCACGAGCGCGGCAAGCTCTTTCTCCGCGGTCTTGATCTTGCGGTCGATCACCTCGAGCTCACCGATCAGCTCAACGACGAGCCGGCGCCGGGTCTTGCCGACGAGGTCACGCGGCTTGACCTTCGCGACCAGCGCGCGGGCCTGCGGCGCGGACAGGAACGTCTTCGCGCCGCCCGGAATCAGCTCCAGCAGAAGCCGATGCAGCCGGTTGACCGTCTGCGTCCGGGCCCGGCCCAGCTCGTCGCGGCGGTCCACCATTATCCCCAACACGACCAAGTCATCCTCCACCAGCACCCGGCGCAGGCCGGGCTCGGCCGGCGCGTACAGCGCCGCCAACGCGACCGAGTGCGCGTCGACCGGGTCGGTCTTGCGGGCGTTGCCGGTGGCGAAGATGCGCACCTGCGCCGACAGCTTCGTCGGCACGTCGAGCACTCGTTCCCCGTCGTGGACGAGCCGGTGCGCGATGTGCCGGCCGATGCCGTTGCAGCCCTCGACCGCCCACACCCGCTCCCCGATCGCGCCGTGGCCTCGACCAGCGGCGAGCATCGCCGCGTAGCCGGCCTCGTTCGTGTCGAACCGCCCCACCTGCAGTACTCGCCCGCCCTGGTCGATGACCTCGATCGTGGCCGAGCGCTTGTGCGGATCCATCCCGATGATCACGCCCATCGCCATGCACCTCCTCGTTCCCTCAGTGACGTGGAAGCGGGAAGGGCATCGCTACTTTGAGCAGAACAAACCCCTTTAGAGCCTCTCCTCGCGCGGTGCCCGACGAGAGCGCATGCCATGAGAGAGCCACACCAATGACGCCGGTGGGCAGCCGCATCTGAGAGCGTCTCGCCGAGCACCTGGACCGAGTCTGGCCGGACACCGATCCTGCAACCAGTCTCTAAGTAGCCGCTCTGCGTGGACTGACCCTACTTATTGGCTAGGCGCGAAATCTTGACGAGAAGCCCGATTTCAACGGTGATGAAGACAGCGGCTACACCCCAGAAGGTTGGCCAGGCTTGGCTTGAGAGCACTCCAATGGAGCTCGCGAATATAGCTACAAGCACCCCCATCACGGCTGCGAGACTCGCGCGCCTCTTCCGGTTGTCGTGTGCTCGAGTCAAAGGTTGAGGCACCGCGGGAGTCCTCCATTTCCGGAACATCAGATGCGCCATCATCTACGAGACTGACGAGAAGGTACTGCCGAACGCCATTTCCCGTCGGGGTCGAGCACGGCGAGCAGGACCTCACCGCATCCCTGCTCTGACCACCGACGTTCAGCCATGGCTCAAGATGGCCGCGGCGGGTCGACACCCAACGCACGCTAATGCCGCTCATTGGACGTTCGGCCGCACGACCGTCGGCGGCGCCGAGGTCCTGCGGACATGGCTTCGGTGCGAACGTCGGCGCAGCGCTGGGGCCTGGTCCGCCAAGATGGCGGTATGCGAAGCACTTCCTTGAATGTCTGGTCCTGTGCGGCCGTGGGGGCCGACCTCGCGCTACGGGGCCAGCGCACGGCCGACGACCTCACCGGCCGGTTCTGCTAGCGGTGCCCATCCGTTCACAACAACGCCCCCGCCCCCGCTTGGCTCACGCAGCCGTACTCGTCCTCCCCCTCGTCCTCCTCGGCACGGCGTGGCTTGCTGGCCACCGGTCCGAGAGTGTCGTCGAGGAGCCGGCGTCGAGGTCCCTCGTCGACATCGTCGACACCACCGCCCTGACCGCGCCCGCTATGAGTGATGCCGACGCAGCGCCGACGAGGGCCCACCACGATGCAAACGCCAAAGGGCTCGTGGTCGCACCCGACCCGATGTGGTCGGCGCACACCGCTAAGCGCACCGGGATCCCTCTCGTGGCACTGCGCGCCTACGGCAGGGCCTCGATCCTCGAGTCGACGGCGCGCCCCGGGTGCCACGTGGGCTGGGCGACGCTGGCAGCCATCGGTGAGGTGGAGTCCGCCCACGGGACGATCGCCGGAACTCGTCTGCTGGAGGACGGGCGCACCTCCCGGCCGATCGTCGGCCCCGCGCTCGACGGCGAAGGCGGGGTGGCTGCGATCCGGCCCGACCCGGGCGGAGCACGCGTGCACGCCGACGACACCCGGGAGCATGCCATCGGTCCGATGCAGTTCCTTCCCGGCTCGTGGCGCACCTTCGGCGCTGACGCGGACGCGGACGGCGTCGCAGACCCGTCTGACATCGACGATGCGGCATGGGGGGCGGCGCGACACCTGTGCTCAGGCGGACTCGACCTCCGGGACGGCGCCGACTGGACGCAAGCCGTGCTGCACTACAACGCCTCTGACGCGTATGTCCGCAAGGTGTTCAACGTCGCGGAGGCCTACGCCCGGTCGGCCTCGAGGGGCTGATCGGCCAGTAGCCGGGAAGGAGAGCCGCACCTTGAACAGGACGCACAGAACGGCATAGTCCAGCCACCTTTCGAGAAGCTCGACGAGCGGCACTCCGCAGCCACCAACTGCGCCTAACAGCTCCGTGGCCGACGGCGTCCTGTCGCCGACCCGCCGACGCGGCACACATCCGGCACGCCTTCAGGAGAGCGTCGCCGGGCGCGAAGGGGGCACGAAGGGGCGCGCACCACTGCACCCCGCACGACACTCGCAACGCCGGCGTCCAGACGAGCCGATTCCTCGACCCACATGTCCGTGGTCTCGAACATCGTGACTGCAGACGTATCGGTCCCGGAGGTCATGCCCACCGAGCCGTCCAAGCGTGATGAGCTCCGATGCGTCGCACCATTGGATCGGCTCGCCCGCCACCTCCAGCAGTGGACCCCCCTGGATCACAGCAACCGGTGTGCCGGAAGTGGGACTCCCCGGTTCCTCGCACGCAACGCTTCCACGATGGCCCCTGATGTGCCGGCTGCTGGCGTGTCAGCGCAGGCCAATCGCCCTACGCAGGTGCGGGTCAGCGGCGAAGACCTCCATTGGAACGTCGAGGACTTCGGCTGCGGCGTCGAGCTCGCGGCCCTCGGCCTCCTCAGTGAACCAGGGCCAGTCCGCCGGGTCGTCGCCGCGGTCGATGAGCGCTGCGACGCGGGGGAACGTCGAAAGGGCATCGCGACGACGAGCTCGTCTCGCCCATCACGGTTGCGCCACTGCTCGAGGTTGAAGACCGTTGCGACAATCGTGAACATGCCGGTGTCGTGATGGTCTCCGCGACCTCGCCCGCTCCCCCACGTTCGGCACTGCCATTCGACCTCGGTGAACGAGACGCTTTCGCCGTGCTGTTGTGGAGCTCGCCAAGCCAGCGTGCGGCCGCGAACACGTCGTAGTCGGCGAGCTCCGTGTCGGCGTTCGCGGTGGTGGCGTCGATCATGGCTGGTGCCTTCCGTTAGGGGCGCATGTCTCGCGCCGTCGCTCGCTGATGATGGTGCGGGGTGTCCCCGGTCGCGCAATCGACCTGCAACCGCTTGGCGCAACGACGCGCACCACGGCGGGGAGGGGACCAAGAGCCCGAAAGGCGGATAATCGCGGCACGGGACGCGCGACACATGACAGGGCCACCGCACCGCTGTACGAGGCAGGCAAGCGAACATCCTCATTTGCCGCGAAAGGCGCGACGCCTCGCTGGTCCGCACGGGACAGCACCTCGACCATCTCGCTGCCGGGCTCGGTCGTTCGTCGGCGTGCCCTGACAGTCGGGGAAGAGCACGAGGTCGCCCGGCCCCGTCGCCTCGATCGCGCCGTGCACCGCGGAAGTACGTCGCGCCGTGGATCCGCGGACCGCGTGGTTGCCCCTCGGACCACGCTCGGTCACCGTGCAGCTCGTCGATCCGGGTCCGCGGGTTGCCGCGCTCGACCCTGGTCAGCAACCAGTCAGCAGGCTCGACGATGCGTCGAGCCTGCCCCATCCGCGACCATAGCGAGCGCTCTCGACGCCGTGCCGGCCCGACACCGATCGTGTATGCCGTGAGGCGGGTCAACGGGTCAGCTCGGCCTCCTGCTCCAGCCGCTCGAGCTTGGTCGGGTTGCGCATGGCGTAGACGTGGGTGATCCGGCCGTCCTCGACGGCCACGCTGACGACCGTCGTCCCGAAGGCGGGCAAGTCGATCCGCACCGCACGGCCGCCGTTGAGCGACAAGGTGGCGATCTGCGCCCCGTCGCCGACGCGGGGGAAGCCCGACAGGAACTTGGCCACCCGCTGGGCACCGGTGACCGGATGCCGCACCGCCTGCGCCAGCCCGCCACCGTCGGCGACGAGGACGACATCGGGGGCAAGCACCTCGAGCAGGCTCTGCACGTCGCCGGTCGTCACCGCGGCCATGAAGCGCTCGAGCACCTGCTCCTGCTCCGACCGGTCGACCGCCACCCGGGGTCGACGGGCCGCCACGTGCCCCCGCGCGCGGTGGGCCACCTGGCGCACCGTCGCCGTCGCCTTGCCCACCGCCTCCGCGATCTCGTCGTAGGGCACGTCGAAGACCTCGCGCAGCACGAAGACCGCCCGCTCGGTCGGGGTCAGCGTCTCCAGCACCGTGAGCATCGCGATCGACACGCTCTCGGCGAGCTCGACGTCCTCGGCGACGTCCGGGCTCGTGAGCAGCGGCTCCGGCAGCCACTCGCCGACGTAGTCCTCCCGCCGGCGGGCAAGGGTCCGCAGCCGGTTGAGCGCCTGCCGGGTGACGATCCGCACGAGGTAGGCCCGCGGGTCGCGCACCTCGCCGCGCGCGTCGTCACCGAGGTCGGCCCAACGCAGCCACGTCTCCTGCACGACGTCCTCGGCGTCGGCCGCCGACCCGAGCATCTCGTAGGCGACCGTGAAGAGCAGACTGCGGTGGTCGAGGAACGGGTCCCTGCTCATGCGGTCGAGCGTACGGCGGAGCGCTCCGCCATCGGCTTGAGACCGCACGCCGACGCGAAGCCCTCCGACTCGATGCCGAGGGCGACGTTCGAGCGCGTCGTGAGGTTGGCATAGCCGATGACCGTCGTCAGCTCGACGAGCGCGGCCTCACCGAGCTGACCGGCGAGGCTCTCGACCATCTCGTCGGTGACCGTGGGCGGCGTCTGGGTCATCGCCTCGGCGTAGCCCATGACCTCCCGCTCGAGCGGCGTGAAGACGTCGGACTCGCGCCACCGCGGGATCTCCCGCGCCCGCTCGACGTCGAGCCCGTGGTTCTGGGCCATGAAGTAGTTGAAGTCGAGGCACCACGTGCACCCGACGAACGAGGCGACAGCCATGTGCGCGAACGACTTGAGGCCCTCGTCACACGCGTCCCACTTCTGCAGCTGCTGGCCGAAGCGCATGCCGGCCTTGAGCGCCGGGACGTGGTGCCACATGACGCCAAGCGATTGGGGCACCTTGCCGAACATCTTGCGGCTGAAGGCTTTCACCATCGCGCCGTAGGCTCCGGTGATCGGCTTCGGCTGGATCCTGGTGGTCATGGTTCCTCCTCTGGGGAACGTCGGGTTTGCGTCGACATCAAGACACCGGCCACAGCCCGGATGTGACATCCCGTCGCGACAAAGTTCGAGAACGGTGGCGCACCGCCTTGCGTCGACGAGGACGTGGCCTTCGTCGGTTGGGACCTGTTTCACGCACATCACCGGGTCGCACGGCTTCACCCAGCTCAGGCCGCGCGTTTGCGCAACCTTTCGGTGCTTTCAAGTGTCGAACCACCGTGACGTCAGACTCGCTGTGCCGGCTCCGGTTCGGGACCGCCCTGCTGTTCCTTGTGTATGCCGTTACGGCCTGCGCGGCGCCGGCACCTAACACGCCCGTGACATTCCATGAAGGAATCGTGACGGGGGCCGAGTCGACATCGATCACGTTGTCCGCCGACGCATGCCGCCGACAGCCCTACGGCTCACGCATTTTGGAATCGGCCGAGCAAGTGCGGATCGCACTGAGTGCCATCCCTCCCGTGGGCGATGCCGCGCCGTCGTGCAGTGATCTGGTCGTCGTGCGTCTCAGCCGGCCGATAGGCGACCGGGCCGTGGTGGACGCCAGCACCGGGCGCCAGGTGCCTCTCATCCAAAGAGATGTCGGGGGCAGGAGCTAGATCGCAGGACGACGGATTTCACGTGGACGCGCGAGCCGCGCGCGCGACGCTTCGGCGGGGCCGGCGGCTCATTTCCACGGCGAGCAGCAGCACGCTCCAGCCGACGGTGAAGGCTCCCCCGACGGTACCGAGGCTCGCCGCGACGTCGGGGGTACACGATCGACTCCAGCCCCAGCCAGCACCCGCAGAACGCTGCCGTCCAGGCAGGGAGACGACTGGACGTCACGGCGGCGAGAGCCGCCAGAGCCACCAGCGCCAAGGCCAGCGAAGCCTGCATCGGGTAGTGCGAGACGCCGTTGGTGACTTCGTCGTCGCTCGTGTTGCCAACCAGCGGTGCCCCGTAGGCGACCACGGCCGGTAGACCGAGCAGCGCCAAGAAGGACAACGGGAGGTCGACGCGGCCCCACCGCAGCCGCTGACGCGGCCCAAGCCAGGTCAGCAGCCCTGCCGTCACGGCCAGAGCCAGGCCATTCCAGCCCTGCGCCCAGGAGCCGCCCCACACCGCGCCGATCAGCACAACCAGCGTGACGAGGCCAAGCTGCGCCAGCGCGACCGGGGAGCCCGGGCGGACGGCAAGCCGGACCAGCGGCACGGTGACCAGGACGAGGTAGAGCAGACCCCAGCCGGACTCGAGCACGTAGTCGTAGTGGAACCGCTCGTCCTGGATGACTACGACAAGCAGGCCCAACCGCGCGGCTTCCCACGGCGGCAGAGCCCGGGCGCGTATAGGCGCTCTGCCGGCGGCCTCGGTCAGGTCAGGTCGGTGACGGTGGCGCCGGCGGCGGCGCGCTGCACGGCCTCCGTGCCCCTGACCGCGCCGTCCTTCGACTCGTAGGCCTCACCGGTGGCGACCACCTCGCCGTTGCCGGCCTCAAGCTGCCACCGGTACTTGGAGGACGAGTCCCTGTACACCTCGAACTTGCCCGCCACATCTGGCTCCTTTCGCGAAGACAGGGGTCACCACCCGCGTTGCCGGGTGGACTCCGGAGGGAGTCGGTTCCCTCCCGCGACACGCTGGACCGAGAGCGTGGCCGTTGCGGGTCCAGGACCCGGCCGTGTTGTGTGCCCCACCTGTCACCACCTCGGACCGGGCAGGCCCGCTGTTCGGGCACTCGTGGGCTCACCGACCCGTCCTGTTCACCCCGCGTGCGTAGCGTCACGGTCCGACAGGGCTTCCCCGACCCGAGAGACTCCCATGAACCGCATCCGTACCCAGATCTACGCACTGACAGCGGCTGCGGCCGTCGCGGTTGGCGGCGCCGCCGTCGCGACCGCTCACGCAGCCGAGAACAACGCGCCGCACCACGCCACAGACACCGCATTGGCGGACGACTTCGGCAAGGTCACTGGCAACACGAACTGGCAGCTGACCAGCAAGCTCAAGCTCAACTTCCCGACATTCCACACCGAGGGCATCGCCTTCACCCCCGACCACGTCTTCCTCTCCGCCGTCCAGATCCTCGAGCCGACGGTCAAGTACCCCACTCCACAGGGCGGCTACGACCGCACCCCGGGCAAAGGCATCGGCCACCTCTTCGTCATGGACCGGCAGGGCCATCTGCAAAAGGACATCACTCTCGGCGAGGGCGACATGTACCACCCCGGTGGCATCGACTTCGACGGCAAGAACGTGTGGGTGCCGGTCGCCCAGTACCGCCCGAACTCGAGCGCCATCATCTACCGCGTCGACGCCGAGAGCCTCGCGGTCCGCAAGCAGTTCGAGGTCAAGGACCACTTCGGCGGCATCGTCATGGACAAGCAGACCGGCCACCTGGTCGGCAACACCTGGGGCTCGCGGCGGTTCGCCGAATGGAACCTCCAAGGCAAACAGCTGAAGACCTGGGACAACCCCAACTTCTTCATCGACTACCAGGACTGCCAGTACGTCCCCAACTCCAAGATGCTCTGCGCGGGCGTCACCAACCTCCCCCAGACCCCGGCCGCAGGAGGAACCGCGGCCACCTACGAGCTCGGCGGCATCGCCATGCTCGACCTCACCACCGAGCAGGTCACCCGCGACATTCCGTTCCAGAAGTGGTCCACCGCGGGACACGTGGCCACCCGCAACCCGTTCAAGATGACCGCCGACGGCAAGCAGCTGACCATGCGCGTCGCGCCTGACAACGGCGACGAGGGCAACGGCACCGAGATCCTCACCTACCAGGCCACCATCGGCTGACAGAACCTGCTCGACCCGGCGCCACCACCAGAACGCCGGCGCCGGGTCCGGCGCTTCTCACGGGCCGCCACAGCCTCCGCGTTCCGCCCGAGGTGTGCCCGAACAGCCCCGGGAGCATCTGCTTGCGGTCGGCCAGCTCGATCCCCACGATCGCGTTCGTCGTCGGGACCGCCGCACGCAGCCGAGAAAGCCGAGCGTTGCGGTTGCGGTCGCCGCGCGAAACGCCACTACCGTTGTTCATGAACGTCCTCCTTCATGTGTGTGGGACACCAAGCCCGACAAGCGCATCAGGAGGACGTTCGCCACGCCAGACCCGACCGCGCAGAACGCCTTTCTATGCCGCTAGGGGCATTCCTCGGCAAGGAGGGCAGCGCGGTCTGACGCTGCGCGGCAACGGGATCTCCACGGCCAGCGCCATGCTGTGGGGCTCACCCGTGAGCGGTGCCTCGATGAACCCGGCCCGATCCCTCGGCCCGGCTCTCGTCAAGGGCGACTGGACCTCGTGGTGGGCGTATCTGATCGGACCGGTGGCAGGCGGCCTCATCGCCGTCGGCATCGCCTATGTGCTGCGGGGTCGCGGCGGAGGCCGCAGCGGGGTCGCGGCGGAGGCCGCAGCGGGGTCGCGGCCGCAGAGGCCCGCTGGACGTGCAATGGCGCCCCGGGGGCGATCCACAGTCCACCGGTTCGCAGCCGCCGTCACGACCATGAGGGCGTCAGCCGAATCGCCGACGCCGAAGGAAGTCGTGAAACGGCTGCCGGGCAGGGCTCGACCGCTCCCTCACCCCATAAGGATGATTCGGCGCAGGCCGTTGGATGCCATCGTGGGGGTTTCGAGTGCTGCAGGGTGTGCCCAACTGCGGTGCGGTGACGGTGCTCCCGACTCGGAGGACCATGCCCGACCTCGACCACACCACTGCGCCAATACGCCGGTCTTCGTTCTCGGGGTCGTCAAAAGACGCGAAAGAGACGCGCTTCCTCCTGAAGGCGTCGTGTGTGAGGAGCACCTCGTGACCACCACGATCAGACCCGCAACAACGCCAAGCCCTCCCGGCGCCAAAGCAGCACCCAAGCTGACGCACCTCAGCGTCGACGAGCGGGTAGCCAAGGGCAGGGCGGCTCGCAACGAGACGCCTCGCAACAGCCACGGTCGTTGGCATCCCGCCTTGGACCGACCCGATCCGATCGCCCTGCTGGAGGGGCAAGGCCTCAGCAGGGTTCCTGAACTGGTGCCCGTGCGCTACGGACGAATGCTGGTCTCGCCGTTCACCTTCTACCGGGGCGCAGCCCTCATCATGGCCAACGACCTTGCCGCCACTCCCCTGTCAGGGCTGAACACCCAGCTCTGCGGGGATGCCCACCTGTCGAACTTCGGCGTTTTCGCTTCGCCCGAGCGCCGGTTGATGTTCGACATCAACGACTTCGACGAGTCACTTCCGGGACCTTGGGAATGGGATGTCAAGCGGCTCGCGGCGAGTTTCGAGATCGCCGGTCGAGAACGCGGCTTCGCCCCGGAGGAGCGTTGGCAGATCGTTCGAGACTGTGTGGCCGAGTACCGGACACGCATGCGGCTGTTCGCGACGGAGCGCAACCTCGACGTCTGGTACGCACACATCGACGTCGAGACGCTGTACGACACGCTCAAGGGCAGCGTGTCGAAGAAGCAGCGGAAGAAGACGAAGGCGAACGTGGCCAAAGCCCGCACCCGTGACAGCATGCAGGCCTTCAGCAAGCTCACGCATGAGGTCGACGGGCATCGCCGCATCGTCTCCGACGCGCCCCTCATCGTGCCGATCGAGGACCTGGTACCGCCGGGCTCAGCTCGAGACGGTCTCGAGGGAGAGTTGCAGGCACTGATCCGCTCGTATCGGCGCACCCTTGAAACCGACCGGCGAGAGCTGCTGGAGTCCTTCCACTACGTCCACGCCGCCCGCAAGGTGGTCGGCGTCGGCAGCGTCGGGACGCGGGCCTGGATCCTGCTCCTGCTCGGCAGGGACAACGAGGACCCCCTCTTCCTGCAGGCCAAGGAGGCCGAGGCGTCCGTCCTTGAGAGGTTCGTGGGCAAGAGCAGGTACGCCAACCACGGACAGCGCGTCGTCGCCGGACAACGGCTGATGCAGGCCGCCAGCGACATCTTCCTCGGTTGGCAACGCGTCACCGGATTCGACGGTCAGGTACGCGACTTCTACCTTCGCCAGCTGCGCGACTGGAAGGGCTCCGCCGACGTCGAGACACTCCACGCAGACGCCATGACGGCATACGGACGACTGTGTGGGGCGACCTTGGCCCGCGCCCACGCGCGCTCCGGCGACCGCATCGCGATCGCGTCCTACCTGGGCGCGAGCGAGACCTTCGACGAGGCGATCGCCAACTTCTCCGTGGCCTACGCCGACCAGAACGAACGCGACTACCAAGCGCTCGTCGACGCCGTCGACTCCGGCCGCCTCGAAGCCCACACCGGCCTGTAGGGGACGACGGAGAGCGCACCATCTGCGCCGGTCCCACAGACGCTGACGGAGGCACTCACGGCCTGCCAGGAGCGCAAGTCCGCGCGCAAGCCGCAGCTCTGCCGCTGACCGGTCGTGCCGATGGTCGGACGTTGCGATCCGGCCGATGAGCGCGCCTCGATCGCGCTCAGCCGAGGAAGGCCCGGATCCCCTCGAGGGCCTTGGTGTCGAGGCGGAACCAGGCCCAGGTGCCCCGACGCTCACGGGTGACGATGCCGGCGTCGACCAGCGTCTTGAGGTGGTGGCTGACGGTGGGCTGTGACACCGGGACGGCCTCAGTCATGTCGCAGACGCAAGCTTCCTGGTTCGGGGAGGCGCTGATGATGCTGAGCAGCTGCAAGCGGACCGGGTCGGCGAGAGCTTTCAGCAGGCTTGCGCGTCGCTCGGCCTCTTCGCGCTCGAGGGCAACCACCGGGGGCGAGCCGCAGTCCGAAACCTGTGGCACTCGCTGAGGCGTCGTGCTCATTGTCGTGATGCTCACCTCGGTCACCTCCCGTTCACTTCCATAGACCAGCCTCAATGTTGACACATGTCGATGCAACTGCCAACGTTGGAGTATCGACCAGTGTCGATCCTGCAGCAGACCAGGCCCAGCTTCGAAGGACATCGGTGAACAACGCGCCCAGCCCCAGCACCTCCACCGAGGCCACGCCGCCCGCCCACGATCCGGTGGTGGCGAAACTCTCGACTCTCGACCGGTTCCTGCCGGTCTGGATCGGCCTGGCCATGGTGGCCGGCCTGCTGTTGGGGCGAGTCATCCCCGGCCTCGGCAACGGCCTCGCGAAGGTGGAGGTCGACGGGGTCTCCCTCCCGATCGCCCTCGGACTGCTCGTCATGATGTATCCCGTCCTGGCCAAGGTCCGCTACGACCGGCTCGACTCGGTCACGGGCGACAAGCGACTGCTGGTCAGCTCCTTGTTCCTCAACTGGGTGCTAGGGCCGGCGCTGATGTTTGCGCTCGCTTGGATCTTCCTGCCCGACCTGCCGGCCTACCGCACGGGCCTGATCATCGTCGGACTCGCCCGGTGCATCGCCATGGTCATCATCTGGAACGACCTCGCCTGCGGTGACCGCGAGGCCGCGGCCGTGCTCGTCGCGCTCAACTCGATCTTCCAGGTCGTCGCCTTCGCCGGGCTCGGCTGGTTCTATCTCTCCGTGCTGCCCGGCTGGCTCGGTCTCTCACAGACCGGCATCGACGCCTCGACGTGGGACATCGCCCGCTCCGTCCTCATCTTCCTCGGCATCCCGCTGCTGGCCGGGTTCCTGTCGCGCCGGCTCGGCGAGAGGCGTCGTGGGCGCGCCTGGTACGAGGGGACGTTCATCCCCCGCATCGGCCCCTGGGCGCTCTACGGGCTGCTGTTCACCATCGTCATCCTCTTCGCCCTGCAGGGCGACGCGATCACCTCACGGCCCCTCGATGTCGTGCGCATCGCGCTGCCACTCCTCGTCTACTTCGCCGTGATGTGGGGCGGCGGGTTCGGACTCGGCGCCAGTCTCCATCTGGGCTACGAGCGCACCACGACGCTCGCCTTCACGGCCGCGGGCAACAACTTCGAGCTCGCCATCGCCGTCGCCATCGCCACCTTCGGCGCCGCCTCCGGACAGGCCCTCGCCGGCGTCGTCGGCCCGCTCATCGAGGTGCCAGCCCTCGTCGCCCTCGTCTACGTCAGCCTCGCCCTGCGCAAGCGCTTCCACGTCGTCCCCGGCGGCCCGAACGCCCCCCGCACCTCCCCGTCGGACATGACGCCAGCGAAGGAGTCGCGCAATGCCTGAGATCCACGTCTACGAGCCCGCGCTCTGCTGCAACACCGGCGTGTGTGGACCCGAGCTCGACGAACGCCTCGTCGTGTTCACCGCCGACCTGGCACACGTCAACGAGGCAGGCGGCCAGGTGCTGCGCCACAACCTGGCCAAAGACCCGCAGGCCTTCGTCACGAACGACGCCGTCCGGAACTTCCTCCACCTTTCGGGATCCGAGGGCCTTCCGCTGACGACGGTGGACGGCGTGACCGTGCTGACCGGCGTCTACCCGACCCGTGAGCAGCTGGTCCGGTACTCAGCCCTCGCCGAGTCTGCGCAGGGCGCATCCTCTGACCGTCACCTGTTGCCCCTGGCCCAGACAGCCTCGGATGCCGGCTGTTGCGCGCCGGAGGCTTCCACGGGTTCGCCCAGCCCTTCGACCGGCTGCTGCTGATGCTCTCCCTGCCCTTCCTCGACGCTCCGCCCCGGTTCCTGTTCTTCACCGGCAAGGGCGGCGTCGGTAAGAGCTCGCTGGCCTGCGCTACGGCGGTGCACTTGGTAGGGCAGGGCAAGCGGGTACTGCTGACGAGCACCGACCCGGCGTCGAACGTCGGACAGGTGTTCAACGCCACCGTGGGCAACGTGGTCACTCCGGTACCGGGTATCCCGGGTCTGGACGCTCTGGAGATCGACCCGCAGCAGGCAGCCGACGCCTACCGAGCCGCGATCATCGACCCGGTGCGCGACCTCCTGCCGGCCGCCGAGGTCTCGGCGATGACCGAGCAGCTCTCGGGAGCGTGCACGACCGAGATCGCCTCGTTCAACGAGTTCACCTCCCTGCTCGCCGACGAGTCCGCCACGGCCGCCTACGACCACGTCCTCTTCGACACCGCCCCCACGGGGCACACCGTCCGACTGCTGCAGCTCCCGGGAGAGTGGACCACCTACCTGTCCGACGGCAAGGGCGACGTGTCATGCCTGGGACCCGTTGCGGGCCTCGACCGGCTGCGGCACGACTACGCCGGCGCACTGGCAGCGCTGACCGACCCGACACGTACGCGCCTTGTCCTCGTGACGCGCCCGCAACGCTCCTCCATCCGGGAGGCCGCACGCACCTTCGACGAGCTGCGCGAGCTGGGCATGACGAACGCCCATCTCGTCATCAACGGCGTCATCCCGGGGTACGCGGCCGCCGATACCACTGACGACATCCTCGTAGACGCGGTGACTCGACGCGAGAGGGAGGCGCTGGACGCCATCCCCGCCGACCTTGCCGCGCTGCCCCGGACGACGATTCCGTTGCTCGCGTTCAACACGGTCGGCGTCCCCTCGCTCCGCGCTCTGCTTGACCCCGACGCGACACCGGCCACTCCAGCCGGCGACGAGATCGCCTCTCTGCCAGACGGTTTGACCAGCCTTCGTGACCTCGTCGACGACCTCGAGGCGGACGGCCACGGCCTGGTCATGTGCATGGGCAAGGGCGGGGTCGGCAAGACCACCGTCGCCGCCGCAGTCGCCCTCGAGCTCGCCTCCCGCGGACATGAGGTGCTGCTGACGACCACCGACCCGGCCGCCCACCTGAGCGAGACGCTCCAGGCCGAGGTCGAGCACCTCACCGTCGAGCGGATCGACCCCGAACAGGCCATCATCGAGTACCGCGAACGAGTCATGGCCGGCAAGGGCAACGCGCTCGACGACGCCGGCCGGGCCGTCCTCGCCGAGGACCTGAAGTCACCGTGCACCGACGAGGTCGCCGTCTTCCAGCAGTTCTCCCACGTGGTCTTCCGGGCCCGCAAGCAGTTCGTCGTGCTCGACACGGCCCCGACCGGCCACACCCTGCTCCTGCTCGACGCGACCGGCTCCTACCACCGCGAGATCACGCGCCAGATGAGCGAGGGCACCCGCTTCGTCACCCCGCTGATGCGCCTGCAGGACCAGAGCCAGACCAAGGTCGTCATCGTCACCCTCCCCGAGACCACGCCAGTGCTCGAGGCCGAGGAGCTCCAGGACGACCTCGCCCGCGCCGGCATCACCCCGTGGGCCTGGGTCGTCAATGCCAGCCTCACCGCCTCGGCGCCCACCTCTTCGTTCCTGCGGGCCCGAGCCCACGCCGAAGCCGACCCGCTCGCTCGCGTGAACGAGCTCTGCCGACGCGTGGCGGTGCTGCCGCTGATGGCCCTCGAACCGGTCGGCACCGCTGCCCTTTCAGAGCTGACCCGACCTGCCATGGAAGGAACCCTGACCGATGCGCACTGACAGCGCCGCTGGCTCGCCCGACTACGACCGGATCATCGAGGACCTGACGTACAAGTACGACGGCGTCTTCTCCAAGGAGTCGGTGGCGCAGGCCGTAGCCGACGCACGCGCCGCCCTCGAGCCCGTCTCGAAGATCCCCACCTACCTGCCGATCCTGACCGCGCGCTACGCCACCCAGCAGCTGACCGCAGCAGCGCAGGCCGAAGGCCGGATCACGAAGCAGGTGCCCGAGCTGCTCTTCGTCTGCGTCCACAACGCCGGCCGGTCCCAGATCGCCGCAGCGCTGGCCAAGCACCTCTCCGGCGGCCGGGTCCACGTCCGCTCCGCCGGCTCCGCCCCGGTCGACGAGGTCAACGCCACCGCAATCGCCGTCCTCAAGGAACGCGGCATCGACCTTTCCGAGGCCTACCCCAAGCCGCTCACCGACGACGTCGTGCGCGCCGCCGACGTCGTCATCACGATGGGCTGCGGCGACGCCTGCCCCATCCTGCCGGGCAAGCGGTACGAGGACTGGGACGTCGCCGATCCCGCCGGCCAGCCCCTCGAGACCGTCCGCGACATCCGCGACGACATCCAAGGCCGCGTCACCCGACTGCTCCGCGACCTCGGAATCTGACCCAGCGACACCACCCCAACCCGCGCCTCCCACACTCGCGCCTGCATCAACCCACCGAATCCACGACCCCCAAACCAGAAGCAAGGAGCCACCCACGTGAGCAACCAGACCGACAAGCCCTCCGTCCTCTTCGTCTGCATCCACAACGCCGGCCGCTCCCAGATGGCCGCCGCCTACCTCGCCCACCTCTCCGGCGGCGCCGTCGAGGTGCGCTCGGCGGGATCGGCTCCCGCCGACCAGGTCAACCCGTCCGCCGTCGCCGCCATGGCCGAGGAGGGCATCGACATCACCGCCGAGACGCCCAAGGTCCTGACGACCGAGGCGGTCAAGGAGTCCGACGTCGTCATCACCATGGGGTGCGGCGACACGTGCCCGATCTTCCCCGGCAAGCGCTACGAGGACTGGGACCTCGCGGACCCCGCAGGCAAGGGCGTCGAGGCCGTGCGCCCCATCCGCGACGAGATCAAGCAGCGCATCCTGGGCCTGCTCGAGTCCCTCGACGTCACCCCAGTCTCTGCCTGAACACGGCCTCGCCGCAGAACGCGCTGACTTACAGACCCACTGACCGCATCGGCTACGCGACAAGGACCCCGCATGACTGACACGACCGACGTCCGGAACGTCATCATCATCGGCTCCGGCCCCGCGGGCTACACCGCCGCGGTCTACGCGGCCCGCGCGAACCTCGCGCCCCTCGTCTTCGAGGGTGCCGTGACCGCCGGGGGCGCGCTGATGAACACGACCGAGGTCGAGAACTTCCCCGGCTTCAAGGACGGCATCATGGGACCCGACCTCATGGACGGCATGCGCGCCCAGGCCGAGCGCTTCGGCGCCGAGCTCGTCACCGACGACGTCACCGCGGTGGACCTGACCGGCGACGTCAAGACCGTCACCGACGGCGAGGGCACCGCCCACCGGGCCCGCTCGGTGATCCTCGCGATGGGCTCGGCCTACCGTGAGCTCGGCCTGCCCCGCGAGAAGGAGCTGTCCGGTCACGGCGTCTCGTGGTGCGCGACCTGCGACGGCTTCTTCTTCCGCGACCAGGACATCGCCGTCGTCGGCGGCGGCGACTCCGCCATCGA
>NZ_JBFTPP010000015.1:0-27007 GCF_056398545.1 Terrabacter sp. 01T434
GAGTCAGGGCTGCGTTAGCGTGGGACACGGGAGGACCTTCCTGTCGAGTGAACCTTCAGCAGTTCCACTCAACCGCGGGAGGGTCCTCCCTTCGCGTCACGTCACACCGTGTCGTCACACCGACTCGACCAACCTGTCCGGTCAGTACAGCTAGAGGCGGCAAGAGCAAGAGATGTGAGGACGCACCTAGTCCGCAAAAAGTCCGCAAAAAGTCCGAGAACCGTCGTGCCGAGCCGACGGGCTCAACGTCGCCAACAAGCCTTTTCGCAGGTCAAGGGCCTGGGGCACCAACGGCAGCACTAGTCGGTTGGCCGGTGGCAATCCCCGGCGTATCGGCCGACTCATCCACTTTTCAGTCCTGGTCCGGGCGGAAGTCGTAACTGCCCACGGCCCGACAGGCGACCTGGCGGACCGTGTGCCTACCGGTCCCAGCGCTTTGCGTGCTTGGCGATGAACTTGTCCCACAGGGCGACGAACTCGGCTTCGGCTCGTTCGGCGCGTGCCTGCTCCAACGCATGCAGCCGCCCGATGGTGAAGGTGTTCTCACCAGACAGGTGCGCTCGCATGCCGTACTCGCGGAGTCGTTGACGCGCGACGACCGTGTCCTGGTGTATGCCGAGTGTCTCCTGGAGCAGTTTGGTGTCGGCCGCCAAGGTGCGGGTCTTCTTGCCCAGCACCGACGTGGCGGACTCTGCGGCATACCGTAGACGCTTGGCCTTCTTGCGGGCCTCGTGGAAGGCGGAGTCGCGATCCGTGGAGTCCTGGGCGGCCTCGATCACCCGCACGGCTCGCCGGAGACGTTTCACGTCTCGCGCCAGCAGGTCGGGCATGGTCTTCCTGGCTGCTCGGTGACCATCTCGCTGCAGGGGCGGGGAGGCGATCAGCTCCTCGATGGCGTCGAGGAGCCGGACGAATCGCTCGCTGTCCAAGGCCTGCTTGGCCGTTTCTCGGCCGGCTTCGTACTCGGCGCGGAGCTCGTCGTCGAGGCGCGCGCTCACGGGCCCGACCACAAGCTCCGCAGGTTCCGATGCAAGGACGGTGCGCAGGTGCTCGCGGAGCACTTGCGCGTCCCGGGCCCCTGCGAAGGACTCGCCGAGCCAGCGCAGCTCGTCACGCACCGGGTCGGTGACAGACGTGTCGAGCAGCGGGCGGAACGTCGTCAGCGTCGACCGCAGTCGTCGGGCAGCGATGCGTACGCGGTGGACGGCCTCGGCTTGCTCGGCCCGGACCCCGGCGTCCTGCTCGAGCAGCCGTGCCAGGTGCCGGGCCAGCTGTGCGCTCAGCAACTGCTGGATGCTGGCCCCGGGATCGCCGCTCGTCGAGCCGGGGGCCGATCGGGCGGCGGGAGGCTCCCCGAGGACGCGGGCGAGCTTCGAGCTGGCGGAGGCCGGGGAGGCCCCGGCATCCAACAGCCGTCCGTGGACAGCGTCGAGCAGGTCTCGTGGACCTCTCGCGAGCTCGACCTCCCACTCGCGCCACACCATCTCGTCCTCGCTGCCGGCGAGACGCCGCGCCTGCACGTTGTCGTCCGAGACCAGCGCGAGCACCGAACCCTGGGCGTCGAGGAGTGGATACTCGCGCCGGTCCGTTCTCACTGTGGCGACCGGCTCGAGGGGCCGTCCCCGGGCGATCGTGTGCACCCGCGCCCGGAAGATTAGGGGCACCTCACGCGTTGGTCCCAGGGGTTCGCGGAGCTCGGTTCGGGTGTCCGGGCCAGCCGGGAGCTTCAGGTGCCAGCCGGCGTCGTCCCCGCCCGTCCGGCGTCTGAGGGTGACCCCACTGCGGGCGAGATCAAGCCCCGGCGTGTCGAAGTACTCTGCCTCGAGCTGAAACGTCCGAGGCTGGGCGACCGAGTCGACCCCGTCCATCTCGGCAAGGTTCGGGAACACCATGGCCACGTCAACGTCGTACTTGCGCTCGATCTCATCGTGGTGTGAACGGCCCATGTTCAGATCCTCGCGCACAATCCTGCTCCCGCTCGGGGTTCGCGCGAGAGATGACGGCGGCGCTGCGGTGGAAATAGGGAAAGCGAGGGGTTGGTGAGCAGCGCTCCTCGCGCACAGCTTCCCACGTGCGTGTCGCGCCACGCTCCCGCGACCGACGTCTGCTCGATCCCCTGGATGCCGCGCACCGGATCAGGTGTGGGTCGCGGACATCACCTACTGCCGCACCCTCCGCCGGGTGGGTGTACGCGGCGTTCGTCATCGACGTCGTCTCTGGCCGGGTCGTCGGGTGGCAGCTGTCCAAGACTTGCGCACCGACCTGGCCCTGGACGGCCTCGAGATGGCGTTTGTGGGAGCGAGCCCAAACCGGCCGGGACACCACGGGCCTGATTCACCACTGCGACAAGGGAGTTCAATACGTCGCCAGCGAGACCAGCCTCCGGCTGGCCGACCTTTCAGGACGAGGCCCTCGACCCGTCATCGGATCGAGGGCCCGCCACGCTTGACTGCTCCTTTGTTCAGCCCCGCGGGCCCGCTGCGTTCGGGGTGATGGTCTTGAGGTCCTTGCTCACCTCGAGCATGACGTTGACGCCGGACTTGGTGCCGAGGACGTCGTAGGAGCCGTCGGGGTCCTTGCGCACCGAGGTGACGGTGACGGTGGAGTCGTTCGCCTTGACGGCAGCCGTCACGGTGGCGAGCTCCGTGCCGGTCACGGGAGCGTCGTTGTCCCCGCCGCCGTGGCGGCCAGCGCCCCGGTGACCTCCCGCGTCGGCGGTGACGGTCTTGAGGTCCTTGCTCACCTCGAGCATGACGTTGACGCCGGACTTGGTGCCGAAGACGTCGTAGGAGCCGTCGGGGTCCTTGCGCACCGAGGTGACGGTGACGGTGGCGTCCTTCGCCTTGACGACAGCCGTCACGTTGGCGAGCTCCGACCCGGTCACCGGGGTGTCGTTGTTCGGGTTCATCGACCCGCCTGGTGCGGCCTGCGAGCCAGCGCTGCTCGAGGTCGTGGGGGACGGGGTTGAGGCTGCGTTGGACAGCGCCGCACCGGTTCCGATCAGTCCGGCGGCGGCCACGACGGCGGCGACGCCGCTGATGATCCTGGTGGTCTTCATGCCTGCTCCTTGGTGCAAGGTCGGTGCCGCGGGTCGGCGACCGTCCCTCGAAGAGTCACGTGTGCGCTTAGGGATGCGCTGTGCACGCCGTTGGGGCCGAATGTGCCTTTTGGGGATGGCATCCCTTCGTGTCGGTCAGTGTGGCGCCGCCCGGTGAGCTGCTGGCACCCACGGTCTGCCGTGGTGTCGTGCTGCAGACCGGCGGCCAGCCCATCGACGCGCCACGGCTGTCGCGCCAGGCAGGGCGGACGCCACCATGAGCCCGAGGAGGAACAGCTCGAGGTTGCGAGACACGAAGGCGATGGTGCCGAACCAGTAGCCGCCGCAAGACATGACGGCTGCCCAGCCCATGGCGCCGACGAGGTTGTGAAGCAGAAACCTGATCACCCGTGGCGCGGGGCCGTGACCCAGGCGCGGCCCGGGTCGGCGACCCAACCAGTAGGCCACATGGTCACCGGCGACGGCCGCGACGGTGATCGCCACGAAGGAGAGCCACATCGGCAGCTGCATGGCGCCAGCCGCCACGAGCACCCCGGCACCGACCATGTGGGTGTCCGCCGGCAGGAGGGTCATCGGCGAAGTTCGACACGCTCAAGCTGGCCTCCAGCCGTCGCGTGCGGTCGGCCCGTGAGTGAACCCACTCGCCGTAAGGGGCCCTTTCTGCGGCGTAACCCAACCCTCGACAAACCTTGTGCATCCTGACGTTGCGCGCCCATGCTGTGAGGCACAACAGGTGCCTCGGTGTGAGTCCGAGCTCGAGGTACCAACCCACCCGGGCCTGACGGCCGGGCCCGTGAGCAGACTGGAGAAAATCTCATGCGGAACCTTCGACTCTTCACCGTGGCGGGGTGCGCCGGCGCCCTCGTCACCACCGTGCTTGTTGCTCCGGCAGCCAGCGCCGAGACCCAGCACCACGCGTCCGGCGACCGGGGCGGCCAGACGACCGTGGTCCTCAACCCCGACCTGGTGCCCGTCCTCACCCAGACACTGAAGGTCCACGCCATCAAACCCGGCCGGCTGACCGCCCCCGGAGGTGTGGCCCAGCTGTCGTTTCCGATCACCGAAGTTGAGGGCAAGGTCATCGAGCACTCCGGCGGCCTGGCGTTCACTCCTGTCGGTGGGGGCGCCCTGCGCATCACCAGCTTCGACGTCAACCTCAAGACCGGATTCCTCAACGCCAAGACCGTCCTGAACGGCACGCGACTCCCCGGCCGGGTGGACATTTTCGCGCTCGTGGCTGCCAAGCCGATCAACGGCGCCATCCCGACGTGTGCCGGGACCGCAGCAGGGCTCACCCTGACGCCGGGCGCCGCCAAGGCCCTCGGTGCCTCGAGCTTCGCCGGGGCCTTCGTCGGCGACGCGTGCGTCGTGCCCGGCCAGCACGAGGGCGAGGACTGAGCGAACCTCACGACCCTGCACGGCGCCGTTCGAGCCCGTCGTCGAGGCGGGCCGCGACGGCCTCTTCCGCGCCAGCTGCATTCAGATGCGCACCGCCTGCCCCACCACGCTTTCGTGGTGGAGCAGGTGTCGTGGCCAACAACATCACCGGCCCGGATCCGTGGCATTTGCTGCTCGGCGGTGCTCGGGCGGCGAACCGGGCGATCACCCCGATGGACTCTCCGACGTGCCTGACCCGGCCGGGGGAGCCAGAGGGACTTCCGGATGAGCTTCAGGACGATGTCGTCTTCGTTGAAACCGCCACAGAGCTACTCGCAGGGATCGAGACACACTGGCTGCGGCAGAGGCGGAAGTTCCTGCCCTGCCGCGCCAGTGCTACGCGTCACTGACGCGGTCCCGTGGACGGGTCTCGTGCCACGCGAGGACGCCGGCGCAGGCCCCTGATCGGGTGCCCTTCAGCGGCCATCCGGACGTCAGTGCACCTGGTCGATCTGGAAGACGGGATGGTCCTTTGGGGCGGGCATCTGGGCGAAGCACCCGTCTACTGAGTGGCGGTAGCGCTTCTCGCCGACGTCGACGGGGATGACCGGAACCCTTCGGGGTAGGCCAGTGTGACGACCGGTGACGGTGAGGTGGCGACGCCGCGTCCGCCGAGCCGCATGGCCAGCGGATTGGCCAGATGCCGCGTCAGTGCGGGTGGCTTCAGGTATGCCATGGTGGATTCCTTCCCGAGGATGCATCGACATCGTCTCCCCGGTGCGAGCGCGCCGCACAGTGCCAGAGGTCCTGCCCCTCAGGCCGCGGGCGGCTCGCCGGCGAGTCCGGGACCTTCGCCTCTGGGGCGCAGATGCCGGGCGCCCGCAGGCTGGTGCCATGAGCGCGCCACCGACAGGACCGCGCGAAGCTGGATCAACCGGTGCGGCCGGCATACCGGATGGCTCACGTCTGCTCATGGACGAGTTCTCGCCCCACTTCGATGTTGCCGTCGTGCACTCCGAGGTCTTCCGGGCCGTCCCTGCCGACTGCTACCGCGTGGCTACGGAGGTGGACCTCTTCCAAGCACCCCTTGCGCGGGCCCTGCTCGGCATCCGGGCTCTGCCACGACGTGTCACGGGAAAACTGAGAGTGCGCACGTCGACGGCTTCGGCTCCGGAGGTATCCCCGAGCACCTTCCGGCTCAAGGACCTGGTCGGTCTGGGTTGGATCCTCCTCGGCGAGACACTGGGTGTCGAAATGGTCCTCGGTCAAGTGAGCCGCCCCTGGCAGGCGGTCGCGGACGCTACCGACACCCCGACCACGCCAGGGGAGTTCACCAACTTCGACGAGCCGGGGTAGGCCAAGATCGCCGCCGGCCTGAGGGTAGATCCCTACGGCAACGACTCGTCGATCGTGACGATCGAGACACGAGTGGCCATGACGGACGACGAGAGCCGGCGCCGGTTCAGGAGGTACTGGCTCGTCATCGGCCCGTTCAGCTCCGTCATCCGTCGCGTGGCGTTGCGCCTGGTTGCGACCGAGCTCGACCGGGTGGCGCGTGACAGAGCTGCCGGTGCGCGGGAGCGCGGCCATGAGATTCAAAAGAGCGCCAGGCGGCAGAACCGGTAGATCGGTCACAGCGACCTGCGCCGAGAGAGACGCGTCCCGGATCGTGCGGATCGCGGCTACTTGACCGCGAGCACGTCGATCGGCTTGATGTCGGCGGCTTCGGCCAGAAGGTCCGAGCTCACGTCCTGGAGTGCCGCCGGGATCCGGCCGTTCACGTGTGCTTCGCGTGCCTCCTCGCTCTCGAAGGTGTCGAAGATCCCGTACGTCGTGTCGTCGAGACGGAATGCGTACCAGCTGACGGTGCCCTCTTCTTGAGCCGCCAGCTCGCGGCCCTGCTCTAGGAACGCCCCGAGCTCGTCGCCCTTTCCGGGCTTGGCATTCAAGATCGCCAGCAGTCCTCGGTCGATGGTCATGGATGGGTCCCTTTCGTCCGGATGCACTCGACACTACGCCTGCTGTGGTTGTACGCAGGGGTCAGCGATGCTCGCTCACGTGTGTGGGGAACATCCTTGACAGCGACTACTACGAAAGCGCAGTATACAAGTACTGCGAGATCGCATCAGTCGTCTACTCGGACGCCCTGGGGACAGAAGGAAGCGCCATGACCACCGCTGACATCCATCAGCCTGCCCAGCCGCGAGCCCACACGGTCCCCGCGGGTCACCGCATCGTCTGGTCTCTCGCCGGTTCGGCGGCTCGACTCGCGAAATGGCCCCTGTGGCTCCTGACAGCAACCGCCTTCGGGGTGTTCGCGGGGGCGTTCTTCACCTCGTCGGCTCCGTTCGCCATTCCCCACGTCGAGGCTGTATGCCGTCAAGCACCTCCCGATGTACGGTTCACCTCGAGCGCCGCAGACGTGCTGGGCTTCCTGACCGGATGCGGGGCGGCCGGCCGCGAGGCGTACCGATTCCTTCAGGTGGCCGACCTGCTCTACCCGACCGTGTTCGGGATGTTCATGGCGACGTCGATGGCGCTCGTCATCGCTCGACTCGCTCCGGAGCGCCACGCCCTTCTCGCGCTTGCCGTGCTGCCCCTCCTGGGAAGCGCCTTCGACTACCTCGAGAACGTGTGCGCCTGGCTGGCCCTGGCGGCGTTTCCCGGCCCGGCCCCCACGAGCTCCCTGCTGGGTCTGGCCTCTGCTGCCAAGAACCTCACCTTCTGGACCTCCGGTGCCTTGCTGCTCGGCGCGCTGGCCCTGCTCGCGATCGCCCAGGTCCGCCGTCGCGCGCGCCCACGAGCCAAAAGTGCGGACCCCGACGCCTCAGGCGCGAGCCACTGATGGCACGGCCCGACGACAGCTCGGCCGCCGCCCAGACCGGGACCGGGACACCCGAGCCTGAAACCGCACATCTGGATGCCGGGCTGGGCAATGTCCTCTTCGACGTGTGGCTCGTGTCGCGAGCCGCGACCGCCCTGATTGACGACGCGGTGCGGGCATCCGGGATCGACGCCGACGAGTTCGCGATCTACTCCGTCCTGGCGTCGACCCAGGGCATGACCCCCACCGAGCTCGCCCACTGGATGGCCGCGCCGGCCACGACGGTGTCGAGCTACGTCAAGCGATTCGAACGCCGCGGCCACGTGCGCAAGGTCCCGAACCCCGAGGACGGCCGCTCCTACCGAGTACAGCTGACGGCAGCCGGCCGCAGAGTCCACCAAGCCGCCGGGGAGCTGTTCACACCGACCCTCTCCGAGGTAACCCGCCGCCTGGGTCCTGGTGCGTCCGACACCCACCGCCGGCTGCGGACGCTTCACCAGATACTTGCGTCCAACAACGACGACCAGCCACCCGGCCAGTGACGCGGGGCGGAGCCCATCGGATTCACGGTCAGTCAGGGCAGCTGGACAGCGCGTCGCCCGGGCCCTCAACCGACTTCACTCGCCGAGGGGTCACGGAGGCCTCGCCCACTCCGGCAAATCCTGAAGACGAGAGGAGACTGTCTGCCATGTCAGTCGACGAGGTCGATGCCTACCTGGCACGGCTTGAGGAGCCGAAACGGACGACCCTAGAAGCGCTACGCCGGTCGATCCTGGCCGTCGTCCCGGACGCCGAGCAAGGCATCTCCTACGGCATGCCGGCCTTCCGGGTCGACGGGAAGGTGGTCGCAGGCTTCGCGGCGTTCAAGAACCATCTCGCCTATCTGCCACACAGTGGCGAAGTGCTCACGGTGCTCGGCGACCGCCTCACGGAATACGAGCGCACAAAGAGCTCGCTCCACTTCCCGATCGACGAGCCGTTGCCAGATGGCTTGGTCAGAAGCCTCGTGGACGCCAAGCTCCAGATTTTTGACCGCTGAGGTTCGGCAAACTGGCACCTGCGAGTGCACTCCACGGCATCTGCCGCGTCGCGGCAAATGAGGACGTCAGGCTGGTAGCAAGTCCAAGAGGTACTGCGCTCCCGCTACTCCGTCGGCGGCCCGGCTCAGCCGGTCAACATGGGTGGCCCGGACGACAGGGCCGAACGCGCGCGTGTCCGACGGCTCCCCAGGCACACGCATCATTTGGTGCTCGAGGAGCTGGATTCTTCGAAGGCGCCAGTCCATTCGTGAGTCGGGGATGGCGAAGGCGTCCCACTCGTGGTCAGCGACGACTCCCAGCCAGCCTTCGGCGTTGAGCATCTATGCCGGGGCCGGAGGGCGGAACTGCTCGGACCGTGGTTCGAAAGCGGGAGAGTCGGGGGTGCTCTCGACGGCGCGGCAGGCCTCGGGTTCGGCAATCGTGAGCCAGCCCGGCATGGCGACCAGGACCGCCATCGGGCTCGTTACCGATTGGCATCGGCCGGTGACTTCGTACCGCACTCGACCCACATCGTCGACGTGAGCTTCTCGGACCTCTTCGGGCGACTGGTCGGACGCATTCAGGTAGGAGGAGTTCAGGCGCAGCCCGCAGTCACGGACGACCGCGCCCAGCCCCAGTTCAGGGAACTGTCCATCGCCAATCAACCATGTTCCCAGCGATACCCACACGTCTGCACCATAGAGGTCGTCGTCTCGGATACGAGAGCGATTATCGAACGACGTGCGGCATGGTCGGACGTCGTCCGAGGAGCGGGATGAGCGCGCATCCCTCTGGTCACGGGAGGCTGGAGTCTGGCCGATGTCCCGGGATCCCGGCCGGCGCCATGGGCGTCACGTCGCTCGCAGAGTCGGACCCGGAGTCCGGCGCCCCGATCGGGTGGCAGGCTCAGGGCAGCGGACCCTTGGGCCCGTGATCCTTCTGGAACTGCACGGCCTGCTCGACAAGGTCGTCCGCGTTCTCCTGGCGCGAGTCCGCGGCGCCGGCGTCGGTAGACCCCGAAACCGCCGAGGTGACCTTGTCGGTCGCCGTCCGCGCGGCATCGGCCACCTTGTCCGCCACGACCGGCGCCTGCTCGCGCACGAGATGGGCACCCTGGTGGGCCTTCGCCTGCACGCGGGGGTCGTCCTTCAGCTGGCCGATGGCGCGCATGAACTGCTCGTAGGGCTCCCGCCCGGCCCGCGAGCCGAGCAGGAATCCGACCGCACCGGCGGTGACGATGAGCAGTCTTTTCATGGGGGCCTCCGTGTGTCGAGGTCGGTCGCCCGAGGCCGGGCGCTGACGATCTCCCTCAGCCATACCCACCACCGCCCCGTTCGGCTCAATGCCTGGGAACATGCGCCGGCACCAGCGACGGAGATCGCATCCCCTTCTGCGCTGCATACGACTTGGCGGCCGATCGGATCGACGCGATGCGCGCCTATGGCGACAACGTGTCCTGCATGCCCCCGTCGCCATAGCGAAGGGGTGTCGCAAACCGGGTGCCGCGGGGCCGTTTGGGACGTCCTGAACTCGGCACGACCGCTCGGCGGCATGTGCGGATGTGCCTCACGACGCGGAAGGCCCCATCGCACCGACCTGCTCGCGGACGTTCTCATACTCGGCGTCGGGGTTGAGCGCGGCGACGATCGTGGGTCGAGTGGCTCTGACTGGTAGCCGGCGTTGATCGCTGCGTCGTCGGGGATCATCTCGAGGAAGTCGTCGGCGAAGGGCGCGAACGCCTGGGGGCTGTCATCGAGGATCAGCTCGAAGAGCGCCTCGGCGCCATCAGGGTCGGCGTCGCCCGCCGGCGGGATGGCGGATCGGGTGTGCCCTGCTGTCCGCCCTCGGACCAGAAGGCCGCCGTTGCCATGAAGGTGTCGGCGAGCTGAAGACGGGGGTCCCGGGTGAGGGGTTCGAACCGGGCAGGCATGCCGTCGAGGAGGCCGGGCGTGGCGATCGTCCGGGTCGCCTTCAGGACTGGAGTCCTCGGCGCGGCAAATCCGGACGTTGTTCGGTCAGAGCGCGCGGTGGTCTCGGGGATGGCGGCGGCTTCCCTGTGGTTCAGTGGGCATCGTGAAATTGCTACTCACGTCCGGGGGAGTCACGAACCCGAGCATTCATGAGGCGCTCGTCGATCTTTTGGGCAAGCCGGTCGAGGAGGCAAGAGCGCTCTGCATTCCCACCGCTCAGTGGGGTCATCCGATGTGCGGGCCGGTCTCGGCGCGCGGGTTTGTCGCTGGTCTGCCGCCGTGGGGCGGGATGACCTCGATGTCGTGGAACTCCCTCGGCCTGCTCGAGCTGACCGCGCTGGCGACGATCGGCGAAGAACGCTGGGTGCCGTGGATTCGTGCGGCCGACGTCCTCCTCGTCGACGGTGGCGAGGCCACCTATCTGTGCCACTGGATGAAGGAGTCCGGGCTGGCGGCCCTCCTGCCGTCGCTGTCCGACACGGTCTGGGTGGGCGTGAGCGCCGGCAGCATGGTGATGACGCCGAGGATCGGTGCGGACTTCGTACAGTGGCCGGGAGCGCCCGACGACCGCACGCTCGGCCTCGTCGACTTCTCGATCTTTCCCCATCTTGATGAGTTCCCGGAGAACACCATGGCCCATGCCGAGAAGTGGGCTGCCGAGATCAGCGGGCCGGCATACGTCCTCGATGACCAGTCTGCGATCCGGGTGGTCGACGGGGTGGCCCAAGTGGTGTCCGAGGGGCGTTGGAGGCGCCTTCCTGGGGAGGGTCCCTACTAGAAGCAGGCGTTGCCTTGAGTTCGGGCAACACGACACCCCTTTCAAACGCCGGGGCAGGTGCCGCTGGTTCCCCAAGGTGTGTCAGTCGAAGGCGGCTGCGAGTCCGGCGCTCTCTACGACGATCGCGGTCAGACCCGTCCTGCTGCGCGTTTCGTGGCTCTCGCCTGCGCTCCAGAGTGCCGCCGATCCGTGGTGAAGGACGTGCGTGACGCCGTCCGCGCCCGATGCCTCTGCCTCTCCGCAGAGCACAACCAGGCATTGATCGACAACGGCCGGATGACGCCCAATGATGCCGCCGGGGGCGAGCCTGGCGATGACGACGTGAGCGTCAGCCGCGATGGGGACCACGCCGAAGCCATCGCTACCGAAGCTTGTGATGTTTCGAGCGGTCAACTCTTCTGTAGAAATCACGCGCACCGGACACATCCTTCCGGATTGCCATGAGCGACCGACTGAGGGTGCGTCAGCGGCGCCCGACCGGCGGCAAGAGCGGACGTGCCGCGCGGCATTCCTCGGGCGTTCGAACGAGGCGCGGCACATCTCTCGCTCGGCTTGCAGCCAGTGCATTCCTCGACGAGTTCGGGGCCGCGGTGGATCATGACAGTTGACGAGAGGTCGTGGTGACGATGCCATCCACTGCTGGCGAGTTCGTCAGCGAGAGGTTCGACTATGACCGCGGTCGCCAGGTCACCGCGTACGTCCCGCCGCATCCCCCCGAGGCGGTCGTGTTCGCCGGCGACGGTCAGCTGCTCGCACGGTGGGGGAGAGACCTCGAGGCGGCCGATGTACCTCCCACGTTGATCGTCGGAGTTCACCGCTCAGCCGATGAGGCGGAGCGCCTGCACGAATACTCACCCGGCTTCGACCCGGAGCGGTTCGCTGCGCATGAGGCGTTCTTCGTCAAGGATGTCCGCACATGGGCCCAGTCGCGATTCGGGCTGGCGATGCCCGCCGCGCGCACCGCGGTGTGCGGGGTCTCCGCGAGTGGCGAGCTGGCGCTCGCCCTTGGACTGCGGCATCCAGACATCTACGGTGCGGTCTTCTGTACCTCTCCGGGAGGGGGCTTCCACCCCTCGGTGACGATGCCGAGCTCGCTGCCGAGGGCGTACTTCGTTGCCGGAACCCTGGAGCCGTTCTTCCACGAGAATGCCTCCCGCTGGGCAACAGCGTTCCGCGAAGCAGGCGCGGACGTCCTCATGACAGAGCGGGTCGGATCACATGGCGACGCCTTCTGGCGCGAGGAGCT
Source organism: Terrabacter sp. 01T434 (assembly GCF_056398545.1). NCBI lineage: Bacteria > Bacillati > Actinomycetota > Actinomycetes > Micrococcales > Intrasporangiaceae > Terrabacter > Terrabacter sp. 01T434. The sequence continues at coordinate 12,273 of NZ_JBFTPP010000015.1, forward strand.
GCCACTCATGGTGGCATGGGCGTTCGGAGGGTGACGCGGTGCGCGCTAATCGGTACGACCGCGCTGGTCGCGACAGATGAGCGTGTCCGACTCCGGCTACGTATCGAGGGTGATGCCGGTGATTGCCCGTCCCCGGCGTCAACCGCGTGACACGCTGAAAGAGCGCCGGGGGTGCCGGACCAGGGGTCCCACCACGTTGAGCAGACAGCGTGCCCCGGTCCGTGAAGCGCTGCCGTCCAGGGTCGGCCTGCCGACCGCGGACAGCAAGAGCCTGCACCAGTCACTATGTGAAGGGCTGCCCTTCCCGAAGGAGGGACGATGACCGCGGACCATGTGGCCGCTGACGCGGCGGCACCCGGCTCTCCGGTGCTGTTCGTGGTGACGCCGATCCGCAGTCCCGTCGCGCGGTCGAAGCCGCGCTGATCCGCCGGTTCGGCCGCGACTACCGGGTACTCGTCGCCGCAACGCCCGAGGACGCTCTGTCAGACTTCCAGCGACTGGCCGACCAGGGCCGCGAGTTGGCGCTCGTGGCAGCCGACCTGCAATTACGCGGCATGGACGGCGTTGAGCTCCTTGAGCGAGCCCATGCCCTCCATCCCGGTTCCTGGCGAGTTCTGTTGGTGGCATGGACCGGTACCACACGAAAGCCCGGTGAGCCACCTGGCGACGCTCCAGCGCGCGTCCGCCCTGGGACAGATCGACTTCTCTGTCGTGAAGGGATGGGTCACCCCGGAGGAGTGGCTGTACCCGCAGATCCAGGAGGCGCTTACGGCCTGGACGCTCGCGCACCGGCCGAGTCACGTCGTCTACCGAGTCGTCGGCGAGCAGTGCCCCCCCGCAGCCACGAGCTGCGTGACCTGCTCACGCGCAACAGCGTGCCGTTCGAGTTCTACGCCGCCGACTCGGAAACCGGCTTGCGGCTCATCGACGAGTTCACGCTTGACGTGGAGCGCCTCCCTGCAGTGATCCACTACGACGGCTCGGTCCAGCACGATCCCAGCCTCGCCGACGTGGCGGCCGCGCACGGGATTCAGACCCGGCCGCCGCGCGGGGTCTACGACCTGGCCATAGCTGGCGCTGGACCGGCAGGTCTGGGAGCCGCGGTGTATGGCGCCTCCGAAGGGCTGCGCACGGTGGTCTTCGAGCCGCACGCGCTCGGCGGACAGGCTGGCACGAGCTCCATGATCCGCAACTACCTCGGTTTCCCGCGGGGAATCAGCGGGGGCGGACTGGCCCTGCGGGCCTGGGAACAGGCCCTGCTCTTCGGCGCCCAGTTCGTCTTCATGAACGAGGTGACCGGGCTGAGCCCACGCGGTGACACCGTCGTGATGACGCTCGGCGACGGAAGCCAGGCGGTCGCCAGGGCAGTGATCATCGCCACGGGTGTGACCTACCGCCGGCGCGACATCCCGACCCGGGACCACCTGATCGGAGCAGGCGTGTTCTACGGCGCGCCCGGCGCCGAAGCCCCCGCTATGGCGGCTGAGCACGTCTGCGTTGTCGGTGGGGCCAACTCGGCCGGTCAGGCGGCCCTCCATCTGGCCAGGTTCGCCTCTCGAGTCACAATGCTCGTCCGCGGCGAGTCTCTGGCCAGCGGCATGTCTGACTACCTCGTCACTCAGGTGGAGGCCACGCGCAACATAGACGTCCGGCTCGGGACCCGAGTTGCCGACGGCTACGGCCAGACCCGTCTGGAGAGCCTGACCCTCGAAGACGTTCGAACCGGTCGGCGTGAAGAGGTCGCCGCCGCAGCCGTATGCGTGACGATCGGAGCCGAGCCGCACACGCACTGGCTCAGCGGCCTGGTCACGGTGAATGACCGGGGATTCATCCTGACCGGCCGCGACCTGCCCCACGACGCATGGCCGCTACATCGCCCACCCTTGCCCTTTGAGACGAGCGTTCCGGGCGCGTTCGCGGCCGGTGACGTGCGGTTCGGCTCCAACAAGCGCGTCGCCGGCGCAGCCGGGGAGGGATCGGTCGCTGTTGGCTCCGTCCATAGGTACCTCGCTGGACTCGACTCGCGTGGCGGGCGTCCTCCGGTACGGACCGATAGGACGCCGCCCGATGCTCCCGGCGGTCGGTTCCCTCAATCAGCAGGACGCCCCCATGCGTCGTCCCGGGCACGGGAGCGTCGAACCGGTTGCCGCGGTGGTCACTTGGGCAGCGGCTGGTTGGTTCGGACTGAGGACACGACATCGAGGATGGCCTGGGTTGTGGCCTTGGCGTACCGCTCGTCCGTGATGAGCGCGATATGTCTGGCGCCCGTCACGACGCGGTGCGAGCTGTCGGTCGACAAGGTGGCCAGCTTGTTCTGAGCCGCGTCGTGGGTGGGATTGGTTTCGGCGCCGGCGGTGAGGACGACCAGCGGCTTGGCGCCGAAGCCGGTCAGCATGGCAGCTTCTGCTCCGGAGGCGTTGGCCTGGACGAACTCGTCGATCCAGCCGGAAGCGTAGGCGGCGGTCGCGGTCTTGGCGCGGATCTCGTCACGCGGCTGCGGCGGCAGGTCGCCATAGCCGAAGCTGCCGACCAGGCGCACCAGGCCGACGCGTGCAGCCGCGGCCGCGAGGGCTGCGACACGGGAGGTGGCGGCGTCGTTGGAGCCGGGGTCGTACGCCCTGGCGTTGGCGGAGACTGCTTGGGTGGCGGGGTTGGTGGCGTCGATCAGGACCATCCCGGCGACGTCGGCTGGGTAGCGTTCGGCGTGGGTGAGGACGTAGAGGCCGCCGAAGGAGTGACCGGCCAGGACGTAGGGCCCGGGGACGTGGGCGCGCTGGAGCAGGGTGTGCAGGTCGGTTGCGACCTGGGTGGCGTCCTGCGGGCTGTCTGTGGGGTCGCTCCAGCCGCGGCCCGGACGGTCGTAGACGCAGACCCGCGTGTGGGCGGCCACGGCGGGGGCTATCCGTGCCCAGACCGAGGAGAAGTCGCCTCCGCCGGGTTGCAGGACAACGGTGGGGCTGCCGGAGCCGGTGCAGTTCAGGTGGACGCGGTGTCCGTCGACGTCGACCAGCTGACCGGTCATCGGGTAGGCGGCGGCGTCCGCGTGTTCCCGGACGGTTTCGTAGCCGCCGCCGATGGCGGCCAGCGCCAGCACCGCCAGCACCGGGTAGAGCAGCCAGAACCGGGTTCTGCTGTGCAGCTGTCGACGCGCCTGGAGGTAGATCCAGATCACCAGTGCCAGCAGCACCGGGGGCCATACCCAGTTCAGTACCGGCCGCAAGGAGTCACCGAACGCGAGCAGAAGGACACCGCTGACGCCCATCACCAGCGCAGGTAGCGCCGCCCACCGCTGGGGTTGATCGGTGTAACGCGTCGAGAGGACCGCCAACATCGCCCATCCCACCGCGAATCCGCACAGAGCTGCACCGGTCACATGGTTCTCGTCCGGCGAGACGAACGGGGCGAGGACAAGAAGCACGGCGGCGAAGAGCCCCGTGGCCAGTGACCCGGCCACGATCCGGCCGATATGGCCCTGCCGTGCGCGACCTGGACCATTGTCCGCACGGACCCGTCCGGGTGCGGTAGGTGTGGTGGCCATGGCGCCTCCTACCGAAGGTGGCGCAGCGCGAGCACCGCCGACTGCGGTGAGCACGTTCCGTCATCTTCGACGGTACGTCCGCGGCTGTCGCCTTGAACCTGACATGGCAAGATCCCAGGGCGACGCAGCGAAGGGCGTCTGAACTGCGCAGAGGAGCCACGATTGCCCGGAGAGCGGCAGATAAGTGCGTTGCTTCTGGGTGGTCGTGTGCGGCGGCGGGAGCTCGGCTCACGGTGGAGGTCGCGACGGTCACGCATTCCACGACAGCTCAAGCACCGACCACTACGGCTTGACGACCTCGCGGAGGGTTTCCATGGCTCGCCCCACGGCGTCGCGAGCGGCTTCGATCCGGGCCGCGCTCGAGGGTGCTGCGTGCATCAGTGCGCGGTCGAGTTCGAGCGCGGCCGCGAATAGGTCCTGGAGCACCTCGGAGTGGACCGCCTCAAGGATGCGCTCACGCTCCTCGAGGCGGGCAAGGCGCTCGCTGCGTCGGATGTTGCAGACGTGGCCCTGCGACCCGGGCTGGGTGTAGAGGTCGGTCACGGCCACCTCCACCCAAGACCAGGCGCCGTCGGTGCGGACCCGGAGCTCGCCGACCCGCTCCGCCCGGGGCGGGTCGGCGGCCAGCAGCTCCTCTAAGGTTTGGTGGTCCTCGGGGTGGATGCGGTCCGTGATGGGTGTGCCTACGACCTCGTCGACTGGCCAGCCGAAGAGGTTCGCGACCGCTGGGCTGGCGTAACTGACGAGATGGTGCTCATCGACCAGGACAGCGGCGTCGCTGGAGCGTTCCATCAGGTGCCGGACGGCGTCGCCGAGGTTGAGGGAGGCGCCGACGATGCCGATCAGCTCCCCGCCGCGGTACACGCCAGTGTCGGTGACCAGCGCGTGCAGCACCTCGCCGCTGCGGCGCCGAACCGGGAATCCACCGGACCATGGACGGCCTTCTCGCAGAGCAACCATGATCTCCGCCGCCGCCTGCTGGGAGACCTCCGGCACCGTCACCTCCGTGATGTCACGCCCCACGGCCTCCGCGGCGGGCCAGCCGTACAGCTGCTCGGCGGCGTCGTTCCAGGACAGCACCGTCCCCCGCGTGTCCGTCGCGATCACGGCGTGCCCGAGGGCATGCAGCAACTCGTCGGCAGACGGGCGCAGGGGGAGGGCCTCGGTGTCCATGAATCCAGCCTGCGCCCCATGCCTCACGTGGTCACGGGGCGAAAGACCCGGGACTGCTCACTGGCCGGCCCTCTGTGCCGCTATCCGCTCCAGTCACATCCGCAGGAGGCCCACAGCCGTCTGGGTCACACACGATGCGCCGTCACAAAACCAGAGGCGTGGACGCGGCCGACGTCCCCTGCCCGAAGGCCGTGCGCCTCTTGCAGAGTTTCTTGGGCGACGCGTAGCAGTCGGGCGGAAAGTCGGTGTCGCCGATCTCCTGTCGACATGGCGGGGGCCGCGACCGCCCTGGTGTCAGGCGGACGCGGTCGGTTGCGTTGGCAGGGAGAGGAACGCCTGGACGGCATCCTGGGTCTCGTCGGCGCGCCCGAGCTGGAGGTGTCCGCCACTGTCGTGGGCGAGCAGCCGGGCGTCCGGGATGCGTGCGGCCGCGGCCTCGGCGGGCCCGAACGATGCGAGGGTGTCGTCGCGGGAGTGGATGATGAGGGTGGGCACGGTGATGGTCTCGAGAGGGTAGGTGTCGACGTCGGGGTTGCCTATGTAGGCGTCGAAGATGATCCCGGTCGAGCGGTCTCGCACCGGGAAGATGCTGTCGATGACCAGCAGCCCGAACCTGCAGCCAGCACGCTTCACAGCACGGCCGACCTGACCCGCGCGGCAAAGGCGCTGTCCCGAGCCCAAGGGCATCGGGAAGCAGCCTGTCCCAGAGCCCGAGCGCCAGCACCGTGGTCACGTCGACCCACACCGCACCCGGGGTCCAGTACGACGGCCCGGTGCGCGACCTTCCCGTCAAGTCGCCGGCGCTCGGCGTCCTGACGACATGCCCGCTACGGCCGCCCAGCCAGCGGGTTGCTCGTGCGCCCAAAGCAGTCGCCGCGAGACGCCACCAGCGGGCCGCCTCGCGCGGCCCTCTGTCGTGCCGGCGACGGATTCGTCACAGGTCCAACTACTTAGTCGGATCATCGCGACCTGCGCACATCCCGGTGGGGGAGAGGATCCCGCTACGAGCCGGCGGCCCGTTCCAGGAGGGTGTGAACCTGCGCCGCACGGTAACGTCGGTGCCCACCCGGGGCGGAGACCGCCTCGAGGCGCCCTGCCTGGGCCCAGCGGGTGACGGTCTTCGCGTCGACTCGAAAAAGCGCGGCCACCTGAGCGGGCGTGAGCAGCATCTCCGTGGGCGAGACCACCGATGTCGTCGTTGATGTCGTCATTGTGGACTCCCATGCAACTTAGTCCCCGACTACCCGCTGGCCAGCGGGCCTTGGGGTAGGGCCACGGTAGAGCGCCCTGATCTGGCGCGAGCCGGATTGCACCTTTTCCGCCGAGCCTGCTCCCGCCTCTCGCAGGGCACGCGCCGACCGTCAGCCCCCGTCGTCAGCGCGAACAACGCGGCGTCGCAGGCGGGCGAGCTGGCACCAGGCCGATACCGTCTCCGGTCCGTGTCCGCAGCACATAGCGACCTCTTGGAGTTGCTGGCGAAACCTGCAGTCCCGCAGCCCGCCGGACATATGCGGATACCGCCTGCCACGGACGACTGCTTACTGGGTCGTGCAGCGTGAGAGTGGCGCGGGGAGAGCGTGCAAGGGGTATGGACAGGAGGCCAGGGGGTCCGTCGTGATTGCCATGCCGTGGGGCGCAGCCACGGTGGAGTTGGACCACGCATATCGACAACTCAGGTTCGCTGAACGGGCACCGCCCACTTCGCACCGCCGGGAAGGAGCGCCATGAGCGCCGCCGTCACCAACACCTCCATCCGCCAGCTGAGGATCACTGACCGGTGCGACCGGTGCGGTTCGCGGGCCTACGCGCAGACGCGGAGCCCCGAGGGCCTCAAACTGCTGTGGTGCGGGCACCACTTCAAGTTCCACGAGCCTGCCCTGACCGAGAAGGCTCACGTCGTCGAGGCCGACGAGCGCGAGCTCATCAACCCGATGCCCAGCCTGCCGAGCCCGTCCGCGAACTGAGCCCGGCGACAACCCGTCCCGCAGGGTAGCCCTTTCCGGAAGCCGGCCTGCGCGGTCGGGTCTATCGCTCGGATCGCGGCATGAGCATGCGACGGGATCGGGACGCGACTGAGCGCCAGCTCGCCCGGACCGCCGTCCCGCTCACACCCGTTCGACGCGGTCGGCCTGTGGTCCTCGATCGCTCTGTCGCACCTGGTACCGAACCCGATCGCCTTGGTGCAGCGCCTCGGCGCCTCTAAGAACCGACACGTGCACGAACAGGTCCGCGCCTCCCGCGTCCGGGGCGATGAAGCCGAACCCCCGCTCCGCGTCGTAGCGCGCGACCACTCCCTCACCACCTCGCGCCGGGACGTCGGATGCCTCCCGGTGTCCCGACCGGGCGCGGGTCGCCGACCTCGCGGGTGCGCCCCGCGGTGTCGAGCTGCGTGCGAGGCGCACGTCGCGAGCCTGCGGGCCCTTCTCGCTCACGACGATGTTGTACATCACCCGGTCCCCCTCGCCCAGCTCGGGGAGCCCGTCGGCCAGCGCCCGGACGTGGACGAAGACATCGGGGCCACCCGACTCGGGGGTGATGAACCCGAAGCCCTTGTCCCCGTCGTACCAGGACACGGTGCCGTCCGCCCCGTCGGACGCCACGGCCTGATGGGCGGCGGCCTGGGCTCCCAAGGGCAGCAGATGGTCAGCCTGCGGTCCCTTCTCCCCGTCGACGACGAGGAACGCCACCCGCTGCCCCTCCGAGACCACGCCGCCCGCCACGATGGCCGAACTGTGCACGAAGATCTCGGCGCCACCGCCATCGGGCGTGATGAAGCCGTACCCCTTGGCAGGCTCGTACCAGGCGACGGTGCCGAGCACGCCCAGCGGTGTATCGGCGGCCTGGTCGGCCGTGACCCGGACCCGGCGGGCCTGCGGGCCGCGGTCCCCCTCGCCGATCTCGAACTCAACCACCTGCCCCTCCCGGAGCAGCTTCATCGCGTCGTCGCTGACGATCTCGGACGCATGCACGTACAGGTCCTCTGCCTCCTGCCCGAGGGCGATGAAGCCGAACCCCCGGTCGGCATCGAACCAGCGGACGGTTCCCTCGGTCACGGCTGACTCCTTGTCGAAGCTACGGTCGGTGTTCCCCCTAGTGTCCCCGACGGGACTGCGACAAGCGCCCACCGCCAGATAGTGCTCGCACTGCTGAGGCAAGGCCCGGCGGCGACGTCCACGGCACCCGGCGCCGCACCGACAGCGGCATGTCCGGTCCCCCCGCTCGGGCCTGTGCGTGGCTGCTTGTCGGCCCACGCTCAGGTCGCGAAACTCGGCGTCATGGGCAAGTACAGGTGGCGGACTGAGGTCAGACGCAAGTTGCCTTGGTTCCTGATCGACCTGGGTATAACAGCCAAGGGGCGCCGGGACTGCGGTTGTCACGAGTGGTACCGGGAGTACGACGACATCTGGCGCTGCTACCACTGCCAACCTGGCGAATACGTCGGAGAGGACCCCTACGTCAGCGACGTACCTCGCGACCTCGGGTAGTCGCCCAAGGGCCCTGAAGAAAGGTCGATCGCCCGCGTCGCGGCAGTTGAGCGCGATCGTGTCCCGCGTCTGACACTGTGACGGCATGTCCTTCGACAATCTTCTTTCAGGGGTTCACCGCGGGTGAGTCTTCCGAGCATGGCGGCCTCGAGATGCTCCGGATCCTCGCGCCCCACGTCATCGAGGCAGACGGCTCGTTCCTTCGCGTGAGATTCGGCGATGGTGAGGCTGACGTCTACCTGAACGATGACGGGATGATGGCCAACCACGTCTCCGACAGGGGCCCTTGGGAGTTGCTCGTTGAGGGAGCCAAGGCCGCCAACTGGGTGATCATGCCGATGGGCTGCCCGACATGCCTGACGCATCCTGGGCAGCGAGAAGAACTGCCTGACGAGTTGGGCGATGACCTGGCGTTCGTCGATGGCGGCGCGGAACTCCTGCTAGTCATCGAGTCGCACTAACCGCGGCATGGTCGGACGTTGTCGAAGTCGCTGGCCGCGGGCGCTTCCTGTCGGCGACCACAGCTATCGCGACGTGGCCCGCACATCCCGAGTCGGGGGGCTGCCGCTGGTCGCGTGCTGCGCGCGACCGGGACGCCATACGCCACGTGCCCACCGCCGGGCAGAACGCCAGCCCGGACAGAAGTGACGTCCCGCGCGTGTCCCGCTTCACGAAGCTAAGGCAGCCGGCCGGGTCCATGCACGAGTGGGACGCTGGTCTAGCTCGAGCGTCGCGGCCTGTTGTGCTGTAGGACGGTCCCGCCCTACAGCACAACGTCGGCGCCCGCTGGCTGCGCATCCGTGACGGCGAGCCGGCCGCGACCTCGCGGACCCCTTGCTGCCCCGGGGGATGTGCTCGGGCCGCTACTGCGTCCATCCTTGGAGGAGGAGGGTGTATGCGCGGGATCGACGCGGACTTCGCCGGCTACGTGCGGGCACGGCAGCTGGGGCTGCTCCGCGGCGCCTGGCTCGAGACCGGCGACGTCCGTCGCGCCGAGCAGCTCGTGCTGGGCGTGCTCACGAGCCTCGCCGGCCGCTGGCGGCACCTCCCCGACGCGTCGCCTGAGGCGTTCGTACGCGCCCGCGTCCACCGGGACGCAGTGGCCGCGGCCGCGGGTATCGGCCCCGCCGACCGGCGCTCGCTCGGCGCTCCTCCGCTCGCCCTGCTCCCGCCACGGGAGCGCGCCGTGCTGGTGTTGCGCTTCGGGGAGGGCCGGTCGGTGGACGAGACCGCCGAGGCGTTGGGGATTGCCCGGCACCGGGCCCGGGAGGCGGAGCGGGGCGGCCGGCACGCGCTGGCTCGGTCGGACGGTGCGGCGCCGACCGGGCCGGAGATCCGAGCGCTGCTGGAGGAGGCCAGCGCGGGCGTTCTGGAGGTCGACCTCGCGGAACGCGCTTGGCAGCAGGCGCTGCTTCAGCGGTCGGCGACGCGGCGCCGCGGGCTTTCGGGGCTCGTCATCGCGGCCCTCTGGGCGGCAGGCGTGTGGGCCGGGGGTGGAGGACAAGGGATCCTCCGCACCGCCGGGGCGAACGGGTTCCCCGGGGTGACCCGGCTCGCACTCCCCACGACGGCCGACCCAACGCCAGTGCCGCAGGCGGCCGAGGCGGTCTGGCACACGAGCGCGGACGGCCCGAAGTACGTCGTCGCGCCCGAGTCCGGCACGGAGGCGAGCCAGCCGCTGCTCGCGACCGGCCTGACGCCCATCATCGACCCCAACCGTCCCCACGAGCTCGCGAGCAGCCACCGACCCAGCGGGCTGAAGGCGCTCGGTGACGCGATCTACCTCGAGGAACGCTCCCCGGGTCAGTGGACCCCCGTGGTCGTATGGGGTGACGGCCGGCTCTTCACCCTCGACACCGTTGCCCTCGCCGGCCTGCGGACCGGGCCCGGCATCGGCGGCCCGCCCCTGGACGTGTGGGCGTTCTCCGGTGACAAGACGAGCCTCGCGTTCCCCCAGCCGGGGAGGGTCGTCGTGGTCGACGTCGGCACCCGTACGGCGCACGACGTCGCGATCCCGTCGCCCGACCTGCAGTGGGCCGGGTGGCTGGGCGGCTACGTCCGGGCCGGTTCGGCAACTGGCACATGGTCGCCGGGACTGTCCCCACGGTGGCCCGCACCGGACCCACCTCGCAGCCCCGGCACGCGAGAGTTCCGGGTCGAGAACGGCCAGACCGTCCTGGACCAGCACTTGCCCGACCCGTCCGCACGGCCGGTCCCCGTTGACTGGCCGCACACGCGCCCGTTGGGTGAGACCGTCTCCGACGCCGCACAGTACGCGTCCGCCTTCGCGCTCGGCCCGGGCCAGGACCGCCACCTGCAGGCGGCCGCGCCGCGCACCGTCATCGTCGCCACCAACCGGATGGGCTACGAGCGGATGCTCGTGTTCGGCGAGGAGCAGCCCCGCGACCCTGACTGCTGCACGGTGCTGGGATGGACGGTCCGCGGTGAGGTGCTCTACCTCTCCGTCGCGCCAAGCGGCACCTGGATCATGGGCTGGAACCCCGAGAGCGGGATCGTCTCCCGCGTCTCCCGCTTCCTCACCTCGGCGACCGTGCCACCGGTCATCGCGCTCGGGGCGCGCTTCACCGTCGGCTAGGAGGAGGCTCAGGAACCGCTCGGGACGACCGAGAGCAGGCCGCCCCATTCGAAGAGATGCCGGTCAGCGGCATGATCGGACGTCGCTGTGCCGGCGCCAGTTTGCTGGTGCGCCGCCAGCGTCGCGGAACTGCCCCAACGGAGTTGCCACCCGCGCGGAAGACGTTCCCAACGAGGCGCCAGACGGCGCCGCCTACTCTCCGTCCAGGAGTCCGTGAATCGTTGCGTCCTCTGCGGCGATCTGGCCTCGCGTCCCGGGCGGATCGGTGACCCCGTAGCGGATGTCTCCGCGTCTGGGTGCCCCGCCCAAGGTGAGCCACCCGAGTTCAACCCCGTTAGGCAAGACGCCGCCGCCGGCTGCCTTTTGGCGGCGTGCGTCCTCAGGCCCCAGCCCCGCCGAGCGCCAGACACGGGCCTCGTTGGGCAGGACGTCGACGTCTCTCCATCCGCGGGCCTCGTGAGCGGAGAAGCCCGCCTCCACCCAGCGGATCTCCTCATCCGCGTCGATGCCGGCCGCGGCGAAGGCCGTCGCTTCATCTGGGGTTAGGGACCGATCAGCCAACAGCAGCTCCCGAACCCGCTCTGAGGGGTAGCCCCTCGCGCGCCACCGGGCAGCCGCGCCGCGCTCGACGAGCCCGTACAGCAGGCTCACGTCCTTGATCGTGAACCCGTCGGCCAGCCACGGAGCCGCCTGGCTCGGCACGATCTCTCGTAGGCACATGGCAAGGTCCGGCCGTGGCTCCACGGGCACACCGAGGGCACGCCATCCGATGATCGCCGCGACGGCTTCGGCTGGCGTCGGGCGGATGACGATGCGGACCCAGGCCACGGCCTCGGCCTCGGTCAGCCCCGCGCCGCCGCCGTCAATGGGCGCCGTGAGCTTCGCCGTCTGGTCCGGGCTGAGGCCGGCAAGAGCCAGTTCGGAGAAGTGCGCCGGAAGCGTGCCCGCGAGACGCCAAGCCTTGGCGGCGTCGGCCTGCGGACCCGTCCAGAAGTCCCACACCTGCTGCTCGGACCAACGGAGCACCTCCCGTGCGGCTGCCACGAGAATGCTCGGTCGCTCCCACGGCTCACGTTCGTCGGGCCATCGACGGAGCACGGCGAAGAGCATCTCGGCTGTGAGGGAGGGCCACGGCGACCGCAGCAACCACAGCCGGCCGACAGGGCGGGGCGGCACACCCGCGGCGGCGGCGTCCTCGGCGACCTCGGCCTCCATGATCTGGAACTTGTCGGCGGGTAGCGGTTCGATCCAGGATCGCTCCCCACTGAATCCCACTCGCACGCGTGGATACCGATCGGGGAGCCAGCACCGGTGAGCCGGCGGCCACACGACCGGTAGCAGCCAGGTCTCGGGGTGCCCACCGACCATGGACCAGCCCTGCGCGGTCAGGGCCTGCACCTCGGGCAGGTCCGCAGTGCCCGGCAGCTTCCGGCCGGGTGGGAGTCGGAACGGCCGACCCTCGGCGACCAATGCCGTCAGTTCCGCAAGCTCGGGCGGAAGCGGTGGTAGAGGGTCGACGGCCGGCGGAGTGTCGGCTCCCCACGGGTCATCGCTCATGCCGCCCACTGTCGCACCGCTCGGATGTGCCGTGGGCGTCTCCACCTTGCGCTCTTGGGGTGAGGAGTTGCTGTTGGACCCGTCCATCCCGAGCTGGGACGGGTCCAGGGAGGCCCTTCGGGGCGTCCCCGGCCGCTCCGTACGCGGCAGTTGCGGATGGCCCGAGCCAGTGGAACTAGAGGTCTTCTGATCGGCTCCGCCACTGCCGGCGTACAGCGTCGACTTGAACTTCCAGCGTCATAGCGGACACATCTAGCTCCGAGTCGGTCTCAAGCGGCTCGGTCTGTTGGCGATGGAGCATCTCGAACTCGGCAGCAGTGAGATAAACCGGCCGGGTGCCTGCGCGCGCTTTTGCGGTCGAAGGGTCGCAGACCAGCCGGATGACCACCAACTCCGGCACCAGGTCTCGGTAGATGCTCAAAAGGTCTTGAGTGACGACATCGCTCAGGATCACGTTAATCCCCGAGTCGGTGAAGTTAGCTGCCAACGCAGCAGCGTTGCGAATCCCCAACAGGTGCTGGGCACGGCCCTCAACGCCTTTCCACGGTGCGACGCCGCCGCTCTTGATCATCTGGCGCACGTCATCCACATCGATGTACGCGCATGGCTCCGTCGCCTCAGCTAGGGCTCGCGCGGTCGTAGTCTTGCCGACCGCCGGGCCGCCTGGCAGGAGCAGTGGACGGAGTATGGACACGGATCGGAGGCTACGGGGAGAGCTGCTTCTACGCTTGGAACCGCTCCAGCACCAAGCCTTCTGCCCGCGGCATGACCGGGCACTACCTGTCCTTCGTGGCCGGTTCGTGGAAGTACGTCACCCGCTTGCCCATCGCGTGGGCATACGCAATCTCGCGCCGGGTGGACTCTCCGATGTAGCCATCGGGGTTCACGATTCGCACCTCATCTGCAAGGTCGATCCGTCGGAGGTGCAGCTCACCTAAGGCGTGGACGAGCTGCGGCTCTGGTGCCGACACCTCGGTGGCTTCCGGAGCAAGAACAATCGCCAGGTCGAGCGTCAAGCGCGTGCGCTCTTCCGTGAACTCCCGGCCGAAGCGTAGGGAACCGCAGAGACAGACGATCTTTGGGCGAGCAACTGGCACGTCGGTCATGGGCACCTTTCCAGAGCCAAGGATCGGCAGTGTGTCATGACGTCCAGTTGGGCAGGCTCGGTGACGCCTGGTCCTCCGCCTTCGGCACGATCGCTCGCCCAGCGGCATGAGCGTGCGACGTCAGCGGCCGGTTTCTCAAACGCGGGCAGGACCGGACCGCATCCGGCATAGTACGGCGCGTGGGACAGGACGGCGTCGAACAGAGGACAAGCGCAGACCGTCCTGAGGCCAAGGCGCTCGTACGCCCCAACTTCACGCAGCGCGCGAACAGGCGGTTCCCGTTCGTGTTGGTTCCGTTCCTAATCCTCAACCTTGTGCAAGTCCTCAAGTCGGGTGTCTCCGGCTGGGCCGTCCTGGGCGCCTTCTTGACCTCTGCATACGGGGCAGTCATCGCGGCGGCGGCCGTGACATTGCTTCTCGCCATGTTTCCCGGCAAGGCTCGGCAGCTGTCCTGAGCTGGTCTTGGGATCGCGGCACACTCGGACGCGCGTAGCCGTCCTGACCGCGGCATGAGCGCTCATCCCTCCGGTTGCGGAAGGCCAAGGTCTGGCCGATGCACGGAAGCCCGTCGGACGTGCTGGGCGTCACGTCGCTCACAGGGTCGGGATTCGGCCCGGCTTCCCGAATGAGGCTCGCGCAATCACGACACTCCTGTATGAGGAAGATAGAGGAGGCACAGTTGAGCAGGTTCAGTCAGTGGCGCACCAAGAACGCTCGCTCAAGCCTGAAGATATGGCGATTTCTGATGCCGCTCGTGATCGTTGTCATCAGCTGCGGCGCAGTGGCCGGGAAACTGTCGGGCGGGTTCGAAGCGGTGGCCGTGGCGTACGTCTTCATGGGGATGATGTTTCAGATGGCTCGTCTGGACGCTGAGCTTCCCATCAGGAAGAGAAACCTCGTCTTCCAGCCCTGAGCGCCTGGTTCAGGACGGGCTCCGCTTCGCCCTCGGCAGACGCCGCTATTCGGCATGACGGACTTGGTTCAGGTGCCGGAGGCCATGTAGGCGGCGAGGATGTAGCTGGGGTGGCGGTCGAGGTTCTTGCGGGCCCGGTCGTAGCGCATGGTGCTGCGCGGGTCGGCGTGGCGGGCCGCGATCTGCACATCGCGGAGGTCGACGCCGGCGTCGAGCATTGTCCCGTACCGGGTCTAGTGGAGGCTCGGAACTGACGTTTCGACGGTAGCCGTCACGGGCTTCTGCCGGTAGTGCTGGTCCTCGAGCTCGACAGGCGGGATGAGCCCGATCTCGCCGTGGAGACGTCGGTGGTTGAACCAGTCGATGT
>NZ_JBFTPP010000016.1:0-16477 GCF_056398545.1 Terrabacter sp. 01T434
CGCGTCGGTCCAGTCGCCCTCGCTCACCGGTGCGGCAGGGCGCGCGAGGCCACCGACGGGCCCCACCGAAAGGTCATGCCGGCCACCTTGGCCCATCGTCCCACCGCGCGGCGGTCGACCGCGATCCGCCGCGCTACCTCCAACGCCGGTAGGCCCTGCTCCAGCAGCCCCAACGCCTGCTGCCGCTGAGCAAAGGAGTACGTCCCCGGGATTCCACCCATCGCCTGCCTCCACGCAATCCGTGTTGCGCAGACGATCTGAAGCCAAGCGGGTGGGGAAGTGGGCACTCGATGGTCGAGTGTCCACTTCCCGACCGAGACGTCGGACGTCAGCGCGCAGTGAGGGCCAGGGTCGCGGCCACCACGACGGCCACCGCGCAGAGGGCGCCGGTCCGCGCGATGCGACCGACGTCGACGGTCAGTCCCGCAGAGCGGCATCGCGAGGCCCACAGCAGCGTCGCGACCGAGCCCCACATCGTGATGATGGGCCCCGCGTTGACGCCGATGAGCAGGGCCGCAAGCCGCGTCGCCGAGTCGGTCACGGTCGGTTCGAGCGCGAGGTAGGCCGGGAGGTTGTTGATGCCGTTGGACGTCAGCATGCCGATGCCGCTGACGCGCAAGAGCGCGGCCCGCCCGGTGCCGTGCCCGACGATGTGTTGTAGCCACGCCTCGAGGCCGGCACGCAGGGCTGCATCGATGGCGACGAAGAGGACGCAGATGCCCAGGACGGTGAGCCACGGCATCCGGATCCGGCGCAGCAGCTCGGGGGCCCGCCAGTAGGTCGCCGCGACGAGGATGCCGGCGGCGGGCACGGATGCCAGCGCGGGCTGCACCCCGAGCACGAAGGCCGGAGCGAGCAGGGCGCACACCCCGGCCGCGATCTGCACGAGCACGAGGTCGTGCGGCTCGGCAGCCGGGGGAGTCTCGTAGGTGCCGCGCAGGTCGCGGCGATGCAGGTACCAGAGGACCGCGACGGTGAGGAGGATCGCGACGACGGCCGGCAGCGCCATCAGCTTGATGTATCCGAGGGTGCCGACGCCGAGGGCCGCGAACGGGTGCAGCGCCAGGAGGTTCGTCAGGTTCGAGACCGGGAGCAGCAGCGAGGCCGTGTTGGCCAGCCACAGCGTCGTCATCGCGAACGGCAGCGGCGGAGCGCCGACCTGGCGCGCCACCGCGATGGCCACGGGCGTCAGCAGTACGGCCGTCGTGTCGAGGCTGAGGAGCACGGTGCATGCCACCGCGATGGCGACGAGGAGCAGCCACAGCAGGACGACACGACCCCTCGCGGTGCGGGCAGCACGGTGTGCCAAGACGTCGAAGAGGCCCGACAGGTCGCAGATCTCGGCGACCAGGGTGATGGCGACGAGAAAGACGAGGATCGGCACGACGCGTTCGACGAGGTTCGCGAGGTCCACGTCACGGCCTCGGGGTCGCGGCCAGCTGCCACGGACGTCCTGCCCGCGGCGGGGCCGTCAGCTCGACCTCGAAGCGCTCCGACAGCCTCTCGGCGAGGGCCTGGGGCGTGCGCGGCGCGTCGGCCTGCACGAGCTCTCGTGTCACGAGGCCACGCGTGTGCTTGGCCATGTGCGATGCGCCGGGGACCGTGACGTGCACCCAGCGCTCGGCGCGCTCGCGCGTGGGACGCCACACGGCGGCATACGTGCTCGACCGGCAGTCGACGACGAGCTCTCGCGGCTTGACGATCGCGTCCAGGGCGGCGGGCAGCTCCTTGCGCCACTCGTGGGTGAGCTGGCCCACGCCCGGAAGGGTGCTGCAGATGTTGACGCGGTAGGCCGGCACCCGGTCACCGAGGCGCAGCGCGCCGAAGAGGGCCGACACGACGACGATCCAGCGGTTGGCGCGGCGCTTCGAGGCCGCGTCGAGCGAGTCGACGTCGAGGGCCTGGTAGAGCACCCCGCTGTAGATGTGGGCTGCCGTTGCCGTCGGTGCGGTCTGCAGGCGGGTGTTGCCCTCGATGTCGGCGACGAGGTTGGGGCTGACGTCGAGGACGGACGCGGCATCCGGCTCGCCGCTCACCCGAGCCACGGTCTGCACGAGCGACTCGCGCAGGGGCGTCAGCTCCGGGAAGGAGAGGGTGCCGAGGTCGAGCGAGCGCCCCCTCCGCGGTGGCGTCTTTCCCTCGGACGGCGGGAGCAGGATGAGCACGGTCGTCAGCCTAGGGAAGGCCGACACCGATGTCGCATCCGTCCGCGTGTCGCGGCGGCCACTCCGACGATCGCACGATGCGTAGGGTGGCGCCATGGCCCAGCGACACATCGTCTTCCGCCCGGCGACGCAGCCCGGGGACGTGGCACAGCAGCTGACCGCGCGCTTCGAGGCGGTGCGCCGCGAGTTCGAGGTGCCTGACCGTTTCCCGCCCGCCGTGGTCGCCGAGGCGAGCTCGGCCGCCGAGGCCGCCACCCTGCCGGAGCGGGACGAGACGGACATCCCGTTCATCACCATCGACCCGCCGACCTCGATGGACCTCGACCAGGCCATGTCGATCGAGCGCCACGGCGAGGGGTACCGGGTGCGCTACGCCATCGCCGACGTGCCCGCCTTCGTCCGCGCGGGAGGTGCCGTCGACACCGAGGCCCGCCGCCGTGGCCAGACCCTCTACTGCCCCGACGAGCGCATCCAGCTGCACCCGTCCGAGCTGAGCGAGGGCGCCGCCAGCCTGCTGCCCGACCAGGTGCGTCCGGCCTTCGTCTGGGACATCGCCCTCGCCGCCGACGGCGAGGGCACCGCGGTGGAGGTCCACCGGGCCATGGTGCGCAGCGTCCGTCGCTACGACTACGAGCAGGTGCAGAAGGAGGTCGACGCCGGGACCGCCGAGGAGTGCCTGATGCTGCTCAAGGAGGTCGGGGAGAAGCGCGTGATGCTCGAGCGCCGGCGCGGCGGCGCGACGCTGCCGATGCCCGAGCAGGAGGTCGAGGAGGACGAGAACGGCGACTTCCGCATCTCGTTCCGTCCACTGCTCTCCGCGGAGGACTGGAACGCCCAGATCTCCCTGCTGACCGGGATGGGCGCGGCGGACCTCATGCTCAGGGGCAAGGTCGGAATCCTGCGCACGATGCCGCCGCCGGACCCCCGTGACCTGGCGCGCTTCCGTCGCCAGGCGGCTGCGGCCGGCGTGGCGTGGCCCGAGGGACTGGCCTACGGCGAGTTCCTCCGGACGCTGGACCGCGCCGAGCCCCGCCACCTGGCCCTCATCCACGAGGCGACCTCGCTCTTCCGGGGCGCCGGCTACACCCCGTTCGACGGGACGGTGCCGGAGCAACCGCTGCACGCCGCGGTCGCGAACCCGTATGCGCACGTGACCGCCCCGCTGCGCCGGCTCGTCGACCGCTTCGGGCTCGTCGTGTGCGAGGCGCTCTCGGCGGGTCGAGAGGTGCCCGAGTGGGTGCGTGAGGCGCTGCCGACGCTGCCCGAGATCATGTCGACGTCCGACCGACGCACCAACGGCGTCGAGCGGGCGTGCACCGACGCCGTCGAGGCGGCCGAGCTCCATCCCCATCTCGGCGACGAGCTAGAAGGGGTGGTTGTCGACGAGAACGAGAAGGCTGTCGTCGTCCAGCTCATCGAGCTGGCCGTGGTGGCGAAGGCGTCCGGCAAGGCTGCCGCTGGCGCCCGGGTGACCGTGCGCGTCGACGTCGCCGAGGTGTCGACGGGCACGATCGCGCTGACCGTCGTCTGATCAGGGAGCGGTCGGGGTGGGGCTGACGGGAGTGGCCCCACCGGGGGGTGTGGTCGCCGTGCCCGCGCCGCCCGGTGTCGCGGGCGACGCGGGGCTCGACGCCCCCGTGGTGGTCGGCGTGGCGGCCTGGGGTGAGGCAGGGGCGGTCGCGGCGCCGGCTCCGGTGGTCGGCCCGGTGACAGGAGTCGTCGCCGACGGGCTCGGCGTCGAGCCGGCCGACCCGGTCGAGGTGGTGGCACGGCTGTCCCGCTGCACCTGCTCGGCCCGGGGGGCTGCGGGTGCGTCGACGACGGCCCCGGCCGAGGCGCGGCCACCGAGGGTCGTCCCCGTCACCTGGGCGCCGGTGGCGAGCTGCAGACCGGTGAGGAAGGCCGCCGCGACGGCGAAGACCGCAGCGGTCGTCGCGAGGACCCGGCGTGTCGTCGTGCGGTCGGCACGCCGCCACCAGCGCTCACGCACGACCTCCATCTGGAGGGTGTCGGCACCGCGACGGGAGCGCACGAGCACGACGGCGTCCTTGGCGCGGGCCATGGAGGTCGTGTAGACGTGGGCGGCGATGGCCGAGACGACGCTCAGGACGGCCGCGCCGGCGATGGTGCCGACGACGCCCAGGCGCGAGCCCAGGGCGGCCGCGGTCGCCGCAGCCATCGACCCCCCGAGCAGCTGGGTCAGGGAGAGGTCGAGGAGCTTGAACCCGGAGCGGGGGTGGGGCTGGGACTCCGCGGGGGCGGCGCCGCTGGGGCCGCTGTGGCCGGTGGATCCGGTGGAGCTGGATGGTGCGTCGGTGAGGTCGGGGTCGTCGGTCAGCTGTTGCGTCATGTTCCTGAGGGGTCTGTTGCGGTCGTCGTCTCCCATGCACGACGAACGGGACGCCGTGATCGTTGACGCAGGCGACTCGATGTGACTCGGCTCACGCTCGCTGGGCGGTGTCCGAGCCCGTCGATTCGGGGTTCGGGGCGAGCGATGACAGACTCGGGGGCGATCACTGGAGGACCATGGACGCCATCGCACTGCCCGACCGCGAGATCGCGGACCGCCGCGACCCCGGCGGCGCGAACCCCGACGAGCGCGCGGTCGCCGAGGAGGCGGCCCGCCGCCGCACCTTCGCCGTCATCTCGCACCCCGACGCCGGCAAGTCGACCTTGACCGAGGCGCTCGCCCTGCACGCGCGCGCCATCGGTGAGGCGGGTGCGGTGCACGGCAAGGGCAACCGCCGCGGGGTCGTCTCGGACTGGATGGAGATGGAGAAGGACCGAGGCATCTCGATCACCTCCGCCGTGCTCCAGTTCGCCTACGACGGCACCGTCGTCAACCTGCTCGACACCCCCGGTCACGCGGACTTCTCCGAGGACACCTACCGGGTGCTCGCAGCGGTCGATGCCGCCGTCATGCTCGTCGACGCCGCCAAGGGCATCGAGCCCCAGACGTTCAAGCTCTTCGAGGTGTGCCGCGCCCGCGGCGTGCCTGTCATCACGGTCGTCAACAAGTGGGACCGCCCCGGCCTCGACGCGCTCGCGATCATGGACGAGCTGACGACGCGCATCGACCTGCACCCCATGCCCCTGACCTGGCCGGTCGGCGTGGCGGGTGACTTCCACGGCGTGCTCGACTGCGCGAGCGGCGAGTTCGTGCAGTTCACCAGGACACCGGGCGGCGCCACCGAGGCGATCACGACGCGCATGAGCGGCGCCGAGGCCGAGCAGCTGCTCGGCTCGACGTGGACCGACGCGGTCGAGGAGTACGACCTGCTGCGCTCGTCGGGTCACGGCTACGACCACGAGCTCTTCCTCTCCGGCGCGGCGTCGCCGGTCCTCTTCGGGTCGGCCGTGCTCAACTTCGGGGTACGCCAGCTGCTCGACACGCTCGTGGAGCTCGCTCCCGCGCCGGGCGCGCGACCCGACCGGTCCGGCACGCCCCGCGAGGTGTCGGCGCCCTTCTCGGGGTTCGTCTTCAAGATCCAGGCCGGGATGGACCGCGCCCACCGCGACCGCCTCGCATTCGTCCGGGTCTGCTCCGGCCGCTTCACCCGGGGCATGGTCGTGACGCACGCCGACACCGGAAGGCCCTTCGCCACGAAGTACGCGCAGAGCGTCTTCGGCCGCGACCGCTCGACGCTCGACGAGGCCTTCCCCGGCGACGTCATCGGCCTCGTCAACGCCAACGCCCTGCGCGTGGGCGACACGCTCTTCGCCGACGAGAAGGTCGCCTTCCCGCGCATCCCGCTCTTCGCACCCGAGCACTTCGCCGTCGCCCGGGCGGCCGTCACCGGCAAGCAGAAGCAGTTCCGACGGGGCATCGAGCAGCTGGGCGAGGAGGGCGTCGTGCAGGTGCTCACCTCCGACCGGCGCGGGGCGCAGGCCCCGGTTCTCGCGGCGGTCGGCCCGATGCAGTTCGACGTGGCCAAGCACCGGATGGAGCACGAGTTCGGCTCGGCCATCAGGCTCGAGCCGCTCGGCTACTCCATCGCCCGAGCCGTGGCCGTGGACGCGATCCCGATCGTCAACAGCCGTTCCGGCGCCGAGGTGCTGACGCGCGAGGACGGCCTGGACGTCGCGGTCTTCGCCGACAAGTGGCGCCTCGCCTCGGTCGAACGCGACGTGCCTGCGGGCTCGTTCACGCCGATCTTCGGCTGACCCCGTGAGCCGGCGCTTCGAGGAGGTCGACTGGCAGCAGACGGCGTGGGGTGAGATCAGCCTGCGGCGCCGGCTCGAGCCCTCTCTCCTCGTCGACGTCTACGAGGTCAAGCTCGGCGAGGAGTTCCTCATGTCGAGCCTCTTCACCGTTGCCGAGATCGAGCTGGCCCGCCTGGGACTGGCTGCCGTCGAGGGTGAGCACCTCGACGTGGTCGTCGGCGGGCTCGGCCTCGGCTACACCGCGCTGGCCGCCCTCGAGGACAAGCGGGTGTGCACCGTCACGGTGGTCGAGGCGCTGGCCCCGGTCATCTCCTGGCACGAGAGGCGGCTGCTGCCGGACACCGCCGCGCTGACGCTCGACCCGCGCACCACCCTGCTCGAGGGCGACTTCTTCGCGCTGGCCCGTGAGGGTGCCGGCTTCGGCAGTGCGCCCGGCCTGCTGCACGCCGTGCTGCTCGACATCGACCACACCCCCCACCACGTGCTGCACCCCAGCCACGCGGACCTCTACACCCACGAGGGTCTCGAGCGCCTCGCTGCCCGGTTGCACCCCGGCGGGGTCTTCGCCCTCTGGTCGGACGACCCGCCCGAGGAATCCTTCATCGCGCTCCTTGCGAGCGTCTTCGCCGACGCCGCCGGACACGAGGTGACCTTCGCGAACCCGCTCACCGGAGGCCGCTCATCCAACACCGTCTACGTCGCGACCACCTCCAGCACACACCCAGCCCCACACGGCATACGCCCATCGTGATGTGCGGAGCCTGCGGCGCGGAAGTGCCTCCCCGGGGGGCGCGGACGTCCTACGGTGGGACGAGCAAACCGCTCGTTCGTCCAGGGGAGGTCACGTGAGCGTCTCGGTCTCGATCGCCGGCTCGGTGACGACGGCACGACTCGTGGGGGAGATCGACACGTACTCCGTGGGGGAGACGCGCGAAGCGTTCGAGCGGCTCCCCATCGTCGCGGGCGGCGGGGTCGTCGTCGACCTGCGCGAGGTCACCTTCATCGACTCGTCGGGGCTCGGGGCAATCATCGCCCTCTACCATCGCGCCGGCGCGGCCCGCGCCCGACTGCAGCTGGTCTGTGGGGACGTGACGCTGCGGCTCGTCCGGCTGATGCACCTCGACGAGGTCATGGACGTCGTCACCGAGCCCGCCGACGCGTCGAACGGCAGCGTGACCTCCGCCGACGCCCAACCCTCGGACCCCAGCTGATCCTCGCGTCGCTCAGGACGCGAGGCTGAGGTGGACCTGAACGCGCGTACGCGTGGGGCGGGCCTCGATGGTGAGCCGATCGCTGAGGCGTTCGGCGATCCAGAGCCCGCGGCCGCTCGTCGCCGTGTCATCGGGCATGCCCAGCTGCGGCACCGAGCCAGTGCCGTCGTCGTCCTCGACCGTGAAGACGAGCGAGTCAGGCGTCTCGTCGATGCACAGGACCCCGTGCCCACCGCCGTGGACGATGCTGTTGACCGCGACCTCGTGCACGGCGAGCACGGCATGGTCGGCCCGGTCCGGGATGCGCTCCACGGCGATGGTCCGCACGATCTCGCGCACGCGGCGCAGGTCATCCGGACCGAACTCGACACGGCCGAGCTCCCTGCCTGCGGCGACCGACGGTCCTGTCACACCTGCATGCTCCCACTTCTGCGCCATCCATGGGCGATATGGCCCACCGGCTGTCAGGATGACCCCATGAACGTGCCATGGCAGAGCCCAGGGGCGAGCCGAGCGGCCGTCTCTCCCCGGCTCGCCGCGCTGGCGCGGATCGCGGCCGAGGTTGCGGCCGCCACGACGGTGGAGCAGCTGACCGAGACGATCACCGAGGAGGCGGCCAAGGTGATGGGGGCCTCCCGCGCCGCGCTCGCGGTCCGCGAGGGTTCGGACCGGCTCCGCACCATCGCCGCCCACGGGCTCACCCCGTCCGAGGTCCAGCGGTGGGCCACCCTCGAGCTCGCCGAGCGGTCGCCCCTCACCGATGCCGTCCTGACCAGCAAGGTCGTGACGATCACCAGTCGAGCCGAGCTGCTCGAGCGCTACCCGGGGCTCGGCGACCGCACCGAGGGCTCGTCCGTGACGTTGCCGCTCATCTCGCGGACCGACGGGTCGGTGGTCGGCGCGCTGGGATTCCGTTTCGACGGACGGGTCGGGGGCGTGGACCCCGATGAGCTGTGGGTGCTGGGCGTCCTCAGTGACGTGTGCGCCCAGACGATGCTTCGCCTGAAGGCTGAGGCGCAGAGTGCGGCTCGCGCCGCGCGGCTCGAGTTCCTTGCCGATGCCTCCCAGGCGCTCGCGAGCTCCCTCGACTACCGGCAGACGCTGCGCCAGGTCGCGTCGCTCGCCGTGCCGACCCACGCCGACTGGTGCTCGGTGTCGATGGTCGACGACGGTGTCCTGCGCACGCTCGCAGTGGCCCACGTCGATCCGGAGAAGGTGCAGCTCGCGAGGGAGCTCGAGACCCGATGGCCGCCCGACCCCGACCGCCCCGGGGGCGCGGCCCTCGTCGCCCGGACGGGTGAGAGCCTGCTCGTCGAGGCGGTCACCGACGCCATGCTCGTCGCAGCTGCGCAGGACGAGGAGCACCTGCGGGTGGCCCGTGAGCTCGGCCTGCAGAGCGCCATGTCGGTGCCGCTCATCGCCAAGGACCGGGTGCTCGGAGTGCTCAGCTTCGTCGCCGCCGAGTCGGGTCGCCACTACGGCGCCGAGGACGTCGCCTTCGCCGAAGATCTCGCGCGACGTGCCGGCCTCGCCATCGACAACGCCGACCTCTACTCGCAGACCCGGCGTGTCGCGTCGGTGCTCCAGTCCACCCTGTTGCCGCAGGACCTTCCCGAGCTGGCCGGGTGGCAGCTCGGCACCGTCTACCGTCAGGCGGGACGCACCGACGTCGGCGGGGACTACTACGACGTCAGCGGTCTCGACGACGGCAGGGTCATCGCCGTCCTCGGCGACGTCATGGGCAGGGGAGTGGATGCCGCCGTCTCCGGTTCGCTGATGCGCTCGGCCGCCCGGGTGCTCTCGACCCAGGACCCGGAGCCCGCGGCGCTGGCCCGGGCCATGGACCGCTTCATGGTCGTGGAACCCCCCACCCAGATGGCCTCTACCGTCTACGTCCTCTTCGACCCGTCCGAGGACGACATCGCCCTCGTCGTCGCCGGGCACCCTCCGCCCCTGATCTTCCGAGACGGGAGGTCGCGGTTCGTGACTGAGGAAGGGTCGCCCATCCACGGCCTGGGTGAGGTGCCCCGAGTCTCCGCGCACTGCCCCTTCGGTGCCGGTGACGTTCTCCTGCTCTACACCGATGGGCTCGTGGAACGACGGGGCGAGAGCATCGACATCGGACTGCGACGACTGCAGGCCGCCGCCGACGAGCTGTTCACGGCCGTCGACGACCTGACCGACCTCGACGACGTGCTGGCCAAGCTCACCGAGTCGGTGTCCGACCCGGACCGTCAGGACGACGTCGCCGTGCTCGCCTTCCGTCGAGTCGTGTGAGTTCGCGCCACCGGGGGGTGCCGCGGCGCGGACGGAGCACCCGGCATACGCCCCTATGCTGGTGGGCGGATGAGTCGGCCAGACGGTCGCGTCAGGGCCCCGGCCCTGCCGAGGAACGTCCGGGCTCCACAGGGCAGGGTGGTGGCCAACAGCCACCCGGGGTGACCCGCGGGACAGTGCCACAGAGAACAGACCGCCGGCGGCTTCGGCAGCCGGTAAGGGTGAAACGGTGGTGTAAGAGACCACCAGCGCTCCAGGTGACTGGAGCGGCTCGGTAAACCCCACCCGGAGCAAGTCCAGACAGCGCACGATCGAGGCCCTCGGGCGTCGGGAAGACCGGCCCGGTCGAGTGTGCGGGTAGGACGCTAGAGCCGGTCAGCAATGGCCGGCCCAGATGGATGGCCGTCGCCGCGTCACCGGTAACGGGGACGCGGAACAGAACCCGGCGTATCGGCCGACTCATCCACTTTTAGGCCTCTGACCTGCGGTTTTGGGTTTGGGCACCCCCCGTTAGTCCGCAAATAGTCCGCAGAATTTCGGAGGACTCCGTCGACGGCGGCCCTCGTGCGCTCGTCGTTGTCCGGCCAGAGGTGGCTGTAGGTGTCGAGGGTTTCGCTGGCGCTGGCGTGGCCCAGGCGGGCCTGGACGGTCTTGACGGACTCGCCGGGGCGGATGAGCAGCGAGGCGTAGTAGCGCAGATGAACGGGACTACGTCGTACCTGGGGGTAGCGATTTGCAGTTCGAATGGCGTGACCAGCGCACGACGCAGGTTCACGTCGGGGTCATGCCATCCCGAGTAGTCGTGTGACCGTCAGGCGCGAGTCCGGCGGGGGAGTCGCACAGTTGCCGGGCGCCTACGCGCGCGACCACGTCGAGCTCGGATACGCGACGACGGCCCGCCGTGCCCAAGGCAGGACCGTGGACACGACGCACGCCGTCGTCACAGCGACGACGACGCGCGAACCGCTCTACGTGATGGCCACCCGCGGCCGGGAGAGCAACATGCTGTACGTCGACACGGCATACGACCCCGACGTGCCCACGGCGCATGAACGGCCCACCGCCATGGACCCGTCACTGGTGCTCGAAGAGGTGTTGACCCGTTCGAGTGCAGATCTCAGCGCAACGGAGATGCGCGAGCGGGAGCGGGACAACAGCATCAACCTGGCACGCCTGGAAGCAGAGGGGGCCGCGGTTCTCGCTGTTCACCAGCGCAGGCGAGCCAACGTTGCAGCACGTGACTCGGCAACTCGGGAGCTGTAGACCAACGACTGACGTGCGAGGAGCGGCATGACGGGACGTTCGCACGGCGCGCCTGGAGGGGCACGTGACAACGGGGGAGATCCGTGGCGACCGGAGTCGGCGGGTGGCTCAGGTCTGGCCGCGAACCTCGCTGGCGGCGAGCCAGGACTCGAAGCGTCCTGTTGCTGTCGCCAGGTAGCGGTGGACCCCGGCCTCCAGCTGCGCGACCTCCTCGCGCAGCCCGAACATCTGGTAGTCGGCCCGGCGCTCGGGCGCGCACTCGTGCTCGCCAGTACCGGTGCGATCCACGGAAGCGCCGCACTCCTGACAGGGCATGAACCGGGAACCGAACATCGCACACCACCTCGTCTCTATGAGCACATACCCGTACTTCAACCGAGTTGCACCAGTCTCGGCCCGTTGCCCCCCGGCGGGCCCGGTACTAGCGTTCGACAGGGTGGGCAGGTGCCAGAGCGGAGGCTCAGATGGCAGACAACGCAACCCTCGCGCGCAGGATTCACGAGGCATGGAACGAGCGAAGATTTGACGAGATCGCCGAGGCGACAGCGCCCGATGGAACGATCACGATCGTCGGGTCCGGTGACACCTTCGTAGGCGCCGACGGCTCTCGCGCGTACAACACGATGTGGGCAGACGGGTTCCCGGACGGCAAGGTCACCGTCGACCGGGTGATCGAGTCGGGCAACTACGTGGTCGTGGAGTTCACCGGCCGGGGCACCCACACGGGAACTCTGGCAACCAGCATGGGTGAGATCCCAGCAACCGGGCGGTCCCTGACCTTGCAGCTGTGCGATGTCATGGAGTTCAAGGATGGCAAGGTCCTGAGTCAGAAGACGTACTTCGACACCGGATCAATGATGGCTCAGCTTGGACTCACGTCCGGGCAGACGGCGTCACAGCACCAGTAGTCCTTTCAGCACAACCGGCACCGGCCCACCCCGTTCATCTCACCGCTCTGTTGCACCCGGTTGGCAGGACTGCGCTGCCAGCCCCCCAGGACGCGCGCGTGACCTGTGCCCGCAGCGGTCTGGCACGCATCACCCGCGGCATGGTTGGACATCGTCCGACGAGCGGCTACCTGGAGACTGCTTGCAGGATCGGTTTCCGGCCATGAGCGGATGTCGGGCTCAACTCGGGTTGCCTCGTGGCGGCTGCTGTCACGGCGGCCGTAGCCGAGACGGCCGCCAGTGCCCAGAACAGGCGGGGGTAGCCGCCTAGTGGGCCGGTCAGGGCCGTCCCGGCCCAGGGGGCGAAGGCGCCGGCGATGGTGATGGGCGCGGCCAGAGTGGCAGTGAGCCGGCCGTAGGCGTGGGTGCCCCACCGGTCGGTGACGGCGGTGGCCTGCAGGAGGGTGAGGTTGCCGCGGACGGTGCCGGCGGCCATGGCGGTGAGCGTGAGGAGCCACAGCGGGCCGGGGATGGCTGCCAGTAGGGCGGTGGTGAGGCCGCCAGCGGCGATCAAGGCTGCGGTGCGAGTGCGGGGACTGGTGCGGGCGGCCAGCGGCGCGTAGACGAGCCGGCCCAGGGTCTGCCCGAGGCCGCCGAGCCCCAGGGCCCAGGCGGCCTGGCTGGTGGTGGCTCCGCGGTGGGTGAGCAGCGGGATGAGCCCGAAGACGACGGCGTACATGGCGAACCCGGACAGGGTGAGGGCTGCCGCGAGGAGAAGGAAGGGCTTGCTGGTGATGACGGCCCGCAGGCTGGCTCCGGCGGGAAGTCCCGCGCCGGCCGCGCCGGCCGCGCCGGCCGCGGCGGCCGCAGGGCGTGCAGGCTCAGGGGCGTGCGCTGGCCATGGGCCGCGCAGGGCGGTGGCGTGCAGCGGTGCTGCGGTCAGAAGCACGACCAGGGCGAGGGTGAGCGCGGCGTGGTGCCAGCCGAGGTGCTCGGTCAGGGCCGCGGTGATGGGGGCGAAGATGGTGCTTGCAAGGCCGCCGGCGAGGGTGAGGGTGGTCAGGGCGCGGACCCGCCGCGGTCCGTACCAGCGCGTCAGGGCTGCGAAGGCCGGCTGGTAGAACGTGGCGGCCATGGCCAGCCCGGCGAGCAGCCACCCGGCGGTGAAGACCAGGGGGTTGGGGGCGAGGGCGACGATGGCCAGGGCGCCAGCCCCCAGGAGCGAGCCGGCGGTCATGACGCGCCGCGGGCCGGTGCGGTCGATGAGGTGGCCGATGGGGATGCCGGCGACCGCGGACACGACCAGGGCCGCGGTGAACGGGGCGGTCGCGGCCGGCGCGGACCAGCCGGTGTCGCTGGTGATGGCCGGCAGCATGACGGGGAAGGCGTAGTAGAGCGTGCCCCAGCCGATGATCTGGGTGGCGCACAACGCTGGCAGGGCGAATCTGGGCCTGCTCACTACGACCGGCTGGTCGCCGGCGGTTGGTGTCGCGGTGTCCGGTGGGGTGCCGTGACCGGAGGCGGCCGGGCCGTCGACCAACGCGCTCGGCGCGGTCGACGGCCCGTGGTCGACGGGTGGGCGGTTCAGCATCCGGAGGGGCCGCAGGCTCCCGCAGTTGCGGTGGGGACGCCGATTTGGATCAGTTGTGGCCTGGTCCCCGACGTTGCCAGCGCTGCCACCGGGACGGCCTGGGTTTCTGCTGCGGGAGCGGGGCTGCAGCAGCCGCCGTCGCCGGCGCCCTCATTGGCGGCGGCCTCGTCGAAGAGTCCCGCGCCGCCGCACACGCCGGTCTCGGGGAGGGTGAGCTCGACGCGAGAGGCCGCTTCGTGGTCGCCGGCGAGGGACGCCGCCACGGAGCGGACCTGCTCGTAGCCGGTGAGGGCCAGGAAGGTGGGCGCGCGGCCGTAGGACTTCAGCCCGACGACGTAGAGGTCCTGCTCGTCGTGGGCCAGCTCGGCCGCGCCGTGCGGGTAGATGGTGCCGCAGGAGTGGACGTTCGGGTCGATGAGCGGGGCCAGGGCGGCGGGTGCCTCCAAGCGGGTGTCCAGGCGCAGCCGCAGCTCGGACAGGATCGAGTGGTCCGGGCGGAACCCGGTGAGGCCGATGACCTGGTCCAGGCCCTCGATGCGGGAGCCGTCCTCGCTGACGAGGGTCAACACGCCAGCGCCTACGGTGTCCTCGACTCGGTGCTCGATGGTTTGGGTGCGGAAGCCGGTGACGACCTCGATGTGCCCGGCGGCGACGGCTTCGCGGGCCTTGACGCCGAGCGCGCCGCGAGCGGGAAGCTGGTCGGCGTCCCCGCCGCCGTACGCGTTGCCGACGGCGCCGCGGCGCAGGACCCAAATGGCCGTGGTGCCGGGCACCCGGTCGGCCAGGGCGGCTAGGGCCACGAGCGCGGTCAGGGCCGAGTGGCCGGAGCCGACGACGGCGGTGCGCTTGCCGCCGTACCGGGCGACGTCGGCGGGGTCCGCGGTGGCGGCATCCCCGGTGTTGGGGACGCGGTAGGTGATGCGCTCGGCGATGACCGGGTTCTGCTCGCCGTCGGCGGGATACCCGTCGCTGCCGAGCGGGTTCGGTCGGCTCCACGTGCCGGAGGCGTCGATCACGGCGCGGGCGGTGAGCCGGGATGGCTGGCCGGCGGCGGCGTGCAGGTGCACGGTGAACGGTTGGTCCTCGCGGCCCGAGTCGACGACCCGGTCCCGGCCGGCACGGGCGACGCCCGTCACGCGCTGGCCGTACCGGACGCGGTCCCCGAGGGCATCGGCCAGCGGCTGCAGGTACAGCTGCACCCACTCGGCGCCCGTCGGGTAGCGGCCGGCCTCCGGCTCGACCCAACCGGTCCCCTCGAGGAGGCGTCGCGCGCCCGGGTCGACGAGCTCAGACCAGCGGGAGAACAGCCGCACGTGGCCCCAGTCGCTCACGGCGGCGCCGGCGCGGTCGCCGCGTTCCAGAACGAGCGGCTCGAGGCCCTGCTCGAGCAGGTGCGCCGCGGCCGCCAGGCCGATCGGGCCCGCGCCGATGACGACGGTGGGCAGCGGGTGGGTGACAGTGGGGATCGTCACGGTAGAACCTCCGGGTCTGGCGCCGGGTGACGCCCGACGTATGTTTACTTCGATACTTGTCGATGCCTCGCTGTCGCCCATCTTGCACTCTGGTTCGACGGCTGTCAACATAGACGTATGTCGAAGTTGCTGGAGGTTGAGGACGTGACCCCGTCCGGCGGGAGCACCGCAGGTCAGCTGTGCTGCACGCCGTTGACGCGCGGTCCACTCGGAGTCGAGGACGCCGAGCGCGCCGCGGCGATGTTCAAGGCGCTGGGAGACCCGGTGCGGCTTCGGCTGTTCTCGAACATCGCCTCCGCCGAGGGCGGCGAGGCGTGCGTGTGCGACATCCAGGACGTGGGGGTGTCCCAGCCGACGGTGTCGCACCACCTGAAGAAGCTGCGCGAGGCCGGGTTGCTGGAGTCCGAGCGGCGCGGGACCTGGGTGTACTACAGGGTTGATCCTGACGTGCTCGCCGTCATGGCCCAGATGCTCGCGCCGGTCGGCACCTGATCCGGCTCGCAGCCGCAGCTCATGACAACCCCGGAGCTTGGACACGGAGGGCTGCCGCTACGCCTCGATACTGAGCTGCTTCCGGTGGAGTCGTAGTGCTGCATGCCGTAGGCGTACACGTCGGCCGGCGTCATCGTGTCCCGGAAGAAGGGATCCCATCCGACCGGGAAGTGCATCCATCACCCGAGCGCTTCAGCTGAGCCGGCGGTGCAGCCGCGCGAGCCGTCGAAGGTGGCAGCCAAACCTGGGGCAAGACGACGAACCGAGCGGGCGGGCCAGCGTCGTCTCGACCTGACCTATCGCCTCAGCGAGCCTGGAGTGCCTCGAGCAGGCCTTCGCAGCGGGCCTGGATGTCCCCACGGATCAGCCGCATGCGCTCGACTCCCTCGATACCGCGTGAGGATGGTTCGTCGGTCTCCCAGGTTTCGATGGAACCTCGCATCTCGGGGACGGCGGCGACAACCGCCTCGGAACCGAGCACGACGACACGGTCGACGCGCCGGAACAGGTCCGGGTCGATCGCCGTGGGCACCTCCCCGTCCATGCTCGCCCCGACTTCGGCGACGACCTCGGCGGACAACGCGTTCACCGCATCGCCCGGCCGGGTCCCAGCGGAGTGGACCTCCACGGCAGCGCCCGCCAAGGACCGCATGAGGGCGGCCGCCATCTGGGACTTCCCGCCGTTCTTGACGCACACGAACAACACCGACGGACGGGAGTCGCCGGCGCCCGCTGGTCCCACCCGTGGGACCTCACTCATGCGACCCTCCAGCGAACATGGCGGCCAAGGACGGGGAGACGGCCTGGGCGCCGACGGTGGCGCGGGGGTCGGGGATCGCGCCGGAGTCGGTCTCGTCGATGAGGGCGGCCTCGGCAGCGGCCTCGGCGGGGGTGGCGGTGTCCTCGAGGGCGGCGAGGTAGTGCTCGGCGTCGAGGGCGGCGGCGCAGCCGGAGC
>NZ_JBFTPP010000017.1:0-23569 GCF_056398545.1 Terrabacter sp. 01T434
TCCTCGTCCGCGGTCTCTCGGGCCTCGACGAGCCGGTAGTGCCGGTTGCGCACTCGCAGCACGACGGTCGCGACAAGGGCGGCGATGAGGCTCCCGCCCAGGACGGCGAGCTTGACGTGGTCGTCTCGCTCCGAGCCGGTGCCGAAGGCSAGCTCGCCGAGTTCGGGCTGGAGCGGGTTTCCAGATGGACACCAAGGATCCGAGGGCACCGGACTGGCCGCCGCCAGAGCCCGAAACGCTGCTCCAGAAGCTCCGCGAGGAAGACGTCGCGCGTTCCGCGGCCGACGCCCACCGACCATTTTCGGACTGCGCCGCCGCGCCCGCCACTGACTCCGCGCGGGAGTAAGCGTTGTGCGCACGAGATGGTTCCAGTCCTCGCCGCACCGGGATAACTCAGTCATTCTGGTCACTGCGGCTTAGGATCTGCGGAGGGTACCGAAAGGACTCTTGAACAGGAGCGACAGGAGCCGTGCTGTGCGCCACGATGAGGTCGTCATCGCCGTGGTCCCGCTGTTCAACCCCTCGAATCGCCTTCCCGAGGTTGTTGCGCGCTTGGTGGGCCAGTGTTCGCGCGTCGTGCTGGTGGATGACGGCTCCGACGAGAGGTCTTGGGCGATCTCATCGGCTCTGGCATCGGAGCGAGTCTCCGTGCTGCGTCGAGATCACAATGCAGGCATAGCCGCGGCGCTGAACCACGGTATTACTCACGCCCTGAAGGAGTGGGATCCGGACTTCGTCCTCACCTGCGACCAAGACAGCTTCGTAAGTGGCATATACGTCACGGCTGCGCTTCGACGACTGCGAAGTGTGGAGTGCGCCCAAGACTATGCATTGGTTACCGCCAGCGCCTTCAATAATCGGCGGGTGAAGAATCGCATTGGGCGTCGACTGGCTCCTTTGGAGCCAATGCAGAGTGGGATGTTGATTCGAGCATCCACCTTTGAGCAAATTGGCCACTTCCGCGAGGATCTGTTCATCGACTGCGTCGATACGGAATTCTATCTGCGGTGCCAAACGGCAGGCATGAAAACATTGTCGGCGCCACCCTGCCCCTTCGAGCATCACCTGGGTGGCTCACGTTGGCGAAGTGCGTTCGCCAACCGCTACTCGCGCCACCCTCCGTGGCGCACATACTACCTTGTCCGGAACCGCCTCGAGACGTTGAGACTTTATGGCGCGACTGATATTGAGTGGGCTGTACGCATCGCGGCGATACAAGTCCCTGGCCTGTTGGCCACTCTCGTCAGCAGCCCAGATCGATTGATCCAGTGGTCCGCAATGCGGATGGGTTACCGTGACTTTCGAAAGGGTGTATCCGGGCCTATGTCGGCATCCATCAAGGAGGTGCTTTCGAGGGCATGCGATACTCGTGAACTTCCCACGAGGCGAAACGAAGACTCCTGATGTTGGCATGGTTACGTAGGCTCACCGCCTTCGCGGCTTTGCCGCTAGTGGCCGCAACCGGATCGTTGCTGGCATTGCCGCTCATCGCGCGCAACGTCGATACACAAGACTGGGCGGCCTTGACGGTGGGGCAATCCCTTGGGGTAATCACTAGTATTGTCGTTGGTTTGGGATGGCCTGTCGTTGGTGCCGCTTTGGTCGCACAGGCAAAACATGCCCGGCAACGGCAGATCTATGCGGACTCCTTGGCCAGTCGCGCGTTTGCGGCAGCAGTGTTGGTCCCGCTCGTTGGGGTGCTCGCAGCATGTCTGGCCCCTGGTGAGGGTCGAGCGGTCACATGCGCACTTATGGCTATGGCGTCCGCCCTGTCTGGCCTTTCTATCGCATGGTTTTCCGTGGGTCGATCGTCACCGCAAGAGATCGCGATCTATGAAATTGCGCCCCGCATCCTCGGTTTGAGTGTCGCTGGTGTTGCGGTGGCTACTACCGGCAATGTGGACGTGTATCCAGCTTCCATGGGAGCGGCCACCCTCGGGGGCGTTGTCGTATACACCGTCCGCGTTCTCGGGAGGTCGGCATGGAGCCAGCTCGCGGCTGTGTCTCCCTCGAGCATCCTTCGCCGTCAATTGAAGCTGTCCCTCATAGAAACTTCAGCGGCTTCGTATACAGCCGGATTAGGATTCCTTGCGGCCTTCTCGCTGAGTGTCCCAGAACTCGCAGGGCTAGGATCTGGTGACCGGTTGTCGCAAGTGATGCTGCAGGCCGTAGGGGCCATCAGCAATACAGTCCATCCGTGGGTCGCCGTCGCGTCGGGTAAGGAGTTTCGGCGCCGGACACTCCGTGCTGGCGCGGTGCACGTCTCGGCGGGCTTGCTTTTCTTTCTGGGCATTGGGTTTTTCGGTCCTTGGGCTTCGGCACTGCTCTTTGGCGCGGAGCTTGTGGCTCCGCCAGCAGTGTGCTGGGGTTTCGGTGCTTATCTACTATTTGTCTCCGTACAAACGATCGTGTGTCGACACGTCTTGGTGACCCGGGGTGGGATGGGTGACGTCATTCGAGCAAACTTAATTGCAGGGGCGTTTGGCGTGCCTACGGTCATTGTCGGCGCCCGCGTCGGCGGCGCCTCCGGAGCCGTCATTGGAATGGCCGCCGGAGAACTACTCATCTCCTTGGTGGCTATCTCGGCAGCAGTGCGAAGTTTCAGGATCGATGTGGGATCAATTCCTTAGGGCTCTTGCCGACCGTCCCCGACAGTTCAAGAACACGAGGACTTGGAAGCTCGCGCGTGAGGCTCAGAGGCTGCGCGTGGCACGACGAGAGGATCGTTCAAAGTGAACTGGCGGTTCACCGCCAGCAGGGGGCGATACCGGGAAGATGGCAATGCATTGTGCGGGCCGTGGCAATTGCAACTTGCCCCAAAGCGGCGTCGACAGGGTGTATCGCACGTACGAGCCGTAGCGAGTGGCCGCGCCTGGGTCTAGCGCCGTAGCGCCGCGAATGCCAGTGCAGCAGCAGCCCGAGCGGGAATATGCCCTGAAGAGGTCTGGCGCAGCAGGAGCCGAAGGAGGCGGGCCGTCATCTTGCCGCGCGCGATCAACGCGATTTCCTCTTTCTCTTGCAATGTGAAGCGAGAATTGAGTGCAAGTGCAACTGTGATTCTCCACTCCCAAGGGCTTGATGTCAGCTCATCCCACGAAGCGCGGCCGAAGAGGACATCGGCTAGCGCACTCGCGATGCGAGGTATCCTCCTCTCTCCGATGGCATTCCCTCGGTGTTGCACGTAATCGTGCAGCACATAATCGGTGAAGTGAAACCCTTGCATCGACATGGAGCATAAGCCCAGCCAGTGGTCGTGCCTGGCCAAGCGTGAGGCCGGAGGGAAGGGGAGGGCCGTTGTCATCACCTCGGACTTGAAGATGCTTAGACAGCCTGTCACTTCGTTCACGAGCAAGAGAGAGGTCAAGGGTTTTGCGCGTCTGTGCGTCCGCCCCAATTCGGTGCCGAGATGCGTTACGAGCCGGGCTTGGCAAGAAACTCCAGAAACACCCTGCGCCACCAACACGGCAACGAGCGTCTCCAGCTTACCGTTGTGCCAACGGTCGTCTTGGTCGGCAAGGGCGATCCATGGAGCCCCGGCTTCGACCTTGGTCAGAAGCCGTTCAAAGTGTCGGTAGATGCCTACGTTCTCAGGAAACTCCATCACGCTGAATCGAGTGTCGACTCCTATTGTCTCTCGGAGCAGGGACGCGGTTTGAGGATCCGTCCCGTCTATGCCAACAATGCATTGCCAGTCCTTGAAGGATTGACCGATGATCGACTGCAGTTGGGTCTTCAGTAGACTCGCGTCCGGCCGGTACACGGCGAGAACGATTACGCCGGGCGGCCTATGCATCGGAGCCTTCGCCGCTTCCAAGCGTGAGCTCGAAAGCAGGGGATGTGCTCTTCGCGGTGCGCCGTTCAGCAGTGCCAGTGCTGGATCGTCTGCCGGTGTTGCGGTCGCGGGCTTGCCGGCGGGACACAACTCGCCAGTAAGCGCCCAGAGCCGCATCGAGGAGCCGAGCGCTCGGCGGCTGCGCGAGTTGGGTCTGCGTGATGGCGGAAGTGAGTAGGCCATCCAAGGCATGAGGGGCGTGAACGCCTGCCTGGACGAGCCGCCGTCGAGCGGCGACGTCACTGCCATGTCGGAGCAGCCACCACCACGCTCGAAGTTTCTGCCGACCCCACCCGTCGCGTACGGCGATGGCGAAATACAGAGGTTCCATCACCATTATGACGGGGAGCGCCCGTGCCAGGAGACCTCTCGGATAGTCGCTAAGCACGGTGAGGAAGCGGTTGCGTTCAAGGTGGAACATCTTGTCTGGATTGCGCGAGAACTCGTACGCATGGACAGCCCTTGCCTGAGGGCAGAGAACGACGTCAAGGCCGGCGAGGTGGCAGCGGAGACTGAGGTCCGTGTCTTCGTGATACATGAAGTAGGAGGCGTCCATCCCGCCGAGAAGGTCCCAGACCTCACGGCGACATGCGAACAGGGCCCCCGCCACTGAGGCAAGGCGTCGGGGATGGAGGTGCCGGGGAGAAATGGGCTCGCCATATCCGTCACACCAACTGAGGCCACTGAGGTGCACCGGCAAGCCGACAGAGTTGATGACGCTGAGGTCACCTGGCATGAGCACGACACCACCCGCCAGGCCGATGTCCTCATCGACGAGTTGCTCGGCTAGCGCATCGATGGCGCCGGGACAGAGTTCGGCATCCGAGTTGACGAACACGAGGACGTCACCTGTCGAAGCGGCGACGCCGGCTACGCACCCGCCACCGAAACCGGAGTTCACCTCAGGGGTTAGCAGGGTGACGCCCTCGACGGACGGAAGGCGGGTGATGCCGTGGTCGACGAGGATGACCTCGTCCTCATCGTCCAGCTGAGCGAGGATCGACCGCAAACAACCGCTGAGCACCGGCTCGTCGCCGAAGCCGACGACTATGACACTGACGCTCACACGGACTCTGACGCCCACGTCTCAAGCCTCGCGGTCACGGTTTGAGCCGGCTGATTCAATGCGGACGCATGTTCAGGGGCGGACGGCATATGCGGCTGGGTTTGGCCCGTGGCGTTACGCGGCGCACCGCGCGGCAGGCGCGGCAACGCTGGGACGGTCATGTATGCCACCCGGGAGGTTTCCTGTCGGACCTTGCGCAGCCCGTCGAGGAGGATGCCTACGACAAGGACGATGAAGGCGACGATAACCAGCGAGGCGGCACCGAAAGCGGTAGGGAAGCGGCCCACGGTGCCAGTTTCAAGGTAGTCCTGAACGACAGGGACCGCGATACCCAGCGCCGTCAACATGATGAGTGTGGCCATCGTCGAGTAGAGCGCGAGAGGCCGCTCGTGGTGCAGCAGGCGCGTGATCATGCGAGCGATGCGGAACCCGTCGTGGTAGGTCCGCAGCTTGCTCTCGGATCCCTCGGCGCGGTCAACGAACAGCACTGGCACCTCGGCCTGGGGAACACGGTTGTTGATGGCGTGAACGGTCAGCTCCGTCTCGATCTCGAACGCCCGTGAAATAGCCGGGAAGGACTTTACGAACCGACGGGAGAACACGCGGTATCCGCTCAGCATGTCGGTGACCGGCCTGCCGAAGATCTGCGAAACCACTTTGTTGAACACCCGGTTCCCTAGTTCGTGGCCAGCGCGATAGGCGCCCTTACCCCGTGCGACCCGGACACCGGTGACATGGTCGAACGGCCCGTCAAGCAGGGTGCGCAGCATCTCTGGAAGTGCGTGTGCATCGTAGGTGTCGTCACCGTCGATCATTACGTAGATGTCGGCGTCGAGGTCTGCGAGGGCGCGGCGAATGACGTTGCCCTTGCCAGGGCAATCCTCGAACCGCACTTCGGCGCCCGCGGCCTCTGCGATCTCACGGGTCCTGTCTGTGCTGCAGTTGTCGTAGACGAAGACGTCC
This sequence comes from Terrabacter sp. 01T434, assembly GCF_056398545.1. Classification (NCBI taxonomy): domain Bacteria; kingdom Bacillati; phylum Actinomycetota; class Actinomycetes; order Micrococcales; family Intrasporangiaceae; genus Terrabacter; species Terrabacter sp. 01T434. The sequence continues at coordinate 5,862 of NZ_JBFTPP010000017.1, forward strand.
ATCCCAGGGACGGCCTCTTTGAGGTCGCGAACAACTCGTCCGACGGTCGCCTCCTCGTTGTGGCAGGGCACGATGGCGGCGATGTGCAGGACGCCCAAGCCTCTGTCGTACACGCGCAAGTCCCCTCAAAACGGTCGAAACGTCGCCAGCATATGGCGGATGCAGCCGATATGCGCGCGGATGAGCTTTTTGCTGCCAGGTGCTCAGGAGACGAGGGATACGCGCGACTGCTGAGTCGGCGAGGCTGCGTCGAGTATCGCTTGATAGAGGCCTGCGTCAGTGACAAGCACGCGCCCGTCCACCTTCGAGAGCGTGCTCATCGCGAGTTCCACGCCGAGAGGGATATTTCGGGGGTCAAGTGCGAGCTCGTAGACACCGTCATCCAGTCTGACGGCACGCCGCGTCGCGGAGTGACTCAGCGCGTGGAACCACTCGGAGGCGTGCGCGGCGTTCATGTCGTCGGGTCGAGTCGCAAGCAATCGAGTGCGTACAGCGTCATGGGGAGTCATGGAGGCGGCAAGCTTAAGAATCAGATCGACATCGCCGGCCTCGCCGGAGGTCTTACGGGCCCCGAGTGAGACCGGCGCCAACACTGACCAGGACGCTGACGGTGCAGCGAACTGCTGCAGCGTGCTGCCGAGGCCCATGGCGGCGACGAGCACCACGGCGACGCTGTGAAGTAGCCGAAGTTGAAGCGGCTCACGCGTGGGCTGACGATCTGCTAGCACAAGGACGGTTGCGTGCGCCGCGACGACGGCGGACACGATCAGTGAGCCCAGGGCGAGCTTCCAAAAGTAGTACGTCAATTGCCCGGCGCTCGAGAGCATGTAACACCCGAGGACGACCAGGACCAAGGTTGACGCCAGCGCGATCACAATGTGCCCCACAAGTGAATGGCTCTCGTCGCGGACGGATAGCCCTACCACCAAGGCAAGGGACCCTATGAGAACAATCAGCATGGTCGGCAGGCCAACCCGCGGCACGGTCCCGTCATGCAGCAAGGCCGCGAATGCGCCGTGAGTGAGCGGTCCCAACACGAAAAGGGGCACTGTGGCGATGCACAGCAAGCCAAAGCCGCCAAATGTGCACCACTTAACTACTGCAGTCTGACGCCGCCAGACGGCGATGAGCGGAGGAAGGACCGCGGCCGCGGCCAAGGGAAGTAGCAGCATCCAGGCTGCCGTGACGAGCACGAGCCCACCGAGGATGGCGAAGAGCCCAGGTCCCGGATGTCGCTGCCCATAGGTCAGTAGAAACATGACGAGGGGTGCGCAGGCTGCTACGAGGAAACTGAGGTGGCCTTGGATCAGGTTGAGGGCGCCGGGCACGCCGAGCATCAGGCTGAAGACAACGGCGAGAGCGGGCACCAGCAGGATGGGCGTCACGCGGTCAGGTAATGCCTGGACGAACGCGGCCGTGACGAGAAACGTCAGGGCCACGAAAACCAGCCACTCCAACTGAGCGAACCGGACTAGTTCCACCGGTGCAGTCCCCGGGTCGCCGAAGCCAATCTGAGCCAGCACGGTGATCAGCCTGTGGAACCACTGGGGGTAGTCGTCGAATGCGAAGCCGCTGCCGTCCGCATTGGCGGCCACCAGCGATGAGCTAGCCGTCATCAGCCGCCGCTCCAAGAACATGGCGTAGTGATACGAGTTGTCGATGCCAGTGCTCAGTGCGGCAAGGGCGCCCTGCGGACTCCCTGGCGAGCTCAGTGGCAGGGCTACCAAGCCGGCCAGCATGCCACCGAGGGCAATCACGCCGTCACGTCGGCGGATCACAGGAACGACGCTTCGTGGCCGCGCGACAGCAGCAACAACCGCGCCACCGGTGGCGATCGAGAGCGCCGCGAGGGCTGCGGTTCGGGCGCCCAGAATGGACGGAACCCAGAGCGCAGCGGGGAGCAGGCCGAATGTCAGGGAAAGGTTGATGGCGATGCGACGGTCCAGGCGTGGAGCCGATGGCGCCAGCGCGACGAGGATGAGGGCCAATGCCACGCTGACCCACGAACTGTTCACCTGGGTCAGGATGGCGGCTGTGCCGACTGTCGCAGCCAGACCTAATGACACCGACCACAACGTACGAGTGCCTGTTGTCGCACCTTTGCTGATGATCCTGGACGAGGCCCCCATGTCTGTGACTGCGCGGTTCACGACGCCAACCCGCAAGGCGTGGCGAAGCAGAAGCGGGCCCCAATGACAGGCATGACTCAGTCCCTGGAGTCGGCGAAGCCGCGCCCAGTGGTCGCTGCCGAATGCATGTCCGAAGCGTAACGCGCTGCCTGGCCCAAGCTCGGTGGATCCGGAATATGCGGATTCGTGCGTCTTTGCTCTCGGCCATTGCCGATGCTGACGTGTGCCAGAGACAAAGAAATGCCGTTGGCCATCTGGCTCGTGTCTACCCTGCGCGTCAGGATCGGATGAGACAGGCTCGGTGATTTCCTTCCCTCTGTACGGGCGAGAATGGTTGAGCTCGATGACGATGACGATGGCGGACCTGCCGCCGGCTGATGATGGGGCATGGGCCCTCGAGCTGACCGTCCAAGCGACGCACGTTCCCACGGGAGTACAAGGACGCGATCTTGGCCGAGTACGACGCGCCCCACCGGGGCCAGCGGGGCGCGATCCTGCGCCGTGAGGGCTTGTACCTTCGCACCTGATCGACTGGCGACGCTCGCGTGAGCCGGCCTCGGGCGAGGATGTCCTCGGTCGGCCCGGGAAGGATCCGCGGGACGCGCAGATCGAGGCGTTGACCGCGCGGGCGGCGAAGGCCGAGGTCGAGCTGGCCCGGACGAGGGAGGCGTTGGACCTGGTGGGAACAGCACACGCGCTCTTGCAGACGGTCTCCGAGAGCGCGGACACGCCGCCCCGGTCGAGCAGGTGATCCACCCGCTGGTCGAGCAGCTCGCCCTGGACGCCTCGACCGTGGAGGCGTGCCGGTTCCTGGTTCGCTCGCGGGCGGGGCGCTACCGATCACTGCGGCCGCGCCAAAAGCCCATCTGGAGCCCGGCCCGCGGCCGGGGCCGTGCAACGCGCTCACCTCGGCCAAGCGGCTCACGCGCTAGACGTGCTGACCTGTGACCGGTTCGTCGACAAGTCCGTCGCGCAGGTCGGGCGACACTGCTGGACGAGGGCACCTACCTGTGCTCGATGTCCACGATGCACCGGATCCTGCGCGACAACCAGGCTGCAGGAGAACGCCGCTCGCAGGCCACCCACCCTCCCCGGACGATCCCGGAACAGCTCGCCACGAGACCCGGTCAGGTTTGGAGCTGGGACATCACGAAACTGCGCGGACCCCAGCGCGGGGTGTACTACGACCTGTACGTCGTGCTCGACATCTTCTCCCGGTACGTCGTCGCCTTGACCATCGCCGCGAGGGAGGACTCAGCGCTGGCGCGGAGATGCTCGAGGAAGCGATAGGCGTGGACGGTGTCCCGCACGTGGTCCACGCCGACCCGGGGTACCTCGATGACCTCCAAGCCCGCCGCGCGGCTGCTGGTCGATCTGGGCGTGACCCGTTCCCACAGCCGCCCGCACGTCAGTAACGACAACCCCTACTCCGAGGCCGCGTTCAAGACCCTCAGTACGCGCCGGTGTTCCCGGAGAACTTCGGCTCGCTGGCCGACTCCCCGCCTTCGGGGGTCGTTCTTTGGCTAATACGACCACGAGCACCGCCACTTCGGGATCGGGCTGCAGAAACCCGCCCGGTCCACCACGGCAACGCCGGGCACGTCCGAGCGATGCGCGCACAGACTCTTGACGCGGCCTACGCGGCGAACCCGAGCGGTTCGGCCACCGCCGACCCCACGCCCCGAATCTGCCTGCCGAGGCCTGGACCAACGGCCCTCACGAGAGGCCCTCGTGCAGAGCGCCTGACCACCTGCTGTTTCATCCGGCTTGACATGTTCGGGGCGACTAGGCATCCGATGCGGAAGTGGAAAGGTCAGTTGGCCTTGGCGCAGGCCATGGCAACCAAGACGGCGCAGAAAAGATCCTCCGCTTGCCTCACTCAGTGTGGTCCTTTTCGGCACGCCATGAGCCGGCACCATCACGCCGGATCGAGCCGTCCCTCTGTCTGGTAGACGTCCGGGACGCCGTCGTGATCCTCGTCCGCGGTCTCTCGGGCCTCGACGAGCCGGTAGTGCCGGTTGCGCACTCGCAGCACGACGGTCGCGACAAGGGCGGCGATGCGCCGATCGCAGCCGGGTCACGGAGGGCGGCGCCGAAGCCGCCACCGATCACCGTGACGCCGGCAGCGAAGAACGCGAAGACCGGGACCGCGAAGCCCGCGGAGAACGGCCGGATCCGGTGCTCGATGCGCTCAGCCAGCGAATTCCGGTCGGGGTCGTCCTCCACCTCGCGGCTGACGGGGACCAGCAGGCCGAGCAGGACGCCGGCGACCGTCGCGTGCACGCCGCTCGAGTGGACGAAGCCCCAGGCGAGCAGGGCGGGGACCGCAAGGACGAGGGGATGGGTGATCTTCCGCTTGAGCAGGAGGCGCCACGCGCCGAGGGGGACGACGGCCGCCAGCAGCCAAAGCAGGTTGACGGTGTCGGTGTAGAAGACGGCGATGATCGTGATGGCGATGAGGTCGTCGACGACCGCGAGGGTCAGCAGGAAGGACCGCAGGGCGCTTGGGAGGTGCGTGCCGATGACGGCGAGCACCGCCAGTGCGAATGCAATGTCCGTGGCGGTCGGGATGGCCCAGCCGCGGAGTATGCCGTCCACCTCGCTCGCGCTGTCGCCCTGACTCATCAGCGTGGCCGTGACCACGAACAGGCTGGCGGGCAGCGCGACGCCGCAGACGGCGGCGGCAATCGGCAGGGCGGCCTTGCGCCGGTCGGACAGGTCACCGGCCACGAACTCGCGCTTGAGCTCGATGCCGGCGACGAGGAAGAAGACTGCCAAGAGTCCGTCGGCCGCCCAGGTTCCTAGGGACAGGTCCAGGTGCAAGGCCTGCGGACCGATGACGGTGTCGCGGAGCGTGGCGTAGCCGTCACGCCACGGCGAGTTGGCCCAGACGAGAGCGGCAATTGCGGCTGCGAGGAGGATCGCGCCCCCGACCGTCTCGGTCCGGAGGAGGTCGGCGACGTAGCGAGCCTCGCGCCAGCTGCCGCGGCCCAGGAGCCTGTTCGACATGCCGGTCACGATCTGCTTCGGCGTGCTCGTGGGGGAGTGCGGCTCGCTCACCGTTGGGTCCCTTCCGGGGATGCGTCATCGGACGCCGACCAGACTTCCCGGCACACCATGGCCACGCGCGTCGTCGCCGTGAGCCGCCTCGAGCCTATCGAGGCGACCGGATCCTCAATCTCGGGGCCTGGAGATTCGCCTCGTTGACATCGTGTCGACGTGCCTGCCACCAGCACGAATAAAGTAAAGATTCGACAAATTCCGGTATAACACGGGTAAATCGGACTAATCAGACATCGGCTATCTGGATGTGTCGGCATCCCTACATTGGTGCTTGGGGCGGGACATATACCGGAAGACCAAGAGCATGGGGGTGCATGATGGGTGCTCGCACAGAGCCCGGCTGGTACTACGTCGGCGACGGCAAGCTGCGTTATCGCGACGAGTTCGGTTGGACATCCGATGAGATGGACACGCAAGACGGGCGCGCGGCCGAGTGGCCGCCTGCAACGCCCGCCGAGATGCTCGCGGACCTTCGCGCCAGGGAGGCCGAGCAGAGCGGCAGGATTCGGAGGCGGCGTGGCGTCTACAAGCTTCTGGGCCGGAGCGGTGGCCGCCCAGGGCGCCATCGCACAGCCTGAACGAACCTGGCAGTCCCAATCTTGCGATAGACCCGGCACCCGGTCTCTTGAGGCTCCTCCTGAGCAGCGACTCCATATCGTCTATGGGCGCCTGAGGAGCACGTAAGCGCCATTGGTCGTGCTATGGGTAAATCCGCCTTGCCTGGCGAGCCACTCCTGCTTGGACCCGGGGAGTGCCACAACTACGTCGGATCTCTGGAGTGCCACTCGAGCCGCCCGGGAGTCGCCGTTTACAAACGCGAGGTATGCCTTCTGGTCGGCTTCCGTGAAGGCGTCCAGCGGGTTGCTGGCCCAGACGGTTGCCCCGGCAGCAGCCAGCGACTCGGCGAGCGGTTCGGCGACTAGGACGACACTGCCTCGCGTTTCGTGTGCCAATTCCGAGGCTTCGAGATCGGCTTCACGGAACGATGAAAGGCGTGTTCCGAGCAGGGCTGTCCCCGCGAGCAATGAGACCGCGACCGCCGCGGTGGTGCCGCGCAGGGCGCCCCGGGCCTCCACCGTTCGCGCCGTTGCCGAACGACTTAGGCCTGGTATCGCAGGCTCAACGAGGAAGAGGAGGAGCCACACCCCGTGCCGCGCGGCGACTAGTGTCGCGACACCCAGACCCAACGCGGCGGCGTACTCCCAGGTGGGACGCGGGCGGCGAAACGCCATGACCAGCAAAGCGATCGCGGCAAGGACCAAGAGCACGTCGAACGGGTTGGAGAGCGAGATGCGGCTCCACATCCCCGAGTCGTTGCTGGTCGCCTCGCCCCCGAAGACGCCGAGGTAGTAGCGGGGTGCCCTGATCAGTCCTGGGTTGAGGCAGGTCGCGAGCAGGGAGCTGAAACCGACCCCGATCGCTGTCATGGGGGCCCTGACCAGCAGGGTGAAGGCGAGGTGGCAGCCGAGGATGGCGACGCCGACGAGGACGGCGCCGTGGAGGTTGCCCCACACGGCCAGTATCGGGACGGCCCACCAGATGGCTGCGGTCTGACGGAGCTGCTGCCCGCGGATTAGAGCTAGCAGTAGAGCGAAGGGGATGAGGGACAGCAACTGGGCCCGGCCGATGAGGAGTGGCGCTGCGGCTCCGACCGCGACGAGCCCGAGCACTGCAGCCGTCGCGCGCGGCGCTGCACCACGGCTCATCGAAGCATGCGCGAGGATGCCGAGCGAGACAATTACGGCCGCGAGCTGGGCCACCACGATGCCGACCGAGCCGGCTGCGTAGAAACCGGAGAGAACGACCTGGCCGACTACGGTGGTGTTGACCCAGTTGTCCGTCGGAGCGGCGGCGAACGGAACACCCTTTGCCACATGGCCTTCGTGTCGAATTGCATCTCCAATGGCGCTTAGCCAGAGGGCATCGGACCCGACAATGCCGAACCTTGCGATCGCGCACGCGATGAGCGCAAGGGCGGCAAAGATTGGCGCCTCGACCAGGGTGCGCCGGGTGGCGTCAGGTGCGGGCGGGTCCAGCGTGTCGGGCGTGGTCATTGCGTCCTCGCTGGGCGCGAACGTCCGATCGACGGGAATATGATTGTCGCGACAAGGAGCGCCCACGTCGTAAGCAGGTAGGCATGGGCTATGACGACTTGTGCGGGTGCGATCGATTCCGACTCCGGAACGAACCACCTCGGCGCCGCGTAAAAGGCGAGGGCCACCACGGCAGAGACCACGCCGTGCCAGGCGGAGGCGACGGCGGCCAGAAGCGGGGCGACCCATGCCCGGTGGTGGGCCCACGAGACCAGGGACAGCAGCAGAGTGGCGCCGGCGAGCGTCAGCGCCACGCCGGGCCAGCTACCGCGGCGGGTCAGGACAGCCGCCGCGGCCAGAACCAGGCCGGCGACCAGCGTGGCGGTCACCCAGAGCACGGGGCCCGATGCGCCACCGCTTGCGCGCGCGACTAATGAGGTCATCGACTGGTTGACGTGCGTGAAGGAAAGATCTCCGAACAGGTCGAGATTTTCAAACCCGCCGAGCCAGTAGCACTGCGACGCCACGGCAGCGACCATCCATCCGATGGCAATGGACGCCAAAACGGCTGCCGCAGACCTCGCGACCGATGCCCAGTCGCGTCGGAGAACGCACCACAGGACAAACATTGGCGGTGTCAGCTTGATCCCGGCGGCCAGTCCGATCTGGATTCCGCGGAAGCGCGGCGGCAATAGGAAAAGATCAGCGAGCACGAGCGCCACGAGGATGACGCCGATCTGCCCAAGCTCGATCGTGCGCACTGCGGGCTCGAGTGACGGTCCCACTAGGCAGACGAGCAGCGTTGTACTCCAAAGGATCTCGACTGCGCATCGAATGGCCGCGAGACTCACCCCGTACGCAGCCAGAGTCAGGCCGGTGAAGGCGGCTTTGGCAGCGCCTAGGCCGGTAACGGCGAGCGGGACGAACGCGGCGCCGGAGTAAGGGGGGTAGTTGAATGTCAAGCCTCTGCGCCGTGTCGCGTAGCGTTCGACTCCGCCGAAGTAGGAGTCTGTGAGGTCGACGAAGTTCCAAGCTGGCGCATGACCCCATCGCAGGGATAGCGCAGCGCCAGCAACCATCACCAGCGCCGCGACGCCGAGCTTACGGGAGATGCCTGTCGAGCCGCGCCGTGAGGCGGGCGTCACGTCGATCGGCATCCGCGTCTCCAGTATTCGTCGCTCGCCGGGGGCTTCCCGACGGGCGCAACGGTGCCATCTCCCGTAGTCAGAAGGGTGTGGTTTCGCAAGGATTGTGCAATTTCAACCGTTTTCAGGACATGGCTAGAAGGCGAACCCTAATCTTCCCTCAGCGGGGGGCACATCGGGTGGCCCTGCCTCACTGGAAGGAACCCTTCACCATGACCAAGATTGCTGCCAAGGTCCAGACCCTGCTTCACCAGGACCGCGGTGCGACCGCCGTCGAGTACGGCCTGATGGTTGCCCTGATCGCTGCTGTGATCATCACCATCGTCGGGACGCTCGGCACCAACCTGCAGGGGATGTTCACGTCCGTCGCCGCGAAGGTGTGAGCTCGCGACCGGGTGCGAGGTTCCGCAAAGTGCCTCGCACCCGAGTCTCGTTCGCGAAGGAGTGTACCAGGAGACGTCGATCGCTCGAAGGGCGTCAGTCGTCGCTCGAAGAGAAGCGCGTCGCAAGGGAGAAGTGCTATGACCAAACTCACCGTAAAGCTGCAAACCCGCCTCGTGTCCGAGCGTGGTGCGACCGCCGTCGAGTACGGCCTAATGGTTGCCCTGATCGCTGCTGTGATCATCACCATCGTCGGGACGCTCGGCACCAACCTGCAGTCGATATTCAGCAGTGTCGCGTCGCAGGTCTGACTGCTCCGCTCGCTGTCCAGTTCGAGGTCGATGGACGGCCGCCGAAGGGATGGCGATTCGAGAAGCCAGATGCGCGTACCGATCCGCCGTTGAGGTCGCGATCGTCGTGCTGGTCTTGAGCTAGCACGCCATCGCGACGTCGACTTCGGGCTCGCCCGTCCATTCAGATTCAGGTCACCAACTCCGCCACGGAACGTGTGACGAAACTGCTGGTCAACCGACTTGCTCGATTGGCATGGGTTGGGCCAGGCCCGACGAAGGACAGCAGCATCGCACCGGCCGACGCTTAGGCCAAAGTTCGACACAAGAGTGGGGGAGCCCCAGATGAACCGCCGTGTACTCACCATTACCGTGGCAGTCGTCCTTGCGCTTGCTGGTGGCTTCCTTGTCATCTCCTACGCGCGCAACGCCGACGTCCGGGCGATCGCCGCTGAGTCCCCGTCCCCGGTGTGGGTGGCAACGCAACCCATCCCAGCGGGAACGACTCTGAAGGATGCCCAGCACGCGGGCCTCATCGCCCAGACCTCAGTGAGCGCCAAGGCCGTGCCGGTCGGGGCACTTCAGGACATCAACGCAGACAACAACTCGCTGCTCGCCACGTCCGACATCCCCGCCGGCGAGTACATTCTGGCGGCCCGTTTCGGCACGACCCCTGCCGGCACCAAGGCCATCGAGGTCCCGAACGGCATGCTCGCTGTGTCCGTTGCTCTCTCCGACCCGGCGCGTGTCGGCAAGTTCGTCACGCCCGGCTCGCACATCGCGCTCTTCCAAACGTACAAGATCAAGGATCTGCGGAACACACCAGAGGCGAAGATCCTCAACGACAACGACGTCAGCGGCACGAGCCTCCTTCTGCCCGACGTCCTCGTCATCGCGATGGGTGATGCGCCGCTCGCGGGTCAGGCCGCAGCCGCTCCCGTGGAGGGTCAGCCGGCAACTGCCGCTGGCGCGAGCGGGGGCTACCTCGTGACCGTTGCCGTGAAGCCCACTGACGCAGCAACCCTCATCCACGGCGTGAACCGGCGCACTCTCTACGCCGGCCTCCGAGGCTCCGATGTCAAGATCGACCCGTCCCTCGCAGTCACCGACCTCCAGCTCGGGAATGCGGTGACCGGCCAATGACGATCCTCTGGGACTACGACCCTTCTGCGGGCGACACCTACCGCTTCGCACTTGGAGGTGACGCGGTGCACCTCGACTCGGCACCTCGAGTCAGCCGCGCTCTTGAGGAGGACCGCAATCAGTCGCTCGTCGTCATCGGACCCGACATCGACCTCGACTCCGCCTGCGAGCTCGCAGAGCGTGAGCGCATCAACCGGCCCGAGCTCGGCGTCATCTTGCTCCGTCACCGTCTGGACGTCACGGCTCTTGCGCAGGCGCTGCGCAGCGGCGTCCGCGAGGTCGTCCAGGCGGACGACCAGCCAGCCATCGCCGACGCCGTCCGCCGGTCGATCACGCTGACCCAGCAGTTGAGCGGCTATGGCACCAACGTGGGCGGCCGCGACGGAAAGATCATCACGGTCTTCAGTGCCAAGGGCGGCGTCGGCAAGACGACGATGTCGACGAACCTAGCGGTCTACCTCGCATCCATTGGTACGAAGACGCTGCTCGTCGACCTCGACCTCATGTTCGGCGATGTCGCCATCAGCCTCCAGCTCCAGCCTCACGGTTCGGTGCGCGATGTGGTAGCCATGAGTGGACACCTTGACGACCAGGCGGTCCAGTCCGTCGTCACCCGCCATGAGGAGAGCGGGCTCGACGTCATCGTGGCTCCGCCTGACCCGGCCGACGCTGACCGCGTGCCGTCGCACGTCATCGTCGAGCTGCTGCGGGTGGTGCGGGGACAGTACGACTACGTCATCGTCGACACTCCGCCGTCGTTCACCGAGCACGTGCTCGCCGCGATCGACGTCAGCGATCTCATCGTCCTCATAGCGACGCTGGACATCCCCGCGGTGAAGAACCTCCGCATTGCGATCAACACCCTCGACACGCTAGGCACGTCCAAGGAGGCTCGGACCATCGTGCTCAACCGCTCCGATGCCAAGGTGGGACTCAGGCCCGACGACGTCGAGGCCGCCCTCAAGGCCCCGATCTCGGCGAACGTGCCCAACAGCCTGACGGTGCCGGCCTCGGTCAACCGCGGTGTCGCGCTCGTGCTCGACGACCCGCGCAACCCGGTGTCGGTTGCCATCCGAGAGCTCGCCGACCAAGAGATACGACGACGCTTCGGCGAGGAGCTGCATAACGAGGCAAAGCGCAGCTTCTCCCTGTTTGGAGGCAAGCGATGAGCACCCTCGCCGACCGTCTCGAGCGCGCCCGTGCCTCGAGCCAGATCACCGAACTTGCGCCGGGCAACGGTGGCCAGGTCCGCATCACCAACGGTGCGGTGCCTGTGCGCCGCCGTGGCGTCGACCCCTTCGCCGGCGTCAAGGAGCGAGTGCACCAGGCGCTGGTGGCCTCGCTCGGCCCGCGCCTCTACGACCCGAACCTCAGCGAGGTCGAGCTCGCTGCTCAGGTGCGTACGACGCTGCAGGAGGTCATCGACGCCGAGCAGACGCCGCTGTCACACTCGGACCGCACCCGCATCGCTCAAGACGTCTCTGACGACATCCTCGGTCACGGTCCGCTCGAGCCCTACCTGCGTGACGCGGAAGTCTCCGAGATCATGGTCAACGGCGCCGCGGACATCTACATCGAGCGCGCGGGCAAGATCTTCCCGGTCGACGCCCAGTTCTCCGACGAGACGCACCTGCGTCGCACCATCGACAAGATCGTCGGTCGCGTAGGCCGTCGTGTCGACGAGTCGAGCCCGATGGTGGACGCCCGACTGCCCGACGGCTCGCGTGTCAACGCGGTGGTCCCGCCGATCGCGCTCGACGGCTCGATGCTCACGATCCGCAAGTTCTCCGCCGACCCGTTCACCGCCAAGGACCTCATCTCGTTCGGCACGATGACCGAGAAGGTCCGCGACTTCCTCGACGCCTGCGTCAAGGGCCGCCGCAACATCATCATCAGCGGCGGCACAGGCTCGGGAAAGACGACGACGCTCAACGTCATCAGTTCCTTCCTGCCGCATGACGAGCGCATCGTCACCATCGAGGACGCCGCCGAGCTCCAGCTCCAACAGCAGCACGTGCTGCGTCTGGAGGCTCGTCCGGCAAACATCGAGGGCCGCGGTCTCGTCTCCATCCGCGAGCTCGTGAAGAACTGCCTGCGTATGCGCCCCGACCGCATCATCGTCGGTGAGATCCGTGACGGCGCAGCGCTCGACATGCTCCAGGCCATGAACACCGGCCACGACGGGTCGATCACGACGGTGCACGCCAACACGCCCCGAGACAGCCTGGCGCGTCTCGAGACGATGGTCCTCATGGCTGGCATCGAGCTGCCCGTCCGCGCCATCCGCGAGCAGGTCGCGGGAGCAGTCGACCTCATCGTGCAGCAGTCACGCCTGAAGGACGGGTCACGTCGCATCGTCGCGATCTCCGAGGTCGTCGGCATGGAGTCGGACGTGATCACGCTGCAGGACATCTTCACCTTCAACTACGCGGCCGGCCGCGACGAGAACGGCCGCTTCCTCGGCACGCTCATGCCCACCGGCATCCGCCCGAAGTTCACGTCCGACCTCGCAGACGTGGGTGTCGAGCTGCCCGTCTCGCTCTTCTCTCGGTCAGCACTGTGACGCGCGCGACCCGTCGCCTCGTCTCGGGACTGCTCGCGGTCGCGGTCGTCTTCGTCGTCCTGCCCGCAGGAGCAGCAACAGCGGACGGGGTGCCCGTCGGTCTGAGAATGCCGGACAGCACCGGCTTCGGGTTCAGCCGGCAGGTCAGCTTCGAGGCGGCTGCGCCCCCTACTCCTTCCGCGACGAGGCCGCCCGATCCTGCGGCTGCGCCGCGATCCGGGGCTGCCGGAGTCGATCCGGCCCCGCCGGCCGTCCCCGACCGGACTCCCTACATCGCAGCCGGGCTGCTCGCCCTCGCGCTCTTCGTCCTCGCGACCGCGCTTTTGCCAACCCTTGGGACCAAGCGGGAGGATCGTGTGGCGTCTATAGATGCCTATGTCGCCGGCGACACGGTCCCCCTGTCGCGGCAGGAGACGAAGGCGGCTCAGAACTCAGTCACCGCCCAGCTGCTCGACATGGGCGACCGGGTCATGAAGGATCGCAAGTCGACGAGCAAGACGTTGGCCCTCATCCAGCGGGCCGACCTACCCTTCCGAGCTGGCGAGTGGCTCGTCCTGCGAGTTATCGCCATTATCGTCGGCGCGGCCATCGGCATGGTGCTGGCGGGTCAGGGCACGTTCATTGGTCTTGTCATCGGTGGCGTCGTGGGTCTGTTCCTGATGCCACTGGGGCTTCGTTTCAAGGCCGCCCGTCGCGCCCGGAAGTTCGAGGCGCAGCTGCCTCAGATCCTGCTCCTCATCTCCACCAGCCTCCGCAGCGGTTTCGGTCTGCCGCAATCCCTCGACGCCGTCGCGCGCGACGCGGCAGAGCCAGCTGGCAAGGAGTTCAGCCGTGCCCTCGCGGAGACCCGAATTGGTACCGACATCTCGGACGCCCTCGAACGAGTTGCGGTGCGGATGGAGAGCAAGTCGATGGGCTGGACGGTCATGTCGATCCGCATCCAAAGAGAAGTCGGTGGCAACCTTGCTGAAACGCTGCGCACGACGGCCAACACCCTTCGAGAGAGAGAGTCCCTGCACCGTCAAGTTGCGACGCTGTCCGCCGAAGGACGCTTGTCGGCTTACATCCTCGTCGCAATGCCGATTGGCATCTTCGTCTACATGACGCGCATCAACTACGAATACGTCAGCCTGCTCTGGACCACCACCGTCGGTCTGTTCATGAGCATCGGCGGTCTCATGTCTCTTGGTGTCGGCATCCTGTGGATGCGAAAAGTAGTGAAGATCGAGGTGTGACGGGACCATGAGTGTGATCTACATCGCCGCTGCCATGCTAAGCATCAGCCTGGTTATCACGGTGCTGAGCGTGAACCTCAGCGGCGGCGAACCCCGTGGTGTCGCGAAGTCCCTCATGCTCGTGGACCAGCAGTTGGACCGGCGCGAGGTGGTGACGACCGAGCTCGCCGCCAAGGACCGACTCCTCACCCCGATCCTTGACCGCACCAAAGGTCTGGCGCGCGTGCTATCCCCCGAAGGCGCCGACGAGCGCTACACGAAGATGCTCGATCAGGCCGGCAACCCGGCTGGGTGGACCGTCGAACGCATCCTGGGTGTCAAGGGCGCGGCCCTGTTGGTCGGTATCCTGCTCGGCGCCTTCTACGGCAAGTTCCAGCTGCCGAACGCCCTCTTCTACGCCCTCGTCGGAGGCGCAGCACTCTTCTTCCTGCCGGAGCTCCTGATCAAGAACGTGGCGCAGCGTCGGCAGGAGCAGACGAGCAAGGGCCTGGCCGACGCGCTCGACATGCTGAGCGTCTGTGTCGAGGCGGGCCAGGGTTTCGACGCCGCCCTGCTGCAGGTGGCGCGCAACGTCGAGGGCCCCATTTCGGGAGAGTTCGCCCGCGTGCTTGCTGAGATCCAGATCGGCAAGTCGCGCGGTGACGCCTTCAGTGCGATGGGTGACCGCGTCAGCCTGCCCGAGGTCAAGAACTTCATCTCCGCTCTTGTCCAGGCAGACCGGCTCGGCCTGCCGATCGCTGGCGTGCTCCGCGAACAAACCCTCAACATGCGCCTCGTGCGTCGACAGAAAGCAGAGGAGAAAGCGCAGAAGGTCACGATCAAGATCCTGTTCCCGCTGATGTTCTGCATCATGCCGGCGCTCTTCATCGTCATCATCGGCCCCGGCGGCATTCGCATCATGCAATCCTTCAGTCATTGAGAACGTCTTGATCTGGCGGGACAGCCTGGGACGGCGATTTTTCGTAGACCATTTCGGAGACAGCTTGGTTTCCGGTCGATACCGTGTGAAATGGCAAACTGTGGACGTCAGGTGGTGAGTATGAGCACTAGTCTTCAACGCTCAAGCGTGGGCCGCAGGCCGTTCTCGGCGCGGGTACTGTCTTGGTGGCCATCACACAGCGAAGGTCGAATGGCTCGGCGATGTGACGAGGGTGCCACGGCGGTCGAGTTCGCCATGCTCGCGCCCGTTCTCTTCATGTTCCTTTTCGGCATCATCGTCTTCGGCTTGTTGTTCGCGCAGAATCTTGCGCTTGGCAACTCAGCCCGGCAAGCGGCGCGGTACGCCGTTGTCTACAACGGCCAGACTTGCGCCAACGTCATTGCGGAGGCAAAGGACTCCGCGACCCCCCTGGTGACGCTTCCTGATACTGCCGTGACGGTCAAGCGCGGTTCCAGCTCGACCACCGCTACCGACGTCTGTGGTGCGACCACGAACAAGCCGTGCGCCGGCTCCGCAACCACCGACAACGTCTACGTGACGCTCACCTTCGACGCGAACGTCGTCGTACCGCTGCCTGGGTTGGGCAGCACCCAACACCTCACCGGAGTGGGGGTCTTCCGATGCGAATACTCATGAAGAGGCGACCTGCCGGCGAACAAGGTGCAGTGACCTTGATGGTGACACTTTGTTTGGTGACGCTGTGCGTCTGCGTCGCTCTGGTCACCGACTTCGGGATGGCATACGTCAACAAGCGTCAGGCGCAGACCGCCGCAGACGCGGCGGTCCTGGCGGCGGGCAGCGTGTTCGCGGGCCAGTCAGGTGATTGCAGCAAACTGACTGGGAACACGGGACTGATGAGCAGCGCGAACGCGGCCGCCGACCAACTCAGGTTAGCGAACCTGCCCGGCTCGCCGGATGTAGACCTACAGCCCTCCTGCACCGCCAGCGACCTCACGCTCAACTATGTTGTCAACATCGACTCCCCGCTCGGATTCGGACAGATGGTGGTCGGCACCGACCACCTCAACGTCAACCGTGGAGCTCAAGTCACGCTCAGCGATGTAACCTGCGGGCTGTGCTTTCTGGGTACCGGCTCGATGGGAACGGGCAATGCCGACTACAGAGTCGATGGCGGAAATATCCAAATCAACGGGAATCTGACAGCCGGACCAAACGGTGTGTGGACTGTTGCCGCATCGGGCACGATCGGCATCAACGGCACAGTCAGCGGCGGCCAGTTCTCCAAGCCGCCGGTCAAGATGCCGGTAATCCCGGACCCGCTCGCCGCAATGCAACTTCCGCTTTCGATGGCGGGGCTCACTGACAAACTCAACCCATGCACCGATGGACCAGGGATATACGGGTCCGTTCAGATCCCTAGCGGCTGCGACCTAGCCCCGGGCGCCTATGTCATCACTGGCAGCTGGAGCATGAAGAACAACTCGACCTTGACCAACAGTATCGGCGGCGTCACGCTTTACTTCCGAAGCCCGAATGGAATGCTGGATGTCAAGAACGGGACGATCAACAACCTTTCCGCCCCAAGTGGCCCCCCGGTGGGGGCGCCCTCCGGTTGGCCATCCGGTTTTGCCATCATTTACGATCGGGACAACCTCAACAATATCTCCGCTCAAGGGAATGGCAGCACCACGATCACCGGGGGCATTTACGGGCAGTCCGCCACGCTTGACTTCAACGGCAATTCTGCTTTCCATATCAGTGGTGGTCCTATTGTGGTTGCGAGCGGCACGGGCAATGGAAATCCGGGGACGGTTACCATAGATAATTCCGTAAACGTGGGTGGCACTAAGCCAATGAGCGCCGGAGGCGTTCAGATGACCAAGTAGAAGGGCGCCGGGTTCAGTATTCGGGGAGCCGCCGGAGCGCGGTTCTCGCCGGTCCTAGTGGCTCCTGTTCGAAGTGGGCTGAACGGATGGCTTGCTTGAGGATCTGGTAAGCAGTCTTATACGCACGAACGGGTGGCAGCGGTCGTTCCAGCCGTCGTTGAAAGTGCGGATCTTCGCGTTTAAGGTCATTGACGGCTCTTCCCCCGTTGAGTGTGAGGTGAGTGCGCGCCGCGCCGTGCGCGGGTTGCTGGTCAGGATCGCGAGGACGACCCCCGGCGTCGAGACGCCGGGGCGGAGCTCTACCCGGGCGCAAAGCGACTAATCGGACACTGGCTGAACGATGCTCGGCGAGGTCCTATGTTTGGCCCACCGGTCGGGGGACCGGGGACAGTGGCATAGGTGGGGGAACGACCATGCACCAACAATCGGGGTGGCTCTACGTCGGGGACGGATGGCTTCGCTACCGCGACGCCGACGGCTGGACCGACCAGTACCTGCCGGCCGAATTGGTCCGCGGCTCTGACTGGCCGCCGCCGGCGCCCGATCGGTCTCAGGGCCCAACTGTGGGTGGCACTGAGGATTTGGTGGGCGCAGCCGTGCCGCCCACGCCGGTGCGCCCGTCCCGCGTACGCGGGCTGCTCGGAGCCGGACGGCACATCGGACGGCATCGCGCCCGGGCCTGACGCCGGCGCCCTTGACATCGTCTAGCCCCGCTCACCGTTTCGGTGGGCGGGGCGTTGTCGTATGCCGTGGGGTTGTGCCTTTCTTGCGGGATTCCTTGGTGTTTGGGCGGGTTTGTCTTGCGTTCGGCCCGGCAGAGTTCAGGTGTCGGAAGGGAAACCCCGACCCGCAGCCTCCCGGCCCGACTCGGGCCGGACTCACACCAGGAGCAGTCACCATGGGCGTCGCCACCTCGAAGAAGCACGGCAAGAAGACCAC
>NZ_JBFTPP010000018.1:0-7001 GCF_056398545.1 Terrabacter sp. 01T434
ACATCGACTGGTTCAACCACCGACGTCTCCACGGCGAGATCGGGCTCATCCCGCCTGTCGAGCTCGAGGACCAGCACTACCGGCAGAAGCCCGTGACGGCTACCGTCGAAACGTCAGTTCCGAGCCTCCACTAGACCCGGTACGGGACACACCGTCTTGGACGCCGTTGGGCGCCCCGGCTACACGAGCCGCGTTGAGGGCGAGCTGCGGTAGGTGCTTTCTTCAGCCTTCCTGCTGCCAGCGCTTCAATGCTTCCACATAGGCAGGATTCACCCAGACCTGAGAACGGTTGTTACCTCTGGTAACGACTATGGGCGTGGCCTGCCGCTCAAGGTCCGCGAGATCGTCGGCAACAAGTGAGACATCATCGGGGGTGTAGGACGTTTCATGATCCCAGAAGAAGATCCGCCCGCGTGAATCCATTCCAAGCAGATTGCCCCCGGCGCAGTCCGCAATCGGGATGAACCAGGCGGGCACGCTGTCGCGAAGTTCCTTCCACCGCTCAGCGATACTCGCCGGACCTGTCGGGTCCGCAGTCAGGAAGCGGTCGACACCTACAGAGGGGTGCTGTTCCAGTTGGTTGGACCGCACCCTTACACCGTTCCGCCGGCCCTGAAGCATCGCTTTCAGCGACTCGGGAAGACGGGACCCAATGACGTCCTCCGTAGCCGATATCTGCTCAGGCGTTGCCAAAGCAGGTTCCTTACCGAAAACCGAAAATCCGCTCACTCAATGCTCCTGTCGCTGGTGGCGATGTTCAGTTCTGGCGGCCCAGACATTCGCTGATGGTCTACTCCGCCGTCCGATGAGCGCAGTGTCCACCATGTCTGCGCTTCCATCTTGCGGTCCTCCCCAATGATGGCCGCACCTCCCATGCGCCGCACGGCTTGGCACAGTCACTACAGATCGGCCTTACGGACCCTCCTCCGTATCCTGGCCGGCACGCCGAGTGAGTCGATGCGCGCTGACCGGTCCTTCGCTCCCACGCGGTACTCCAGCGCCCGATGCTCGGTGCTCGGCTCTCGCGAACGCTCGCACATGCCGCGAGTCGGAAGGGGGTCCTTTGTCGATTGACGCAAACTGTCACCGTGTCGATGCTGACCTGCCCCGTCTGTGGTGAAGAGCAAGATCCGTCCGGGCCTGGAGTCTCGTCTCACCGCGACCGAGTTTCCGCCGAGTGGGTCTCGCTATGGACGCCGTTCATCGAGGATCTTCGGGGTACGCCTGAGCGACTAGTGCACCCAAGGTGCTTCGCGGACGAAAAGGGGCTCGACGCTCTGATCGCCCTGGTGACCGAGCACGATCGCCGGATGCGTCTCGAGCTCTCCAAGTACTGGTGACGACGCGCACGCTCATGCCGCGTTGAGAGCGGGACGCCCGGTCATGTCGCAACGCAATGGCTCGATGGAACCCTTGGTGACTACGGGCCGCTAACCTCCCGGTGTGGACGAGACGTCGCTGACGCTGACTGAGTTCTTCGGCACGAGATCCGGGCGAGCCATTGGGGACGAGGGCCAGCCCGTGGACCTTGTTCCTGTGCAGGTCGGGTCGTTGACTGTGCCGTCCGGCAGGCTGGGGGCGGCCGACCCGTTCGCGTCGTTGGACAGCCCACTCGAGGTTCAGGTCGAGCCCGGCGTCTACCCAGTGATCCTCACGCTGGCCACCTACCCGGAGGACGACGACATCGAGTTCAGCGATGCCGCCTACCTGTCCCTCGTGCTGGCGGACGGCGAGCCTGTCAGCCTCGAGCCGGCACCCGAAACCTGGATTGACGGAAAGTTGTACGGCGTCACCACCTACGGAGGTGGAGTGGCCCTCGTCGACGCGCTCTCCGCCGCCGGCCACGTTCTGCCGCCCGAGTCGCCCGAACTCGAGGCCTGGATCACCATGGCCGGTCAGCATCCGCAGGGGGTCCTCAATGCGCCACTGCCGTGGGGCACCCAAGGAGAGAACGTCATCGGAGTCATGAGTCCAAGCGACGACGGCGAGTACCCGCTTTACGTAACGCGTGACGCGAGCGGCAAACCGCTCGGGGTCCATGTCGACTTCCTCGTCGTTGGAGAGGGCCGGTACCAGCTCGACGTCCATGAGTGGCCACCATCGCCAGAGGTGACCGCGACCTGGCAAAAGGGCGCGCCAACCAACCAGTAGAGGTAACGCACGCTCATGCCGCTGAAGGTCTGTGACACCGAACGTCTGAAACACTCGGCCGCATGGTCGCAGCTGTGCACTTCATTGCCACCGCGGAAGATCACGCGGCAATGCTCGACTACCTCGGCGAGCCCAACGCCGTCACCCTGCATCCCTGGCCCGTCGTGAGCTCTCCGGCGGAAATCTGGACACGGCAGCGGGCACTGACTGCTCGTCAGGTGATGATCGTGCACCGCGACCTGGGCGCGCCGTCGGTCATCCGTCCGGGTGATGCCCCCATGAAAGAGGGGACAAAGGCGGGGCTCTTCAATCGGCTCAACTGGGATCACCTGAGTCCTCAGGGAAATGCCGGCCTGGTCGACTCCAACGCCTCACCGGTCATGTTTTGGGCACCGGGGCCCTCGGCAGAGGGCGTACTCCACGGAAGCTCGCTCGGGTCCTAAGCGGACTCGATGTCCTCGATCGGCGCCGACTACGAGCGGTGGGTGACCCGAACGTTGAGCTGGGTCAGGCGACGAGGGACGAAGGTGTGGGGGCTCGAACGAGGCAGCCTCCGCCCTAATCTGGACATCGACCTCTCCCACGTCAGCGCCGTGTACGCGCTACCCGGAGCACTCGTTGCAATGGAGCGTGGCGTCCCAGTGCGCTGATGCGACGCACGCTCATGCCGCTGATCGGCTGTGCCGAATATCGGACGTTGCCTGGTGCCGCAGGTGCAGGTGCAATGTTCGGTAGAGCCAGCACTAAACGCCCACCGTCCGTTGTGCGGCCCTGCAAGGATGGAACTCATGACAGCGCCAAAACGTGACACCTTGTGGTCCCGTAGCAGCGGGCACGCAGTTCCGTCATTGTGGCTGTTGCGGTGGTCGGCATAGCGCTGGGCGTTACCTTCACGATCGTCGGCAACCTGAGCCTGGCGGGGGCCAGTCTCGGTCTGACGGGGATTGTCCTCAGCAGTCTTTCGTTGACAACGCCAGAGAGGTAGGAACGTCCGGATCTCATGGGTTCTGATATGTAGTGGCTTCCTGTCAAGAGGCAGGGTGAGGCGCCGTTAGGACAAGGAGTCCTGACGGCGCCTCTGCTTCGTCGTGGCAGTGGGCTGGCGAGCGTGCCGTTGGCGACGCGCGGTCAGACTGATATGCGCGGGTTGGCTACCGCAGGACGGTGGTTCGGCAGGAACGGTACCGCGTGTCTAGCATCGAGCGTCGCTGCACCTCAAGGGGATTCGCTGCTCATAGAACCCTCGCGGGTCGCTCCTCGCGCTGCCACCAGCCCCTTGCCTCGTCGAAGCGGTTCCGGGGTGGTCAGTCGTCCATGACGGCCAACGACCAGCACCAGCCGGCCAGCTCGCGGGCGATCGCGACGTTGGCAACGGTGTGCCGTTTGCGCCGCTCACTGAACACGACCCACCGGTGGTGCAACCGCCGGTTGCCCTCATCACCGCGAACCCGGGCAGCCGGCGAGGCGAGCTCCCACCGGTCGCGCATCGTCTTGCCCGGGACATAGCGGGCGCGGTGTGCCAGGCGGCCTCGATCAGCAGCCGCCGGACGTGGCCGTTTCCGGTCTTGGTCACCGACCCCTGCATGCGGGACGCGCCGGAAGAGTGTTCGCTGGGCACCAATCCGACGAACGAGCCGATCGTGTTGCCGGTGAACCGGTGCCAGTCGCCGATCTCGACGGCGAGGGCGAACGCCGTCAACGTGGACACTCCGCGCAGGCACCCGAGCCGGCGGACGACCGGGGTGAACTCGCTGTCCGCGGCCATCACCGTGATCGCGGCGTCGAGCCGGTCCCGGCGCGCCTGCACCGTCAGGACCGCGTCGTAGCCGGACTCGAATGCGATCCGGGTTGCTGGCGCGTCGAGGCGTTGCCGCCGCAGCCACGCGTCGTGCGCCCCGGTCCATGCCTGACCGCCGGAGTACACGATGCCTTGGCGCAGCAGCAGCTTCGACAGGCGGTGCCGCGCCCGCATCAGGTCCCCGCGACAGTCCTCCCGAGCCCTGACCAGATCCCGCGCGGCCTCGACCGTGGCGGTCGGAACCGTCACCGCGGTGACCTCGTCCAGGCGCAGCAGCCGAGCCAGGTGGACCGCATCCCGGGCGTCGGTCTTGACCCGGTCACCCGACGGGCGCTGCAGCTTCGACGGGGCCGCGACCACGCACCGCACCCCGGCCGCGTCCAACGCCCGCGCGAGGCCGAACCCCGTCGGCCCCGCCTCGTAGGTCACCGCGACCGGGCCCGGCAGGCCGGCCAACCAGGACTGGATGTGCTCGTGCGACGGGGTCAATCGCGCCTGGAACAACTCGCCCGTGACGCCATCGATCGCCGCTGCCGCGACCGATCGTGCGTGCACATCGAGCCCCACACTCGTACGCTCGGTAAACACCGGGGCCTCCCACAACTGTCGGATAGGCCGAGCAGGCAGCCCCTACTCGGTAACCCACGAACATGTGTGAGCGAGGCCCCGGCCCGCAACCCCTCAGCCATCCCGAGCGGTCACTCCATACCGTCTAGCCGAGTGCCTGGCTGTGCTGGGAGGCTCGGTTCCGGTAGCGGCTGGCGGGTCAGCACTTTCCGAATCTGATCCTGTGAGGTCTTGCGGCAGACCGTGCGCCCGCCAGTCGTGAGGAGGGCGGTGACCGCTGCTGGGATGTCGTGCCGGTCGGAAGTCGATCAGAGCACTTTGGCCATGAGATCGCTGGGAGTCCTCCTCCACGCTGCTGAACGGAACTTTGGTGTCGGCAAGGGTCAAGGAGGATCGGTGCGATGTTGTTCGTGGGTGACGACTGGGCCGAGGACCATCACGACGTCGAGCTCGTCGATGAGCACGGCAAGGTCCTGGCGAAGAAGCGTTTCCCGGAGGGCCTGGCCGGGGTGACCCGGTTGCACGCCCTGATCGCCGCGCACCTGCCGGACCCGGGCCGCGACCCCGAGCCGGCGCTGCAGGTGCTGGTCGGGATAGAGACCGAGCGCGGACCGTGGGTCGCGTCGCTGATCGCCGCGGGGTACACCGTGTATGCGGTCAACCCGAGGTCGGCGGCGCGCTACCGGGAGCGGCACTCGGTGTCCGGCGCGAAGTCCGATGCGGCCGATGCCCACGTGTTGGCCGAGATCGTCCGGTTGGACCGTGCTGAGCATCGACCGGTCGCCGGGGACAGCCCGTTGGCCGAGGGGATCAAGCTCGCGGCCCGGGCCCATCAGGGATTGGTGTGGGAACGGACCCGGCACGTGCTGCGGCTTCGGAGCGCGTTGCGGGAGTTCTATCCCATTGCGCTGCAAGCGTTCCCGGAGCTGGACGCCCCGGACGCGCTCGAGCTGCTGGCCAAGGCCCCTGACCCGGACCGTGCGGCGGCGTTGACCCGTCGCACGCTCGTCGCGGCCTTCACCAGGGCCAACCGGCGCGACCCATAGTCGCGGGCCGACACGGTCCTGGGGCTGCTGCGCGCCGAGGAGTTGCGCCAGCCCCGACCGGTGCAGGCAGCGTTCGCGGCGATCGTGACCGCCGAGGTCGCCCTCATCGCCGCCCTGAACGAGCAGATCGACACCCTGGGGCAGGTGGTGGGCGAGCATTTTGGCCGGCACCCGGCAGCGGAGCTGATCACGAGCCTGCCGGGACTGGGCCTCATCCTGGGGGCTCGCGTGCTGGGTGAGTTCGGCGATGACCCGCAGCGGTACGTCGATGCGAAAGCGCGCAAGTCCTACGCCGGGACCGCGCCGATCACCAAAGCGTCGGGAAGAAGAAGACGGTCCTATCCCGGCATGCGCGAAACAAGCACCTTGCCGACGCTGCGCAGCAGTGGGCGTTCTCCTCGATGCGCGGCTCACCCGGCGCCACGGCGTACTACCGACAGATCCGAGCACGGGGCACCAGCCATCAAGGCGCGCTACGCCAGCTCGCGAACCGGTGGATCGGCATCCTGCACGGTTGCCTCAAGACCGGCACGCTGTACGACGAAGACACCGCCTGGGCGCACATCGTCCAACGCGCCGCTTGACAGCAACAGAACCTGGGATGTCTGCCGCGATGGGTGACATTGCGACTTGAAAGGCGGGGGTCCTTGACTGTCGTCGACCAACCTTCGACAAACCTTGTGCAACGTCACGGTCGGGGCCCATAGTTGGCCCATGACGGCTGCCTTCTGGAACGTTCCCGCGTCCGGGCGGGCGGCTTCCCCTGTCTCTACAGGCTCGGTCAGTCCAGAAGAACTTCTGAGCCGGTCGGGCCGTGGCGATGAGACGGCGTTCGCACAGCTGTACGACGCCACGTCCAGCCAGCTGTTTGGCCTCGTGCTCGGGGTCGTGCTTGACGCCGCCCTCGCGGAAGAGGTGGCCCAAGAGGCGTACCTTCGCGTGTGGCGGCACAGTGCCCGGTTCGACCCCAACCGCGGTAGTGGCCTGGGCTGGATCATGACGACTGCCCGACGGGCAGCGGTCGACCGCGTCAAAAATGGAGCCTCGCCCACAACCTCGACGACGATCTCAGGATCCCCATTCCCGTCTGCGGCGCCGGCCATGTGAGTCGGCTCCAGCGGCGCGTGCACGATGGACCGGTCCAGAGCCATGCTGCACAAGGGCTGAAACCCAACACGACTGTTGCTCCCGGGGGACGACGTGCAGGTCTGTGGCCCGGCCGAGTCCGCATGGAGCGCTGCCCATCAGGTCACTCGAAGGCCCTGAACCGCGGATCATGCACCTCAGGGCCCCGGTGCTTCCCAGTACCGGGCGAGGTCAGTCAGGGTCAGTCGACGTCGTGGACGAGGGTGGCCGAGATGACCGTGGACGGCGCTGCGCTGAGTAGGTCGCCGAGCTCGTTCTGCGCGTCATCGCGCGTCTGCCTCACGGCCTCAGCG
>NZ_JBFTPP010000019.1:0-5046 GCF_056398545.1 Terrabacter sp. 01T434
CCACCCGCGAATACGTCGCTCGCCGCACTGCCGAAGGCAAGACCGGCCGAGAAATCAAACGCTGCCTTGCCCGCTACGTCGCCCGCGACCTCTATCGCCTACTCGAAAACACCACGACAGGCGCTTGACGAAGCATAGGAGCGTCGCAGCAGAGTCTTGGACCTGACTCTGCCAACGACCACCGCACCTCGATGACGAGGCCGTCCATTAACTCCAGTCCTGAGCCCGGACTCGTGCCACCTCGAGCCGCCAAATCGCCTCACTCGCATCGTCGGCGACGACTGGCTGCCCACGGAAGGTGCCGGGGAGCCGGGTGCTTGTGTCGACGACTAGCACGGTCAAGTCCGGCTCTGCCGCTAGCTCGCAGTCTCGAGCGATGCTGTTGCGCACGGGGCCGGCAGCACGAGCCACGCCTCCATACGCGGCGGCCACCTCACCGTAAGTGGGCAACTCCTCGTCGTCCCGGTTGACGCATGAGATCAGGAAGCGTCTCGCGGCGTCTACGTCTTGGGGTCGACGGCTGAAACCGGCCACGATCGATCAAACCTCGGCATGGCCCATCGCGCCAGCATCCTGTCCCTAGAAAGATCGACGATTGACGTCCGTAGGCGCGTGCGGCCCAGCGTCTCAAGGGGAGCGTGACGCGGCGAAGTGACGCAGGAGTTCTTGCGGATCTGGACGCTTCGGCAGCGGCGACTGACACGCACGTGACTAGCGAACGGCGTGAGGAGGTAGTCGGGCCGGCGTGTCAGCGGGCTTCGTCACAGCGCTTCGACGTGCGCGATCAGTCCAGGACCTTGCGACAGCGCTGGTCGGGATCTCGGTCGGTGCACTTCTGCACGATCTGCGCCGCGTCACTGGTGCTGTGCCGCAAGGACTCCCTGCCGGTGAAGATGAGCGAGAGGGGCACCCACCCGATCGCGTAGTGATGCTTGGTGATCACGGAAACTGAGGCGGTCCCGCTTCACGGTGTAGAAGTCGTGTCCCGGGCTAGAGTCGCGCGCCGGAAATGTTCTTGGGCTCGCCCCTCAAGCTCTCCACCTGGATTGGGATCAGGAACAGGCTGTCGCGGACGGGGTCGCAGTGGGCAACGGGAAATCGGCAGTAGCGCCACTCAGGTCGGCACCCGCGAACGAAGCGCCAGATGTGCGGGCCCCGCTGAGCACCGCGCCCCTCAAGCAGCTGTTGCTGAGATCCGCGCCGGTGAGATTCGCACCGCTGAGATCGGCCCCGCGAAAGTCGGCATTCGCCAAGTTCAGTCCGCTCAGGTCAATGGAACGCAGGTTGCGCCCAGCCATGGAGAACAGGCCTGATCGTGGGGTGGATGCCGAGGCGGGCGTCTGAGTTGTGATTGAGGCCTGGGCGTTCTGACGGACTGGCCAATCTTGGGGGATCAACAGTACGGCACTGAGTGAGCAGGTGCTAAGGAACAATGCGATGGTCGCCGCGAGGGCCCTTCGATCCGGCTTGACAACCAAGGCGTAGCATCCGGCGAGCAGGGATGCGCTGACAACGGTGACCGCTAGCGCGCCTCGGAAACCCCAGAAATGCGAGCTCAGCGCGATCGCAGTCACGCCCACCGTGACGGACAAGACCAGTGCGACGAAGGGCGCCTTCAAGCTCGAGCCTTTCCGAGGCGATTCCTCACGTAGGCAGGGTCCCTTCCGGCCCCGCCCCGAGTCCAGACACCACGCCGTAGAAGTTTGCGCGTGACGAGCCCTACCATGGAGGTCTACGGGAGGGAGGGGCCGTGTCGGTTCGCTGCCTCATCTTGATCTGGTGGCTATTCCGCTCATGGCTCACGGCCACTGGCCCCCTTCCACCGCCGGGTCCGTCGCGAACGCCTCACGAAGATCGCTGCTCCTGCGGGGCGCCGACACGACAGCGCGCGAAGGGTGTCCGTTGGTGCTTTCGGTGTGAGCACAACTGTGTGACAAGCGACGGTGTCAACGGCGACACTCACCAGCAGGAGGCTTGACAGTGGCAGTGTGGGAGTCGGGTCTGGGTGCCGTCGCTCGGGTAGGGCCCTACTTCACCGCAGTGAGCCTCATTCCGTCCGCAGTTCTCGCCGCCGGCCTTTACGTGCTTGTCTCGACCGAGCCCTGGACGGGCTCACCCGACTGGACAAAGGCCGTGCCATCTGAGAGCTCTTGGCAGGGCCTATTGGTGTGGGCGCTGCTCGCCGCGTTTCTTGCCCTGTTGTTTCATCCCCTGCAGTACTCAGTTGTTCAAGTGCTGGAAGGCTATTGGGGCTCAGGGCCGTTCGCCTTATGGCTGGCCCGTGGGCGCCTTCAGGTATGGCTCGCCCGGTACGAGTTGCTTCAAAAGCGTTCGGTGGCCGGCCAGACCGCGTTCGAGGAGTTACAGAGCCAAACTGCTACGAAGGATTCGCTGGCCGCCAAGTGGTCGCAGTTCGAAGCGGATCGACAGCTCCAGGATCTTCCTGCTCTTGACGGTGACCTGATGCCGACGCGCCTTGGCAACATTCTACGCGGGCATGAGGAAAGGGCCGGTCGTCCGTACGGCCTCGGAGCTATCAGCGCTATCCCGCACGTTGGTCTGCTCGCACCGCCAGAGCAGTTGGCCTACCTGAACGACCAGCGCACCCAGCTTGATTTGGCAGTCCGGCTGTGTTTCACGACAGGAGTGCTAGGCGTGGCAACTCTCGCTCTGTTCTCCTTTTGTGGCTATTGGGCGATGCTGGCCCTGGTCCCGCTGGGGCTTTCCGCGCTGTTGTACCGCGGCGCCTGCACTGTCGCTCATCACTACGGGAATGCCATCGAGGTATTGATAGACCTCAACAGGTATCGTCTCTACGAAGCGCTCGGCCTCGATCGTCCCGAAGGCCTGGAGCAAGAACGGGCACAGAACGTAGGACTGTCTCGACTTCTCCAAGAACGCGCTGAGGACTGTCTCATAGACAAGGTGGCTAACACTCCGAATGCCGATCCGTGGTGGAAACGGGCGCGGCTCACCGTTCCCGGCCTATCCAAAGGGAAACAGGAGACGTGAGCTCCTTGCTCGCATCGGGACAACAAATCACGGCGTGACACACCTCTGGATCGCGAGTCCGCACAACAAATATGCCAATCCTGGGGTCGTGCGTCGGTTGGCCAGTCCCTACAACGCCATACGCGATGCTCACGCCACCCCGACATGCGGCACCATGGCGCATCGCGCCGCGTATTTGGGGGCGATAGGCGGCGGTATGACACACAGTGTCTGATGCGGAGCAAGTGTGTCGGTCGCTGGTACGTGGAATCCTCAGTTCATGACGGATGATCCGCGGCTGTCGGTATGGGAGCGGCTGCACGAGTTTGCGAGGTCGCAGACGGGATCATTCACGTCGCAGGAAGTCATCTCGTGGTTCGCGCGGCACGCACCGGGGCAAGCAACCGATCACACGATCCGCGTCCACACTCGGGGTGCGAGCTGGAACGTCGGAGACAGATCCCAGTTCTCGCACCGCGAACCGTTCCTCACTCGAATTGACCGCGGACTCTACCGCCGAGCGACAGTCGAGGAGATTGAGCAGTGGCGGTCCGAAAACCCAGTCACACCAAGTCGCGTCAGACGCCGTCCTTCCACAGCCTTCGCGGCTGCCGAAGCGCAAGATGCCCGAATGCCCGATCGAGTGCGCGAGCCCCAGCTAGCGAACACTGCACGCCTGTCCGGAGAGTGGCACACGGAGGCCAACGTTCAGTCCTCCTTGGTAACCGCCCTGGCAGCCGACGGGTGGAGCATCCTCTCAGTCGCCAACACGTCCACCAAGGAGCATGGCATTGACGTAGTCGCTGCACGCGACGGTCAGACCGTGGGCATCGAGGTGAAGGGGTTCCCGAGCCGCAACTACGCAGATTCGGCGCGTGCCGCCGAGACGAAGCGCACCAGTCCGAGCACTCAGGCGGGTCACTGGTACTCCCAGGCTGTGCTTGCCGCGATGCGACTACGGGGGAAGGAACCTGCTTGGCGCAGCATCATCGTGTTGCCCGACTTCCGGCGTTACCGCGAGTTGCACGCCCAGACCGTGGGCTCACTCACGGCAGCGCAGATCGAAGTGTGGTGGATCGATCAGAGTGGAGCGCTGCTCGCGCCCTAGCCGCCAGGACGGCTCACGGCGAATAGACGCACTTCCACGACTCACGGATTGCGCCCTGCGGCGACTCTCAAGGCCCATCGCGTGGGTGCTCGACCCAGTAGGGACGCGCCCGCCTCCGGAGCCTCGCGTGCGCGATCGCAGTGACCGCTGCCACGAACGAACCCGTAGTGGTGAAGAAGGTTAGGACCCTATGCGCTTCGCGGACGGGCGTCAGCGGTTCAAGGCCCACTCGCCCTGCCGCGTTCAGCGACGACCGCGCGCATACGTCCCTCTGCTCACCGCCGAGTGTGAGGCGTATCCACGTGTGACCGAGCCGCCAGTTCGGGGCATCGGGAAAGCGGACGCGGGCCGCGTAAACGAGTCTGGGCCGGAACCCCAGATCTTGGAGGAGAAGCCTCAATGCCCCGTTGTACTGGGTGCAGAAGCCCCGCCCATGGCGAAAGGCCGAGGCAGGCGGTTCCCACGGGTGCAGGACCGAGTACGTCGAGAATCGCTCGCTTACCAGGCGGGTCGCGTAGTCCACTAACTGCCATCCCGTGAGTCGAGTCGAACGACATTCCTCGACGGCCTGAGCGATGTCGCGAGGCATATGAGCATCGTGTCATCCACACCCTCCTCTCAGCGCCAGATCCGGACAGCTGCCTCTCCCGTCCCGGGCTTGGGTGGGAAGTGTCGGCAAGCCACCCGACCGAACGCAGGTGTGCGCCCTCGATCTTGAGAGGCGGCGTCACGCGGCGAAAGGACTGTGAGGATGGCCTTCGCAGCCTGATGGTGCTGGGCTGTGGTTGGTGACCGCGGGTGTGACCCCCGGAATGACTGGCTTCGTGCCTTTGTTGCGACTTGTCCGCTCGTGGTCACCGGCCCCGGCCCGGTTGGAGGAGCTGGCCTGATCAGGAGCTTGACCATCTGGCGTTAGAGGCGCCGGATGTGTCTCATCACAGTCCTGC
>NZ_JBFTPP010000020.1:0-3389 GCF_056398545.1 Terrabacter sp. 01T434
GCCGGTTGTATTTTGAGAACTTCACAGTGGACGCGAGCATCTTTGTAGTGTTCAAGTTTTTAAGGGCACACGGTGGATGCCTTGGCACCAGGAACCGAAGAAGGACGTAGGAATCTGCGATAAGCCTCGGGTAGTCGATAACCAGACTGTGATCCGAGGATTTCCGAATGGGGAAACCCGGCTGGAGGCAAGTCCAGTCACCCGCATCTGAATATATAGGGTGTGTGGAGGGAACGTGGGGAAGTGAAACATCTCAGTACCCACAGGAAGAGAAAACAACATGTGATTCCGTGAGTAGTGGCGAGCGAAAGCGGATGAGGCTAAACCGGGCGTGTGTGATAGCTGTCAGGCGTTGCACGTTCGGGGTCGTGGGACCCGCCAGTTGGCTCTGACAGGCCGGCAGGGAGTAAGAAATCTGCGTCATAGTCGAAGAGCATTGAAAGGCTCGGCATAGAGGGTGCGACCCCCGTAGACGAAATGGTGTGGACTCCCGGTGGATTTCCCAAGTAGCACGGGGCCCGAGAAATCCCGTGTGAATCTGGCAGGACCACCTGCTAAGCCTAAATATTCCCTGGTGACCGATAGCGGACAAGTACCGTGAGGGAAAGGTGAAAAGTACCCCGGGAGGGGAGTGAAATAGATCCTGAAACCGTGTGCCTACAATCCGTTGGAGCCTCCCGCCGTTGGGCGTGTGGGGTGACAGCGTGCCTTTTGAAGAATGAGCCTGCGAGTTAGTGCTCAGTGGCGAGGTTAACCCGTGTGGGGAAGCCGTAGCGAAAGCGAGTCCGAATAGGGCGTTTGAGTCGCTGGGTCTAGACCCGAAGCGGAGTGATCTACCCATGGCCAGGTTGAAGCGCAGGTAAGACTGCGTGGAGGACCGAACCCACTTAGGTTGAAAACTGAGGGGATGAGCTGTGGGTAGGGGTGAAAGGCCAATCAAACTCCGTGATAGCTGGTTCTCCCCGAAATGCATTTAGGTGCAGCGTCACGTGTTTCTTGCCGGAGGTAGAGCTACTGGATAGCTAATGGGCCTCACCAGGTTACTGACGTTAGCCAAACTCCGAATGCCGGTAAGTGAGAGCGTGGCAGTGAGACTGCGGGGGATAAGCTCCGTAGTCGAGAGGGAAACAGCCCAGATCACCAGCTAAGGTCCCTAAGCGTGTGCTAAGTGGGAAAGGATGTGGAGTTGCTGTGACAACCAGGAGGTTGGCTTAGAAGCAGCCACCCTTTAAAGAGTGCGTAATAGCTCACTGGTCAAGTGATTCCGCGCCGACAATGTAGCGGGGCTCAAGCACACCACCGAAGCTGTGGCATTGACATATTTGCTCGGCACCGACACCTGCGGGTTCGGTGTCCAGGCGTGTTGATGGGTAGGGGAGCGTCGTGTGGCCAGGGAAGCGGCGGTGTGAACCAGCCGTGGAGGCCACACGAGTGAGAATGCAGGCATGAGTAGCGAATGACGGGCGAGAAACCCGTCCGCCGAATAACCAAGGGTTCCAGGGTCAAGCTAATCTGCCCTGGGTAAGTCGGGACCTAAGGCGAGGCCGACAGGCGTAGTCGATGGACATCCGGTTGATATTCCGGAACCGGCGAAGGACCGCCCCTGACGAACCGTGTGATGCTAAGTGCCTGAAGCACGCCCACCGGACCTTCGGGTCCAACGGGCGGGTGGAGCGCACGACCCGATCTCGTAGTAGTCAAGCGATGGAGTGACGCAGGAAGGTAGCCTCCGCGTGGCGATGGTTGTCCACGTCCAAGGGTGTAGGGCGCGATCCAGGCAAATCCGGATCGCTGCATTGAATTGCAAGCTTGAGACCTGATAGTGACCGCGAATGCGGGAAGAGGGTGATCCTATGCTGCCGAGAAAAACTTCTAGCGAGGTTCGAGCCGCCCGTACCCCAAACCGACTCAGGTGGTTAGGTAGAGAATACCAAGGCGATCGAGTGAATCGTGGTTAAGGAATTCGGCAAAATACCCCCGTAACTTCGGGAGAAGGGGGGCCCTGATCGTGACGACACTAGCTGTCTGAGCGTGATCGGCCGCAGAGACCAGGGAGAAGCGACTGTTTACTAAAAACACAGGTCCGTGCCAAGTCGCAAGACGATGTATACGGACTGACGCCTGCCCGGTGCTGGAACGTTAAGGGGACCGGTTAGCCGCAAGGCGAAGCTGAGAACTTAAGCGCCAGTAAACGGCGGTGGTAACTATAACCATCCTAAGGTAGCGAAATTCCTTGTCGGGTAAGTTCCGACCTGCACGAATGGCGTAACGACTTCTCCACTGTCTCAACCACGAACTCGGCGAAATTGCACTACGAGTAAAGATGCTCGTTACGCGCAGCAGGACGGAAAGACCCCGGGACCTTTACTACAGCTTGGTATTGGTGTTCGGTACGGCTTGTGTAGGATAGGTGGGAGACTGTGAAGCTGTCACGTCAGTGATGGTGGAGTCAACGTTGAAATACCACTCTGGTCGTTCTGGATATCTAACCTCGGTCCGTGATCCGGATCAGGGACAGTGCCTGGTGGGTAGTTTAACTGGGGCGGTTGCCTCCTAAAAGGTAACGGAGGCGCCCAAAGGTTCCCTCAGCCTGGTTGGTAATCAGGTTTCGAGTGTAAGTGCACAAGGGAGCTTGACTGTGAGACAGACATGTCGAGCAGGGACGAAAGTCGGGACTAGTGATCCGGCGGTGGCTTGTGGAAGCGCCGTCGCTCAACGGATAAAAGGTACCCCGGGGATAACAGGCTGATCTTGCCCAAGAGTCCATATCGACGGCATGGTTTGGCACCTCGATGTCGGCTCGTCGCATCCTGGGGCTGGAGTAGGTCCCAAGGGTTGGGCTGTTCGCCCATTAAAGCGGTACGCGAGCTGGGTTTAGAACGTCGTGAGACAGTTCGGTCCCTATCCGCTGTGCGCGTAGGAAACTTGAGAAAGGCTGTCCCTAGTACGAGAGGACCGGGATGGACGAACCTCTGGTGTGTCAGTTGTTCTGCCAAGAGCACCGCTGATTAGCTACGTTCGGAAGTGATAACCGCTGAAAGCATCTAAGCGGGAAGCACGTTTCAAGATGAGGTTTCCAGGCCYGCGAGGGCGAGAGGCTCCCAGCTAGACTACTGGGTTGATAGGCCGGATGTGGAAGCACAGCAATGTGTGGAGCTGACCGGTACTAATAAGCCGATAACTTGACTTACAAAGATGCTACGCGTCCACTGTGCGGTTCCCGAGATACAAACGGGAACACCACCCACTTGATTTGATATCTCCATAGAGTTTCGGCTGTCATAGCGAAGGGGAAACGCCCGGCTCCATTCCGAACCCGGAAGCTAAGCCCTTCAGCGCCGATGGTACTGCACTGGTGACGGTGTGGGAGAGTAGGACGCAGCCGGACA
>NZ_JBFTPP010000021.1:0-1758 GCF_056398545.1 Terrabacter sp. 01T434
GGAAACCCCGACCCGCAGCCTCCCGGCCCGACTCGGGCCGGACTCACACCAGGAGCAGTCACCATGGGCGTCGCCACCTCGAAGAAGCACGGCAAGAAGACCACCTCGGGCAAGGTCCTGGCCTCGGTGGCGCTCGTGGCCGCCGCGGCCGGTGTCGCCGGCCTGGGCACCTACGGCTCGTTCACCTCGACGACCTCGGCCAGCGCCTCGGTCACCGCCGGCACCGTCAAGGTCGAGCTCGGCCAGCCGGGTGCGGCGAACCGGTTCTCGGTCGCCGCGACCGGCCTCGTCCCGGGCGACACGATCCAGCGCGCCGTGACCTTGAGCAACACCGGCAACCAGAACCTCGGCTCGTTGAGCCTGACGACCTCGGCGCCGCTGACCTCGAGCAAGCTCGACACCGACCCCACGAACGGGCTGCAGCTGAGCATCGACTCCTGCTCGACGGGCTGGACCGAGGCGGGCGTCGCGCCGGCCTACACCTACACCTGCAACGGCGGAGGCATCGTCAAGACGGTGCTGCCCGCGCAGAAGGTCGTCGGCGCCAACGTCGCGCTGACCAACGTCGCCTCGCTCACCAGCGGTGGCGTCGACAACCTGCGCGTCAACCTCGCGTTCCCGACCGCTGCGGACAACACCTTCCAGGGCCTGAACAGCGTCATCAACTTCGACTTCACCGGCACCCAGCGCGCCGCCACCAACCGCTGACCCCAGCGCCACCGCATTACCGGCGGTGCCGGCCTCGGACACCTGGGCCGGCACCGCACCAGCACCCGCCGGACCCTGGCCGCATACCGCTTGAGCATGAAGGAAACCCAATGAGTGCCATTCCACTCGAGACGAAGCTCGCGGCCCTGTCGATCCGCCTCGACGACGACAGCCACCCGGTCACACCCGCCGCAGAGGACCGCGAGCGGACCGACCCGGCCGGCGACGAGCTCGAACCGTCGACGACGGTGGGTCTGGTGCGGCGCCTGTGGCAGATCACGGCGACCGCGTTGGCGGCGACTGCCGCTGCAGCCTTCCTCCTGCTGGCCATCGGTCCGCACGTCTTCGGCTACCGCACCGCCACGATGCTCACGGGCTCGATGTCGCCCGGCATCAACCCGGGCGACGTCGTCGTGACCGTTCCGCGTGCCGTCGCCGATGTGCGCGTCGGTGATGTCATCACCTACGGGATCCCGGTCGAGGACCACCGCGTCGAGACCCACCGCATCGTCAAGCTCGGCACCGATGCCGCGGGCCGACGCACGGTCGTGACCAAGGGTGATGCCAACTCCGACGTCGACCCCTGGGTCGCGACCCTCGACGGTGACACCGTCTGGGAGGCCACCCTCGTCGTCCCGCACGTCGGTGACGTCATCCGTGGAGTCCGTGGGGCGCTGGGTCAGGGCTGGGTCCTCTGGGGCGCTCTCGCCGGGTTCGTCCTCCTCACCCTCCGCAGCATCTGGACGACGGACAACACCGACGACGACAGCGACGAGGCCGACGACAGGGCCTGACGCCGGCCACGCAGAATCGCCGGAGCCCCGCTCACCGTCTTCGGTGGGCGGGTCTTGTCGTATGCCGTGGGGTTGTGCCTTTCTTGCGGGATTCCTTGGTGTTTGGCCGGGTTTGTCTTGCGTTCGGCCCGGCAGAGTTCAGGTGTCGGAAGGGAAACCCCGACCCGCAGCCTCCCGGCCCGACTCGGGCCGGACTCACACCAGGAGCAGTCACCATGGGCGTCGCCACCTCGAAGAAGCACGGCAAGAAGACCAC
>NZ_JBFTPP010000022.1:0-1642 GCF_056398545.1 Terrabacter sp. 01T434
GGGTCGGCCTACCGGTCGTTCCTGTGGCGCGACACCTGCGCCGAGCTCGGCATCACGCCCAAGCGAACCCGGCCGTACCGGCCGCAGACCAACGGCAAGATCGAGCGCTTCCACCGCACCCTGGCCGACGGGTGGGCCTACGCCCGGCACTACGACAGCGAAGCAGCCAGACGAGCAGCCCTGCCTGCCTGGCTACACGCCTACAATCACCACCGGCCCCACTCGGCCTGCGGGAACCAACCGCCCATCAACCGGTTGACCAACGTCCCCGGTCAGTACATCTAGCGGACGCTTTGAGGCCGGCCACTCCCCTGCCTGGCCCTATCTAGAGGGGCTTCAGGCGAGTCTCAAGATCAACAGCGACGGGGGTGCCCGACTCTGATCCGCGCGCCGCTCCGAGCCTCCCCTCCCGCGGGCGAAGTTTCACCCACATGCCGATGAGCGAACGGCGGCCGCTGCTGACTGCGCGGACGCAGAGCCGCGAAGGTCCCCGGTCCCTCAGTCCAGACAGAACTCGTTACCCTCGACGTCCCGCATGACGATGCACGAGTTGATGCCGTCGTACAGCAGCTCCACACGTTCTGCGCCGAGCGGTAGGAGGCGTGAGCACTCCGCCTCGAGTGCTGCCAGGCGCTCTTCGCCGATGAGCCCGGTGCCGACCCGAACGTCGAGGTGCACACGATTCTTGACGACCTTGCCCTCCGGCACGCGTTGGAAGTACAGGCGCGGCCCCGCGCCCATGGGGTGCATGGCCGCCGCCGACCCGTCCTCGTCGTCGTACTCGGCCTGGTAGCCCAGCGTCTCCGCCCAGAAGCGGGCGACTCGCCCGGGCTCCGCGCAGTCGAAGGTAACCTGAACTTGCTTGACCGATGACATGAGCCCCAACCGTAGGGGCGCGTACTGCACGCCGCGACTGCGTTTTCGATCATCGCGGCTTACGGCCATCCGCTCTTGCCGCGGTTAGCGTGCTCGCGCCGGCGTGAGGACGACGGGTCCGGATAGCGGCGGCGAACAAGCATTGTCGAAGCCGTGGTCCCACAAGAGGCCCTTCACGCCGTCAGTAGGGCAGCATGCCCTCATGCACCGCGGATCACGCCGGGCCTACCTATGGAATGTCGCAGTCCCTGCGGCGGTGGTCCTTGGAAGCACTGTTCTGCTGATTACGTCCGGTGAGACGGGGGCAAGCCCATGGCTGGCCGTCTCCTTCATCTTCGTGGGCATCTTGACGGCTATCGGCGGCTTCCTACGAATCCGGGGCGAGCGGTGCCCAGACGGCCAGTCCCGGACGTCCTCGGATGGCCCGGCAGCCGACGAGTCTGAGCGACGGCCCGAGACACCGCGCTGAGGACGGCTACGGTCGTCCGGATTTGCCGCGATCCGTCGGTGTGGAACAGTCTGAGTTGTCGTGCATGCTTGCGGCGTGGACGCCGACGAGATCAAGCAGGCACTAGACGAGGTCTTCGACCAAGCGATCGTCTTTCATGGCTTCACGGACTGTCCCGTTCCGGGTCTGATGGAGGCTCTCATTCCACGGAAGGATGAGAGTTATGGGAGCACCGAGGAAGTACCCGGAGGAGCTTCGGGAGCGAGCGATCAGGATGGCCGTCGAGCTGCGGYGTGACCCGGACACGCGTTCCGGGGC
>NZ_JBFTPP010000023.1:0-1356 GCF_056398545.1 Terrabacter sp. 01T434
AAATGACTGCTCCTTAGAAAGGAGGTGATCCAGCCGCACCTTCCGGTACGGCTACCTTGTTACGACTTAGTCCCAATCGCCAGTCCCACCTTCGACGGCTCCCCCCACAAGGGTTGGGCCACCGGCTTCGGGTGTTACCGACTTTCGTGACTTGACGGGCGGTGTGTACAAGGCCCGGGAACGTATTCACCGCAGCGTTGCTGATCTGCGATTACTAGCGACTCCGACTTCATGGGGTCGAGTTGCAGACCCCAATCCGAACTGAGACCGGTTTTTTGGGATTCGCTCCACCTCGCGGTTTCGCAGCCCTTTGTACCGGCCATTGTAGCATGCGTGAAGCCCAAGACATAAGGGGCATGATGATTTGACGTCATCCCCACCTTCCTCCGAGTTGACCCCGGCAGTCTCCTATGAGTCCCCACCATSACGTGCTGGCAACATAGAACGAGGGTTGCGCTCGTTGCGGGACTTAACCCAACATCTCACGACACGAGCTGACGACAACCATGCACCACCTGTACACCAGTCCGAAGACGCACCCATCTCTGAGTGATTCCGGYGTATGTCAAGCCTTGGTAAGGTTCTTCGCGTTGCATCGAATTAATCCGCATGCTCCGCCGCTTGTGCGGGCCCCCGTCAATTCCTTTGAGTTTTAGCCTTGCGGCCGTACTCCCCAGGCGGGGAACTTAATGCGTTAGCTGCGGCACGGATCTCGTGGAATGAGACCCACACCTAGTTCCCAACGTTTACGGCATGGACTACCAGGGTATCTAATCCTGTTCGCTCCCCATGCTTTCGCTTCTCAGTGTCAGTAATGGCCCAGAGACCTGCCTTCGCCATCGGTGTTCCTCCTGATATCTGCGCATTCCACCGCTACACCAGGAATTCCAGTCTCCCCTACCACACTCTAGTCTGCCCGTACCCACTGCAAGTCCGAGGTTGAGCCTCGGATTTTCACAGCAGACGCGACAAACCACCTACAAGCTCTTTACGCCCAATAATTCCGGACAACGCTCGCACCCTACGTATTACCGCGGCTGCTGGCACGTAGTTAGCCGGTGCTTCTTCTGCAGGTACCGTCACTTGCGCTTCTTCCCTGCTGAAAGAGGTTTACAACCCGAAGGCCGTCATCCCTCACGCGGCGTCGCTGCATCAGGCTTTCGCCCATTGTGCAATATTCCCCACTGCTGCCTCCCGTAGGAGTCTGGGCCGTGTCTCAGTCCCAGTGTGGCCGGTCGCCCTCTCAGGCCGGCTACCCGTCGTCGCCTTGGTGAGCCACTACCTCACCAACAAGCTGATAGGCCGCGAGTCCATCCCAGACCGAAAAACTTTCCACACCATACGGATGCCCGTTGG
>NZ_JBFTPP010000024.1:0-1346 GCF_056398545.1 Terrabacter sp. 01T434
TGTCCCGTACCGGGTCTAGTGGAGGCTCGGAACTGACGTTTCGACGGTAGCCGTCACGGGCTTCTGCCGGTAGTGCTGGTCCTCGAGCTCGACAGGCGGGATGAGCCCGATCTCGCCGTGGAGACGTCGGTGGTTGAACCAGTCGATGTACTCCGCGACCGCGATCTCGAGGTCATCGATGCAGCGCCACGGACCCCGGTTACGGATCAACTCGGCCTTGAACAGCGAGTTGAACGCCTCGGCCAGCGCGTTGTCATAGGAGTCACCGGTCGAACCCACCGAAGCGACCGCACCGGCGTCGGCGAGGCGCTGGGTGTAGCGGATGGCGAGGTACTGAACTCCCTTGTCGGAGTGATGAATCAGCCCGGTGGTGTCCCGGCCGGCGCGGGCTCGGTCCCACAACCCCATCTCGAGGGCGTCCAGGGCCAGGTCGGTGCGCAGATTCTTGGCCAGTTGCCAGCCGACGACGCGGCGGGAGTAGACGTCGATGACGAATGCGGCGTACACCCACCCGGCGAAGGTGCGGCAGTAGGTGATGTCCGCGACCCATAGCTGGTCCGGTGCCGTGGCGGTGAACGCCCGTTGCACCAGGTCCGGTCGAGTGTCGGGTCCGCTGCTCGGGATCGTGGTGCGTGGCCCCTTCGCACGGCTGACACCATGCAGGCCAACGGATCTCATCAACCGGTGCGTCGTGCACCGAGCCACCGCATGGCCCTGCCGGCGTAGCTCGGCGTGGACCTTCCGGACGCCGTACACGCCGTAGTTCTCGGCGTGGATCGTCACGATCCGCGCCAGCGTCGCCGCGTCGCTGATCGCCCGCGCCGACGGCGTCCGCTTCTTGGCCGCGTAGTACGTGCTCGGGGCGATCTGCGTGCCGGCCCCCGTCAGGACGGTGCAGATCGGCTCGACCCCGAACCGGCCGCGGTGCTCGTCGATGTACTCCACGAGCACCCCGGTCGGCACTGTCGTGCTCACTTCAGCTTGCGGTCGAGCTCCGCCGCGGCGAAAAACGCGGACGCCGTCCGCAGGATCTCGTTCGCCCGGCGTAGCTCCTTGACCTCCCGCTCGAGCTCGGCGATCCGCGTCGCCTCAGCCGTGGTCACGCCCGGCCGGTGGCCCTCGTCGACCTCGGCCTGCTGGACCCAGTTACGCAACGTCTCTGAGTTGATCCCCAGCTGGTCACCGACCCGCTTGAGCGCCCCGGAACGCGTGTCCGGGTCACGCCGCAGCTCGACGGCCATCCTGATCGCTCGCTCCCGAAGCTCCTCCGGGTACTTCCTCGGTGCTCCCATAACTCTCATCCTTCCGTGGAATGAGAGCCTCCATCAGACCCGGAACGGGACAGT
>NZ_JBFTPP010000025.1:0-975 GCF_056398545.1 Terrabacter sp. 01T434
TGTACTGACCGGACAGGTTGGTCGAGTCGGTGTGACGACACGGTGTGACGTGACGCGAAGGGAGGACCCTCCCGCGGTTGAGTGGAACTGCTGAAGGTTCACTCGACAGGAAGGTCCTCCCGTGTCCCACGCTAACGCAGCCCTGACTCCCCGGGCCCGGCTCAAGGTCGCCCAGCTCGTCGTCGAAGACGGCTACCCGATCAGTGAGGTCGCGGCCCGGTTCCAGTGCTCCTGGCCCACGGTGAAGCGGTGGGTGGACCGCTACCTCGCCGGCGACCGATCCATGCAGGACCACTCCTCGCGCCCGCACACGATGCCGGCCAAGACCCCGGCACCGGTGACCAAGCGCCTGGTCAGCCTGCGCCTGCGGCTGCGGGAGGGACCGATCCAACTGGCAGCCCGCTGCGGGATCGCGCCCTCGACCGCCCACCGGATTCTGGTGCGGTGCCGGCTCAACCGGCTGGCCCATGTCGACCGGGCCACCGGCGAGCCGGTGCGCCGCTACGAGCACCCCCACCCCGGGTCGATGATCCACGTCGACGTCAAGAAGCTCGGCAACATCCCCGATGGCGGTGGTTGGCGCTACGTCGGGCGTCAGCAAGGAGACCGGAACCGGGCTGCGACCCCGGACAAGGGCAAGAACAGCCATCACGGCCCGAAGATGGGTCACGCGTTCGTGCACACCGTCATCGATGACTACTCCCGGGTCGGCTACGCCGAGGTCCACGACAACGAGACCGCGGTCACCGCCACCGCCGTCCTGCGCCGGGCGGTCGCGTGGTTCACGCTGCGCGGCGTCACCGTCGAACGGGTGCTGTCCGACAACGGGTCGGCCTACCGGTCGTTCCTGTGGCGCGACACCTGCGCCGAGCTCGGCATCACGCCCAAGCGAACCCGGCCGTACCGGCCGCAGACCAACGGCAAGATCGAGCGCTTCCACCGCACCCTGGCCGACGGGTGGGCCTACGCCCGGCA
>NZ_JBFTPP010000026.1:0-953 GCF_056398545.1 Terrabacter sp. 01T434
CGTGATCGCGCTGCGGCTGGGCGAGGGCCACCGCCCGGCCCGGATCGCCGCGGAGCTGGGCGTGCACCGATCCAGCGTGACCCGGGAGCTGGCCCGCAACCGCGTCGGCGGGGTGTACTCGGTCCGGATCGCGCAGCAACGCACCCACGCCAACCGGGCCCGGCCCCAGCCGCGGAAACTGGACCGGCCAGAGCACGCCGCGCTGCGGGCCGAAGTCATCGCGGGGTTGAACGCGCACTGGTCCCCGCAGCAGATCCAGGGCGAGCTGGCGTTGCGCTACCCGCAGGATGAGTCCATGCAGATCTCCCACGAGACGCTCTACCAGGCGCTGTACGTCCAGGGCCGGGGCAGCCTGCGCGCGGAGCTGGCTAGGGAGAAGGCGCTGCGGTCGGGGCGGACCCATCGGGTGCCGGCCTCGAAGCTGGCCGCTCGGCCCCGGGGCCAATCTTGGGTCGGGGATGCCACCATCACCGCCCGCCCGGCCGAGGCCACCGACCGGGCCATGCCCGGACACTGGGAAGGCGACCTGATCCTGGGCGCCGGGAACCGGACCGCAGCGATCACGCTGGTCGAGCGCACCACCCGGTACACCATGATCGCCCGGCTCCCGGCCCGGCACGACGCGGCCACCGTCACCGACCGGCTCATCGAGATGGTCACGGCGCTGCCCGCCCACCTGGTCAAGACGCTGACCTGGGACCAAGGCGCCGAGCTGGCCGAGCACGCCCGGTTCGCCGTCGCGGCCGAGTGCAAGGTCTACTTCTGCGACCCGCACTCACCGTGGCAGCGCGGCACCAACGAGAACACCAACGGCCTGATCCGCGAGTTCTTCCCCAAAGGCATCGACTTCACCACCGTCACCGACGAACGCGTCGCCCACGTCGAACACCTGCTCAACACCCGACCCCGAGCCACCCTCGGCTTCCACACCCCCGCCGTTAGGCTCAACGAAC
>NZ_JBFTPP010000027.1:0-871 GCF_056398545.1 Terrabacter sp. 01T434
ACATCGACTGGTTCAACCACCGACGTCTCCACGGCGAGATCGGGCTCATCCCGCCTGTCGAGCTCGAGGACCAGCACTACCGGCAGAAGCCCGTGACGGCTACCGTCGAAACGTCAGTTCCGAGCCTCCACTAGACCCGGTACGGGACAGACTACATGCGGGACTATGAAGTCATCGTCTACGCGTCCGCGGATCCGCGGACGGGCATCGTGCCCGAACACCTCTCGTACACGTTCAAACACTGTGTGCGAGCCACAATCTCATCGGCAGTG
Source organism: Terrabacter sp. 01T434 (assembly GCF_056398545.1). Classification (NCBI taxonomy): domain Bacteria; kingdom Bacillati; phylum Actinomycetota; class Actinomycetes; order Micrococcales; family Intrasporangiaceae; genus Terrabacter; species Terrabacter sp. 01T434. The sequence goes on from NZ_JBFTPP010000027.1 coordinate 273, forward strand.
CCGCCGACAATCTGGGCGAAGTCCTTGGACGACCGGCTGATCGACTACGAGACAGGCGTGGATTTGGACGGCTATGTCTGGGGTGTCAAGTGGCAGGCGCTCTACCCAGGCATGACGCTGGTTGACCCTTCAGAGGATTCGTCGCGATGGTCCGCGGCCTTGGGAATGCCATTCCACCAGGTGTCGATCGAGACCAACGGGCACAACATCGAGCTGGTCTTTTCAGACCTCGCCGTCAAGGCCGTCGAACCCGGATACACACCCTTCACCGTTCCGGACGGGGGTCCGGACTGGAAGGTTCCTCTGCCCTAGCGGCGAAAGTGGCTGTGGGGCGACGTCCGGACATGCCGCTGTCGGCGCGACACAACCGTCTCGATGTCCGCGTCCCCACGCTAGGGCTCCGGCATGGCACGAGTGCTGCTGACCGGGATGTCCGGCGCCGGCCAGAGCACTGTCCCGTTCCGGGTCTGATGGAGGCTCTCATTCCACGGAAGGATGAGAGTTATGGGAGCACCGAGGAAGTACCCGGAGGAGCTTCGGGAGCGAGCGATCAGGATGGCCGTCGAGCTGCGGCGTGACCCGGACACGCGTTCCGGGGC
>NZ_JBFTPP010000028.1:0-680 GCF_056398545.1 Terrabacter sp. 01T434
GCGGGGGAGACCCATGTGAGTGTCGATGAGCTGGCCGGGGTCACCGGGATCGACACGAGCGCGGGCGCGACCGGGACCGGGACGGCGTTCAGTTCCGGGTCGGTCACCACGACCCAGCCGAACGAGATCCTGTTCGGGGTGGTCGGGGTCGAGTCCGCTGCGACCGTGCCGGCCTGGGCGGCTGGCTGGAGCGGGCTGCCGAACCTGAGCGTGTCCACAGATGACCTGGCGACGGCCTTCCGCGTCACGACCGCGACGGGTGCCTACACCGCGTCGGGCACCAGCGGAGGCCAGTGGATGGCCGCCATCACCGCCCTCAAGACCGGCGCCCCCAGTCCACCGTCGGTGCCGTCGGCGCCGACRGGGTTGGTSGGGACGCCCGGSAACGSGTCGGTGTCCTTGTCGTGGGCGGCTCCGGCGTCGAACGGCGGGGCTGCCGTGACGGGGTACAACGTGTACCGCGGCACGACCGCGGGTGGTGAGTCGTCGGTGCCGGTGGCCTCGAGCGTGAGCGGGACCAGCTTCACGGACACCGGGTTGGTCAACGGGACGGCCTACTTCTACACGGTCGCCGCGGTGAACGCCGCTGGTACCTCGCCGCCGTCCAACGAGGCGTCGGCGACCCCGCAGTCTGCTGTGATGGTGCCGTCGGCGCCGACGGGGTTGGTCGGGACGCCCGG
>NZ_JBFTPP010000029.1:0-665 GCF_056398545.1 Terrabacter sp. 01T434
CTCGTCGAGGACAACAACAACGACACCACCAGGGTGTCTCGTCGAGGACAACAACAACGACACCACCAGGGTGTGCCCCGCCTGCACCCCGCTCGAGCCGACCGTCAGCGTGGTCGTCGTCCGCGCCGCCGACGCCGTCGCCGACCCGACCCGACCCACGTAGCCCGCCGCCACCGCGGCCTGCGGGGTCCCCGACGCCTCGGTCGACAACGGCGACGTGCCGACCGCGTTCACCGCAGCCACCCGGTAGAAGTACGCCGTCCCGTTTACCAACCCGGTGTCCGTGAAGCTGGTACCGCTCACGTTCGAAGCGATCGCAGTCGCGGACTCACCACCAGCGCTCGTCCCGCGATACACGTTGTACCCCGTCACCGCCGACCCACCATTCGACGCCGGAGCCGTCCACGACAASGMCACCGACCCGTTSCCGGGCGTCCCGACCAACCCCGTCGGCGCCGACGGCACCRTCRCMGCAGACTGCGGGGTCGCCGACGCCTCGTTSGACKGCGGCGAGGTACCAGCGGCGTTCACCGCGGCGACCGTGTAGAAGTAGGCCGTCCCGTTGACCAACCCGGTGTCCGTGAAGCTGGTACCGCTCACGTTCGAAGCGATCGCAGTCGCGGACTCACCACCCGCACTCGTGCCCCGGTAGACGTTGTACCCCG
>NZ_JBFTPP010000030.1:0-584 GCF_056398545.1 Terrabacter sp. 01T434
CAGTCTGCAGTCTGGTTATCGACTACCCGAGGCTTATCGCAGATTCCTACGTCCTTCTTCGGTTCCTGGTGCCAAGGCATCCACCGTGTGCCCTTAAAAACTTGAACACTACAAAGATGCTCGCGTCCACTGTGAAGTTCTCAAAATACAACCGGCGCCCCACACCCACCRCAGACAAGCTGCGATCTCGGYAGGGCCCACGACCAGAAGAAACCAGCCAGCACACACCAGGACAGCTCGCTTCCGCGAGCCGGCCGGTGTGTGTCGTCCGATCCTTCAGGACCCAACAACGTGTCAAGCGCCTCCCCCGCCACCACCACGTTCCACTGCGAAGCAAGCTCCGCTTGTACTTGTGGACGATGACCAGGTCAGCGCCAAATAATCGATGTTCCACCCTTGAGCACCCGCTGCCCCACGTYCGGGGACAGACCGGGCTGCCATGAAATGACTGCTCCTTAGAAAGGAGGTGATCCAGCCGCACCTTCCGGTACGGCTACCTTGTTACGACTTAGTCCCAATCGCCAGTCCCACCTTCGACGGCTCCCCCCACAAGGGTTGGGCCACCGGCTTCGGGTGTTACCGAC
>NZ_JBFTPP010000031.1:0-579 GCF_056398545.1 Terrabacter sp. 01T434
CAGTCTGGTTATCGACTACCCGAGGCTTATCGCAGATTCCTACGTCCTTCTTCGGTTCCTGGTGCCAAGGCATCCACCGTGTGCCCTTAAAAACTTGAACACTACAAAGATGCTCGCGTCCACTGTGAAGTTCTCAAAATACAACCGGCACCCCACACCCGGAACGAGTAACTCGCTCCCTCGGTAGGGCCCACGACCAGAAGAAACCAGCCCACACACACCAAGAACCCGAATCAACCGGGCCCGGCATGTGTCGCCCGATCCTTCAGGACCCAACAACGTGTCAAGCGCCTCCCCCGCCACCACCACGTTCCACTGCGAAGCAAGCTCCGCTTGTACTTGTGGACGATGACCAGGTCAGCGCCAAATAATCGATGTTCCACCCTTGAGCACCCGCTGCCCCACATCCGGGGACAGACCGGGCTGCCATAAATGACTGCTCCTTAGAAAGGAGGTGATCCAGCCGCACCTTCCGGTACGGCTACCTTGTTACGACTTAGTCCCAATCGCCAGTCCCACCTTCGACGGCTCCCCCCACAAGGGTTGGGCCACCGGCTTCGGGTGTTACCGACTTTCGTG
>NZ_JBFTPP010000032.1:0-549 GCF_056398545.1 Terrabacter sp. 01T434
AGGTTCACCAGAACTCGTCGGCCGACGACCTGGAGGGCTGGTACGACCGCCTGGGCGGCTACAACACCGACAGCGCCGTGAAGCTGCCGCTCGACACCGAGATAGACATGACCAGCGTCACCGGCAAATGGTCGAGCCCGGTCGGCGAGGTCACCGCGTCCAGCGCCTACTACAAGTACGACATGCTGCGGACGATCGACTTCACCCCGCAGTACAAGCCCTATATCGGCAGCGCCTATGGCGTGATCGGCTACCAGCCGGCCTATCTGGGCGCCTGGAACCACGAGTTGCGGCTGTCGTCGAAGGGCGAGGGCCAACTGCAGTGGACGGTCGGCGGCTACATGGAGCTGCGCAAGGACCACATCGACAGCAACACCGTGCTGACCAGCCTGACTACGGGCCAGCCCTACAGTCCGATGCAGTACCTGCAGGGGCGCTACGTCAACACCGGCGTCAAGCAGACGGCCCAGTTCGGCGAGGCGACCTGGACCCCGCCGCAGATCGAGGGCCTGTCGCTGACGGTGGGCGCACGCCACTACGACTACACCA
>NZ_JBFTPP010000033.1:0-489 GCF_056398545.1 Terrabacter sp. 01T434
CACCAACCGCGGCCGGATCATCACCCCGCTGCGGGACCGGTTCGGCGCCGAGATCCGCACCCACTACCCGATCGAGCTCGACGACGAGGTAGCCGTCATCGAACAGGAAGGTCACCTCGTTGCGGGCGTCCCGCCCGTCATCCTTGAGATCCTGGCCCGCTACACGCGGGCGCTCCGCCAATCCCCGGCGATTAACCAGACCTCCGGGGTATCCGCCAGGTTCGCGATCGCCGGCGCCGAAACCGTTGCCGCCGCGGCCCTCCGCCGCGCCAGCGTGCGCGGAGAGGACAACGCCGTAGCCCGGATTATCGACCTCGACTCCGCTGTGGACGTCCTGGCCGGCAAGATCGAGTTCGAGTCCGGCGAGGAGGGCCGGGAACAGGACATCCTGGACCACCTCCTGCGCATGGCCACAGCCGAGGCCGTCCGCGCCCACTTCCACGGCCTTGACCTGGGACCGCTGGTGGCCGCGCTGGACGGCTCCGCCAC
>NZ_JBFTPP010000034.1:0-487 GCF_056398545.1 Terrabacter sp. 01T434
TAGATGTACTGCGCGATCGGGGTGGAACCGACGAAGCCGATGGCCTGGACGCGTGGGTCCTCCAGCAGCGCGTCCACGGCCTCCTTGTCGCCGTTGACCACGTTGAACACGCCGTCCGGCAGCCCGGCCTCGGTGAACAGCTCGGCCAGCCGCAGCGGCACGGAGGGGTCCCGCTCGGAGGGCTTGAGGATGAAGGAGTTGCCGGCGGCCAGGGCCGGACCGGACTTCCAGAGCGGGATCATGGCCGGGAAGTTGAACGGCGTGATGCCGGCGACGACGCCGAGCGGCTGCCGCATCGAGTGGACGTCGACGCCGGTCCCGGCACTGTCGGAGAACTCGCCCTTGAGCAGGTGCGGGGCACCGGCGGCAAACTCGACCACTTCGATGCCGCGCTGGATGTCGCCCTTGGCATCCAGGAAGGTTTTGCCGTGCTCGGAGGACAGCAGGGTGGCGAGCTCATCCATGTTCTGGTTGACCAGGTCCACGA
>NZ_JBFTPP010000035.1:0-486 GCF_056398545.1 Terrabacter sp. 01T434
ATGGGTGGTCGTGTGGTGTTTTGGGCGAATTATCCTTTGGTTGAATCGAACTTCTAGCTTTTTTTGAGCTAGTGGTTCGGCTTCAGTCAGGTTTTCGAGCCCTTCATGGGTTCAAAGTTTGCTCATCTCCTTTTCGGGGGTGGGTGTTTGAACATCAACGGAGAGTTTGATCCTGGCTCAGGACGAACGCTGGCGGCGTGCTTAACACATGCAAGTCGAACGGTGATGATCAAGCTTGCTTGGTCTGATCAGTGGCGAACGGGTGAGTAACACGTGAGTAACCTGCCCCAGACTCTGGGATAACCCCGGGAAACCGGAGCTAATACCGGATATGACACCAACGGGCATCCGTATGGTGTGGAAAGTTTTTCGGTCTGGGATGGACTCGCGGCCTATCAGCTTGTTGGTGAGGTAGTGGCTCACCAAGGCGACGACGGGTAGCCGGCCTGAGAGGGCGACCGGCCACACTGGGACTGAGACACGGCC
>NZ_JBFTPP010000036.1:0-458 GCF_056398545.1 Terrabacter sp. 01T434
ACCCCGACCACCCCGAACAGGATCTCGTTCGGCTGGGTCGTGGTGACCGACCCGGAACTGAACGCCGTCCCGGTCCCGGTCGCGCCCGCGCTCGTGTCGATCCCGGTGACCCCGGCCAGCTCATCGACACTCACATGGGTCTCCCCCGCCGAGGAGTAGGTCAGCGTGATCGTCGACCCCGCCGGCAGCGCCTTGACCGACAGCGCGACCACCGTGACCGCGCGGTCACCCGCCGACCCGTCGTTGACGTCCCGAACCACCGCGTACGTGTTGCCCGCGCTGTCCTTGACCGACACGGCACCCGTGATGCTCGTCGAGGACAACAACAACGACACCACCAGGGTGTGCCCCGCCTGCACCCCGCTCGAGCCGACCGTCAGCGTGGTCGTCGTCCGCGCCGCCGACGCCGTCGCCGACCCGACCCGACCCACGTAGCCCGCCGCCACCGCGGCCTGCGG
>NZ_JBFTPP010000037.1:0-422 GCF_056398545.1 Terrabacter sp. 01T434
TGCCTCGATCCGTGGCCCGTTTGTCCCTTGTCCATCCTGAGCGCCAAGGAACACACTGCGAACGTGCCCAGGCACCGCGTCTGGCATAAGGAAGGTCGCCATGTACACGCGCCACACCACGTTCCCCCTCAAGCCCGATAGCGCAAGCAAGGCCGAGCAGATCGGACGGAAGTACGGCAAGCTCCTGCACGACCTCCCGGGCCACGTCAGCACGGTCATGGTCGTTGACGACACCAMCTTCACCTCGGTGTCCACCTGGGACACGCAAGAGCACGCTGAGGCCGTGAGGCAGACGCGCGATGACGCGCAGAACGAGCTCGGCGACCTACTCAGCGCAGCGCCGTCCACGGTCATCTCGGCCACCCTCGTCCACGACGTCGACTGACCCTGACTGACCTCGCCCGGTACTGGGAAGCACCGGG
>NZ_JBFTPP010000038.1:0-421 GCF_056398545.1 Terrabacter sp. 01T434
GTGGAAGCGAGGACTAACGACTCGTGAAGCTGACCGGTACTAATAGGCCGATAACTTACACCACACACCCACCCCGCAAACGCGCCTTCAAAAGCGTTTGCACCCATGGGGTCGGGTAAAAAGAAACAAGACTGCTTGCGTCCACTATGTGGTTCCCAAACAACAAACCCTGTTGAATGGCGAACCAAAACAAAACAGAATAACAACACCACACTGCCCCAACCAGGGCAGAGTTGTAACCCAAAAACTTCCCACCCCAAGCCCCTCACCGGGCCAGGGTGCGGACACAAGGTTACGGCGGTCATAGCGTGGGGGAAACGCCCGGTACCATTCCGAACCCGGAAGCTAAGACCCACAGCGCCGATGGTACTGCACCCGGGAGGGTGTGGGAGAGTAGGTCACCGCCGGAACACTATTACAG
>NZ_JBFTPP010000039.1:0-400 GCF_056398545.1 Terrabacter sp. 01T434
GGCAGGTTGGTACGCGTGGAGCGGCCGTCGACGAGCACGTAGCCCGCGTCGTCGGTCTCGACGACGCCCGTGACGAGCTCGTTGCGGGGGTCGTGGCCGATCGCGACGAAGAGACCGGTGATCGCGAGCTCGCGGGTGTCGCCGGTGACCGTGTCGCGCAGCGTCACACCGCTGAGCTTGCCCTCGCCGTGGATCTCGGCGACCTCGGAGTTCCACGCGAAGCGGATCTTGTCGTTCGCGTGGGCCCGGTCGGCCATGATCCTGCTCGCGCGCAGCTCGTCGCGGCGGTGGATGATCGTCACGGTGCGGGCGAACTTCGTCAGGAAGGTCGCCTCCTCGATGGCGGAGTCGCCGCCGCCGACGACGGCGATGTCCTGGTCGCGGAAGAAGAAGCCGTCGC
>NZ_JBFTPP010000040.1:0-399 GCF_056398545.1 Terrabacter sp. 01T434
GGCGAGCTGTCCGCGCGGCAGGCCGCGGCCCATTTTCTCGAACGGATAGAGGCCGCGAACCCCGGCCTCGGGGCGTTCATCACCGTCACGGCGGACGACGCCCTCCGGGACGCAGACGCCGCGGACCGCCGGTACGCCCGCGAGGCAGCCCCCGGCGGCGACGGCACGGCTGCCCTCCCGCTGCTGCACGGCATGCCCACCGCCTTCAAGGACCTGACCGACGTCGCCGGCGTCGTCACCACCCACGGCAGTGCCGCCCTGGACCACAAGCCGGCCCCGGCTGACGGCGCCCTCGCCGCGGCGTTGAAGGATGCGGGTGTAGTCTCCCTGGGCAAGACGCAGGTGCCGGAATTCGGGTTGACCGCCTACAGCGAGAACCGGATCGCCCCACCCTCACGC
>NZ_JBFTPP010000042.1:0-381 GCF_056398545.1 Terrabacter sp. 01T434
GTATGCGTCCGCCGGAGTACCCGAATATCGGCCAGCCGGAAACATGCCTACTGGGGTTTGCGCATCGCGGACCGAATCTCTGGTTGGATAGATGTGAGAGGGACGCTGGAGGCAACCGCTTCCACCCAACCAAGAAGGTAGCGATGGAACTCATCGAGGCCGAACACCCCCGGCCGCGTCATTTCCTACTCCACTTCAGTGACGCCCATCTGCTGGGCGGCACGGACCCGCTGCACGGCGTCGTCGATAGCGACGCCCGGCTGCGGGAACTGTTTGACGAAGTCCGTGCCTCCGGCGCGCGCCCCGAGGCTGTGGTCTTCACCGGCGACCTGGCAGACCGCGGCGAGGCGGAGGACTACGCGAAAATCCGCAGCATCGTGG
>NZ_JBFTPP010000043.1:0-374 GCF_056398545.1 Terrabacter sp. 01T434
GCCTAAGCAGTCGCAAGGCCAAGCAACTGCCGGACGCGCCCGCACTTGGGGCACGATTGCGGGCGGACCCCTCCGAAGGGATGGGTCCGCCCGCCCAGCGCGCTCTGGCCACGGCGCACACCCGTGATTACGCTGGCAGGTACCCACCGCGGTTCGAAGCAGGAAGAAGGACACCATGGACGAACGCGACATCCTCCAACGCATCACCGCCCTGGTCGATGAGGAGCGCGACCTCAGGGAGCAGGCGGAATCCGCGAGCGCCGACCATGACCACGTCCCCGACCGGCTCCGGCTCAGGCAGCTCGAGGAAGACCTCGACCAGTGCTGGGACCTGCTGCGGCAACGGCGGGCCAAGAGGCAATACGGCGAGGACC
>NZ_JBFTPP010000044.1:0-366 GCF_056398545.1 Terrabacter sp. 01T434
TTGTAAGGTTAAGCCTCACGGTTCATTAGTACCGGTTAGCTCAACGCATCGCTGCGCTTACACACCCGGCCTATCAACGTCGTCGTCTTCAACGTTCCTTCAGGAGACTTAAAGTCTCAGGGAGAACTCATCTCGGGGCAAGTTTCGTGCTTAGATGCTTTCAGCRSTTATCTMTTCCGMAYWTAGCTACCSGGCARTGCCAYTGGCRTGACAACCSGAACACCAGWGRTKCGTCCACTCCGGTCCTCTCGTACTAGGAGCAGCCCCYCTCAAATCTCMARCGYCCACGGCAGATAGGGACCGAACTGTCTCACGACGTTCTAAACCCAGCTCGCGTACCACTTTAAATGGCGAACAGCCATACCC
>NZ_JBFTPP010000045.1:0-364 GCF_056398545.1 Terrabacter sp. 01T434
TAAACGACCGGAACAATCTTCCATTCTTTCGAAATAACGATAAAACTCTTTTTCCTGTTCATATAAAACAGAAACAAGATCTGTTTCTTTTCTGTGATGATCCCATATTTGATCTTTATCAGATCGATCCGCCAAGTTTTCGTACTTGACTTTATTATTTTTATTACCTACATTATCCATGAAAACGTGATCCTCTTGTTATTTTTTGCGACCTAGACAATTGCAAACTTAACAAGAGGATTTTTTTTGTCAATAGATACCCGATCTTACAAATTTCTTTCACACTCCAAAACCCACTCCAAGCCTACTGCCACAAGGCTTCGAGCCACTTTTTGAAATCCACGTTATCCCTCAAGTATCAAGA
>NZ_JBFTPP010000046.1:0-360 GCF_056398545.1 Terrabacter sp. 01T434
GGCGCCGACGGTGGCGCGGGGGTCGGGGATCGCGCCGGAGTCGGTCTCGTCGATGAGGGCGGCCTCGGCAGCGGCCTCGGCGGGGGTGGCGGTGTCCTCGAGGGCGGCGAGGTAGTGCTCGGCGTCGAGGGCGGCGGCGCAGCCGGAGCCGGCCGCGGTGATGGCCTGGCGGTAGGTGTGGTCGACGAGGTCGCCGCAGGCGAAGACGCCGGGCAGGTTGGTACGCGTGGAGCGGCCGTCGACGAGCACGTAGCCCGCGTCGTCGGTCTCGACGACGCCCGTGACGAGCTCGTTGCGGGGGTCGTGGCCGATCGCGACGAAGAGACCGGTGATCGCGAGCTCGCGGGTGTCGCCGGTGAC
>NZ_JBFTPP010000047.1:0-327 GCF_056398545.1 Terrabacter sp. 01T434
CGTGGGTGCGTTGCTGCGCGATCCGGACCGAGTACACCCCGCCGACGCGGTTGCGGGCCAGCTCCCGGGTCACGCTGGATCGGTGCACGCCCAGCTCCGCGGCGATCCGGGCCGGGCGGTGGCCCTCGCCCAGCCGCAGCGCGATCACGGCCCGGCCGGCTTCGGTCAGACGCCCCCGCGCGTCGGTCCAGTCGCCCTCGCTCACCGGTGCGGCAGGGCGCGCGAGGCCACCGACGGGCCCCACCGAAAGGTCATGCCGGCCACCTTGGCCCATCGTCCCACCGCGCGGCGGTCGACCGCGATCCGCCGCGCTACCTCCAACGCCGG